>CAYTZH010000005.1:0-152664 GCA_964442285.1 uncultured Spirochaetales bacterium | reverse complement strand
GGCCCCTCGGCCGCGCCACGCGGCCCCTCGGCCGCGCCACGCGGCCCCTCGGCCGCGCCACGCGGCCCCTCGGCGGAAGGCGGGCGGCCGCCGTGGTCCTGGCCGCGGTCGGCGGGCTGCTCCTCCTGCAGGGCACGTGGATCCCGGCCAAGGCGGCGCTGGCCCAGGTCCTCCTCGAGCGCGCCTGGGCGCGCACCCGGGCGGGGGCCCCGGCGCCGCGGCCGTGGCCCTGGGCGGATACGACGCCCCTGGCGCGGCTGGAGGTGCCGGCGCGGGGCGTGACGCGGGTGGTGCTCGCGGGCGCCACGGGGCGCGTGCTGGCCTTCGGCCCCGGACACCTGGCGGGCTCGGCGCGCCCCGGAACGCGCGGAAACAGCGTCCTGGCCGGGCATCGCGACACCCACTTCGCCTTCCTGCGGGACCTCGCGCCGGGCGACCGGATCACCGTGGAGCGCGCCGACGGTGGACGGATGGACTACACCGTCGTGCGTGGAGCGGCCGTCCACGAACGCGATCCGGGGCCCCTCGCTCCGACGGGGCCGACCCGGCTCACCCTGATCACCTGCTTCCCGTTCGACACGCCCGTCCCCGGCGGACCGCTCCGCTGGGTCGTGACGGCAGAGGCGCGCCCGGTGCCTTCGCCGGTCCGTCACGCAAACGGCACGCCCGGCCCCCGGCAGACCCCGAACGAACCGCTACGGTAGGGGACTCATGTCCCAGCACCGGTCCGGAACCCTCCGCGGCGGCGCCACGGCGCCGTCGGACGTGGCACCCACGCTCGCCGCACCGCCGGGCGGGGCCCCCGCGCTCGCCGCCCCGCCCCGGGGCCTGCGGGGCCGCTGGGTCGGGCGACTCGAATCCGGCGGCCGCTATCCCACCTGGGTCCTGCTGGCGGCCCTCTCGGGCATGTTCGCGACCGCCTTCCCGATCACGATCCTGACCATGTCGCTCAAGTCGATCGCCGCGGAGTTCGGCGTGGCCGAGACGACGGCGGCCTGGGTCATCTCCGCGCCGATGCTCCTGTCCGCCGTCACCCTGCCCCTGCTCGGCAAGCTCGGCGACCTCTACGGCCACCGCCGCGTCTTCCTGGCGGGCCTGGGCGCGGCGACCCTGGTGGCCGCGGTGACGGCGCTCGCCTGGGACGTGTGGTCGCTGATCGGGGTGCGCACCCTGGCGGCGGTCGCCGGGGGCGCCACCCACCCCTCGTCCATGGCGCTGATCTTCGGTGTGAGCGCGCCCGAGCAGCGGGTGCGCGCCATGGGCTGGTGGTCGATGACGGGCGCCGCCGCCCCCGCCCTGGGGCTGGTGCTGGGCGGTCCCCTGGTCGACCTCCTCGGCTGGCGCGTGGTCTTCGTGCTTCAGGCCTTCTTCTCGCTGCTCGCGCTCGGGCTCGCGTGGGGGGTGCTGCGAGAGACCGTGCGCCAGCGGGTGCGCTTCGACGTGCCCGGCGTGGCGACGCTCACGGTGTGCGTCGGCGGCGTCATGCTGGCCGTCGGCCTCGCCGGGGAGCACGGCCTCACCTCGCCCTGGGTGCTCGGCGCGGCGGGGGTCGGCCTGGCGACACTCCCGGTCTTCGTCGCCGTCGAGCGACGCGCCGCGGCGCCCCTGCTCTCCCTGGACTACTTCGCGCGCCGCAACTTCAGCGCGCCCATCGTCTCGGGCGCCGCCATGGGCGCCGCCTACATGGGCGCGTTCGCCGTCGCACCCTTCGCGCTGCTCGGCCCCTTCGGCTTCTCGATGACGCTGGCCTCGGGGATCATGCTCCTGCGGACGGCGTCGCTCACGGCCGCCTCGCCGCTCGGGGGCAGCCTGGGATTCCGGGTGGGCGAGCGCTGGGCCTCGGTGATCGGCTGCGCCGTGATGACCGTCGGCATCGCCCTGCTCGCGGTCGCGGTGGCCGCCACGTGGCTTCCCCTGCTCGCCGTGGGCCTGGTGCTCCAGGGCGTCGGCCACGGCCTGGCCGTGCCGTCGCTCACGTCCGCGGTCTCCAACGCCGTGAAGGACGAGGACCTGGGCATCGCGTCGGCCACCCAGAGCCTCGCCGGCCGCATCGGCACGCCCTTCGGGATCATCCTGCTCACCCTGGTGTACGGCGGCACGGGAGAGGCCGCGGACCTCTCCCGCGCGTTCTGGGCGGGCGCGGTCGTCTCCCTGGTCTCCCTGGCTGCGGCCTTCTGGATGAAGACCGCGCGCCACGGCCCGGAGCCCCTGGGCGTCGAGCCCCCGGTGCTTCCGGGGCCGCCCGAGCCGCCGCCGGAGGCCTGCCCGCGCCGGGCCTGAGCTCCTTGCTCAGGGCTGCTGGCTCGAGAGCACCACCGTGCCGCTGGCCGCGAACATGCCGCCCACGCCGTGGACGACCGAGACCTGGGCGCCCTCCACCTGGGCCGACGCCTCCCCGCGCATCTGCCGCACGCCCTCCTGCAGGGCGAACATGCCGTACATGCCGGTGTGGGTGTAGGAGAGGCCACCGCCGTTGGTGTTCAGGGGCAGGGAGCCCCCCGGCGCGGTGTGGCGCGCCTCCACGAACGCCGCCGCCTCGCCGCGGCCGACGAAGCCCAGATCCTCCAGGCCGTAGAGCGGGAGGTGGGCGAAGGCGTCGTAGATCATCAGGTGGTCGACGTCGGCGTGGGTGATGCCCGACGACTCGAACGCCAGGCGTCCCGACATCCGGAAGGCCCGCGAGGAGGTGAAGTCCTCCATCTGGCTCACCATGGGCGTCTCGCAGCTCTCGCCGCTGCCCAGCACGTAGACCGGAGGGCGCGGCAGGTCGCGGGCGCGCTCGGCGGAGGTCAGCACCAGGGCGCCGCCGCCGTCGGTGACCAGGCAGCACATGAGCAGGCGGAAGGGCCAGGCGATCATGCGCGAGGCGAGCACGTCGTCCACCGTGATCGGGTCGCGGGCGTAGGCGCGGGGATTGCGCCCGGCCCACTCGCGCTGCACCACGGCGACCCGGGCGAGCTGCGCCTCGCTCACGCCGTAGGTCTTCATGTAGCGGAGCACCGGCAGGGTGAAGAGGGTCGGCGGACCCATGGGGCCGTAGGGCAGCTCGAACTGCCCCTGCAGGCTCGCCGCCGGCACCGCGCGCCGGGCGCGTCCGATCTGGGAGCGGCCGCTCTCGCCGTGGGTGATGAGCACGGTGCGGCAGAGCCCCGCCTCGATGGCCGCCACGGCGTGGCGCACGTGGATCATGAAGGAGCAGCCGCCGACCGCGGTGCCGTCGAGCCAGGTGGGCTCGATCCCCAGGTAGTGGGCGACCGTCACCGGGAGCTCCCCCGCGGTGGCCACGCCGTCGACCTCGCGCGGGGTGAGGCCGGCGTCCGCCAGGGCCCGCCGGGCGGCCTCGGCGTGGAGCTCGATCTGGGAGAGATGCGGCAGCTTGCCGAGCTGCTCCGTCTCGGCGGCGCCCGCGATGGCGACCGATCCCCGCACGCTCAGGCCTCCGCGCCGGCACGGGGCCGGAATTGCGGCAGGGCGATCTCGTCGCTCAGGCGCTCGAAAGTGACCTCCAGGGGCATGTCCAGCACGAGGGCCTCCGGGGTCTGGGCCACGTCCACCAGGTTGCTCATCAGCCGGGGCCCCTCGTCGAGTGCCACCACGGCGATGGCGTAGGGGGGCTCGAAGCCCGGCGCCGCCCGGTGGTGGATGACGTAGCTGTGCAGGGTGCCCCGGCCGGACGCCCGGAAGATCTCGACGTCCGGCGAGGCGCAGCGTGGACAGCAGCGCCGCGGCGGGAAGTATGCGCGGTCGCAGGGGTTGCAGCGCTGCAGCCGCAGCTCTCCCGCCAGGGTGCCCTCCCAGAAATGCCGGGTCTCGGGGGTGGGCTCGGGCAGCGGCCGACGGGCGGCGTTCACGGGTCCTCCGGGGCGGGCTGGCGGTTGGGTACCGAACCGCCCTGCCGCCGGCCAGCCGGAAGACGCGTTGGGCTTGTGAGGGAATTCACAGCCCCGGGCAGCGGGGCCCGCCATACTGTCGCCGTGGACGAGGAGAGAAGACCGTGCTGGATCTCGTGACCGCCATCGCCGCCCTGATCGCCCTGGCCCTGTTCGGGCTGGCCCTGCGCCTGCTCCTGGCCGGCGAGCGCGACATGGCCCGGGGGCTCTCGACCGGCGCCCTGCGCCTCGCCACCGACGCCATCCGCAGCCGCTCGGTCGTCGCGGGCCTTCGCGGTGCCCGCCAGGCCTACGCCGCGGCCGTCGCGGGCCGCTCGCCCAGCCGCGCCTAGGCCGGCGCGAATACCTCGATCGGCTCCCGCACCCCGCGCAGGGCGTGGGTGCCGAGCGAGCGGGTTTCGCCGGGGACCAGCGCGGCGAACGCGCCGGAAGTCACCAGCGGCGCCCCCAGCGCCTTGGACAGGCCCTCGAGCCGGGAGACCTCGTTCACCGTCGGCCCGGTGACCGTGAAGTCCAGACGGCCCTCGATGCCGATGTTGCCGTAGTTCACGTCCCCCACGTGCAGGGCCACCGCCGCGCCCAGGACGGGCTCGTCCGGCTTGCGGGCCACGTTGCGCTCGTCGATGCCGGCGAGGGCCTCGCGCGCGGCGCGCAGGGCGCGCCGGCCGGCGTCGGGATGGTCGCGAAGCGGGAAGATCGCCAGCACCGCATCCCCGATGAACTTGAGCACCTCGCCGCCCTGCTCGATGGCGGAGCCGGCGGTGCTCTCGAAGAACTCGTTGAGGAGGTCCAGGTAGGCCTGGCGCGGCAGCGACTCGGCCAGCGCCGTGGAGTCGCGCATGTCCGCGAACCAGACCACCGCCGGGATGACCTCGCCGTCCCCCCGGCGGATCAGACCCTCCAGGACCCGCTCGCCGGTGTGCATGCCCAGGTAGGTGTCGAGGAGGGTGCGCGCCGTGCGGCGCAGGGCGTGCACCTCCACGAGCCGCGCCAGCAGGGGCAGCACCTCGTGGACGTAGCCCAGCTCCTCGACGCTGAACCCGCCCGGCCGCCCGGTGGCGAGGGTCAGCGCGTGGACGCGACCGTCGGAGAACGCCACGGGCATCGCCGCGTAGTCTGTGATGCCCCCGTCCCGCAGCTCCCGGAGGATGGGGAAGTCGAGCTCGGGGCGATCGCCGTCCAGGCGTCGCCGCACCCCGCCCCGGCCCTGGAAGATCGGCACGAAGGGGCTGCTCAGGAAGCGCTCCTCGTCGCTGCTGGCGTGGGAGAGCTCGACGGACTCGACCTCCCCGGTCTCGGCCCGCCAGACGTGGACCGTGCCCATCACCTGGGGATGCAGCGTCCGCACCATCAAATTCACGCGCAGCACCGCACAGCCCGAGCCTGCCAGGGCGGCGGCGAAGCGCGCCACCAGCTCGGCGACGGAGGTGGCCTCCCAGGCGTCCCGCAGCATCCAGTCCACCAGCGGGTTGCCGTGGACGTGGCGGTCGACCAGGGGATTGATGCAGACGTCCGCCTCGTCCTCGTACCAGCCGTGCATCCGGTCGCGGTAGAACGCCAGGTAGTCGCGCAGGCGCTCCACCTCGGGAAGCGGGTCCTCGTAGGACCAGACGGCGTTCTCCTGCGCCGCGTCGCCCACCTGCAGGGTCCAGTAGGAGGCGTTGCCCTTGAACGGGCAGTGGGTGTGGTACCCCGTGGGCGAGAGCAGGTCCATGCGGACGTCATCCCGCGGCAGGTAGTAGACCGGCGGCAGGCGCGTCTCGTGCAGCACCAGGGCGTCCCGGGTCTCGGCGACGATCGTGCCGTTGAACTCCACCCGGACCCGCCGGCGCGCGGGCTCGATGGAGATGGCGTAGCCGGGTGCTGCCCGGAACTCGCTCTGCTCGGCCACGAGACCTCCCCGCGTCCGGAGTCTATCCCCGGACGGCGCGAATTCTAGCGAGGCGGTCCCGGGTCGGTGTCCGGTCGGACGCGGCCCGGAGCCCGGTCCGGGTCGGCGCCGTCGACCCGCTCGAGCCAGATCTCCCGCCAGTAGGGGAAGATGCGCCGCGGACACAGCAGACGCTGGGGCGTGTAGCGGCCCGTGCACACCACGCCCTCGAGGATCAGGCAGTCGTTGGCGAGCTCCATCATCTCGCCGGTCTCCTCGTTCAGGATCCGCTCGATTCGCGGACCCACCCGATAGGTGCGCTCGCAGAACTGGACGCACTCGACGTCGAACCACATGCCCCGGTTGCGTCCGTCCTTCAGGGTCTCCTCGATCTCGGCCTTGGAGCGCACCCGCACGCGCTCCCCCGGCTGCAGGTCGAGACGGCGCGACGGCGTCCGGCCACGGGCCCGGCTCTCGAGGGAGGGCCAGGAGCCCCCGTCGCGCCAGGCCTGGAGCTGGTTGTAGAGGGCCACCGCGAGCACCCAGACGAGCTCCCGCAGGCTCGTGTTCCCGGACGTGAGGTCCTCGAGGTACTGGCGCGGATCCCAGGCAGAGAGGGGCTGGGTGGCCCGGGGCAGCTCCGTCGCCTGGCAGCGGTAGCGCGGCGCGCCGTCGGGCCCCGGTCGCGACGCCGCGGCCTCGAGGCGGGCCACCACCTCCTCCGGTGCCGCGGCGGGCACCACGGCGGTGGGGGCGTCGGCGCGCCGCAGCCAGGCCTCCTTGAAGAAGAGCAGACACGCCGCCTGACAGCCGCCGTGGCCGCTGCCGTCGCAGCGGGCGCCGCCGCCGTCGCAGGCGGCGCCGTCCAGGTGCACGGCGTCGCGCATGCGCCGTCCCCCTGTCTTGTTCACCGTGTCGCAGGTCTTGTGGGCCCGGGCCAGGACCCGGAAGCGACGCCCGCACAGGGCGAGCATCTCGGGCATGAAGGGAAGGCCGTCCAGAGCGCCGTCGGCGTCGAGGGTCGAGAGGATCTCGGACGCCGAGCGCACCTCCACCCACTCGCCGGCGCGCAGCCGGAGCCGCTTCGGGGTCGACGCACGGGGACTCACGAGAGGGACCTCCGGGTCGGCTCGACGGGGGTGGCCCCGGCGGTCGGGGGGCGCAGCCCGAGGGCGCGGTGGAGGGTGGCCCGCGCCTGGGCGCGCTCCGAGGCATCGAGCCCGAGCACGGCCGCGCCGAGGACCGCGACCGGGAGCGCGGCGGCCACCTGGGCGAAGAAGACGACGAGCGAGCCCGCGGGCCAGCGCATCTCGACCCAGAAGCTCAGGGCCGCGAAGGGCAGCATGGCCGCCACCGGACGCAGGACGGTGTCACGCCAGTAGGCGGCGACGGACAGCCCCAGCTGGCGCTGGGCGAAGAAGGGGCCGATCAGCAGGCAGACCGAGAGGCGCGGGATCGTCGTCCCCCAGGCCACGCCGAGGAGCCCCACCTCGCGGGCCAGGAAGATGCTCAGCGCCAGGTTCAGAACGGCCTCGAGCAGGAAGACGGGGATCAGACCCCGATGCCGGTTCAGCCCCATGAGCGACGCCGTCAGCACCTGGAAGCCGGCGAAGGTCCAGAGGGAGAGCGAGAGCACGAAGAGCACGGCGCCGCCGTCGGCCTCGTAGCGGGGCTCCATCCACAGGCCGATGAAGGGCCCGCCCCGCAGCACGAAGGTGACGACCACCGGGCTCAGCACCAGGGTCGCGTAGCGGGCGTAGCGCAGGGTCGTCTCGCCGCAGCGTTCCAGGGCGCCGCTTCCCTCCAGGCTCCCCATCAGCGGCGTCACGATGTGGGAGATCCCGCTCACCACGGCGCGGGCATAGAGCACGAGGTTGGCGGCGATGGCGAAGGGCGTGATGGCCGCCACCGAGAGGAAGGAGCCGATCACGAAGGAGTCGGAGTAGTCGATCACCACGCCCGAGGCGGAGAGCAGGGTGCTCGCCAGGCCGAAGGTCAGGAGCAGTCGCAGGTGCGCGGGCTCCCAGCCGCGGGGCCGGATCCGCAGCTCGGGATACAGCCAGCGGCTGGTCGCGACGATGGCCGACCCCTGCACCAGGGCCGCCGCCAGCTGCACCCAGGCGATCCCCAGCAGCCCGGTTCCCGCCTCCAGGGCGGCCACGGTGCCCAGCGCACGCAGCACCCCTACCCCCATGGTGATGGCGTTCTGGCGGTCGAAACGCTGCACGCCGACGATCACGCCGCCGAAGACGCCGGTGACCAGGGTCACCGCCACCGCCACGCCGCACAGCAGGACGACGGCCGGGAGGGTGGACCGGAGCGACTCGGGCACGCCGAGGTGGGGCAGGACGCCATAGCCGATCACCGCCGACCCCGCGATGGCCACGATCCCGGCGCCCCCGAAGAAGGCGAGCGCCGCGGAGGCGATGCGCTGGGCGTCCTCGTGGCGATGGGCCGCGTGGTGGGTCGCCACGTACTTGGTGACCGCGCCCCGGACGCCGGCGTCGAGCAGGCCCATGTAGCCCACCAGGGACCCCACCAGCACCCACACGCCGTAGAGCCCCTCGCCCAGGCTGCGCACCACGTAGGGCGAGAGCAGGAAGCCGATGAAGGCGTTCAGCCCGAACGCGCCCCAGTTGGTGAGCACGTTGCGCAGGGTCCGGAAGCGGGCGGCCGAAGCGGACGCGGAGCCGCTCACGGGGCCTCCCGGCGGCGGAGCGATTGCAGCGCCACCCGACCCGCCAGCCAGAGCTCGCGCCCCAGCCGACCCCGGTCCCAGCGCGCCCGCCGGGCGAGCTGCGCCAGCAGCGCGAGCTTCTCCCGCCGGGGAAGCGCCGACCCCAGGACCGTGCGGGCGTGGTCCCGCAGCCGGAACCACCGGGGCAGGGACACGCCGCCGCGACCCGTGACGAGGCGCAGGATGCGCTCGGGATCGTCCACCAGCTGGCTCGAGGCCTCCGCGTGCACGCGTCGCTGGAGGAGGGCCTCGGGGATCTCGACGAAGCGGCCCCGGGCGGCCAGCTCGCCGAGCAGGACGTAGTCGCCCCCGGCATAGCGCGGCATGAGCGGCGTCCGGGCCAGCGCGTCCGCACGGATGACCCCGAGGATCGCGTTCACCCAGCTGCCCGCGTCGAAGACGTAGCGCAGGCGCGCGCTCGCGGACCCGGCGTCGAGCGGGAAGCCGGGATCCCGAACGGCCAGGGGACGGCCCTCGGCGTCGATGAAGGCGGCGCGCGGCGCCGCCAGCACCACGCCCGGGTCGGCGTCCAGCGCCGCCACGCAGCGCTCGAGGAAGGTCGGCGCGCACACGTCGTCGGCCGTCCCCCACTTGAAGTACGCGCTGGAGGCCTGCTCGAAGAGGAAGTTGTAGTTGGCGGCCAGACCCCGGTTGGTCGGGTGGCGGTGGTAGCGGACGCGCGGATCCCGGGCCGCCAGGTCGCGGGCCACGTCCTCGGTGGCATCGGTGGAGGCGTTGTCGGAGATGAGCAGCTCGAAGTCGTCGAAGGTCTGGGCCAGCAGCGACTCCACGGTGCTTCCCAGGAAGCGCGCGCCGTTGTAGACGGGGACGCCGATCGCGACCCGAGCTCGCCGACTCGCCATGCCACTCCTCGTCGGGTTCCTGGGTGGGTGCTTCCGGCCGCCGGCAGGGTAACGCACTGATGCCCCCGGAGTGCGGTTGCGTCGGAGCTGCGCGTCCGATGGAGAGCGTCGCGGACTGCGTCCGCGAGGGACCCGGCCACCCTCGCGTTGGCCGCGGGAGCGTAGTGGCCGCCCGAGCGAACGAAACGCTCCGCGACGGGGAGGGTCTGGATGGCCGGCAGCGCGTCCACGTAGGTAAATCCGTTCCGGGCCAGCCAGTCGCGGGTGCGGGCGTATTCGGGCAGGTACCCGGGGTGGTCGGGCATCTCGCTGCGCGGCGGCAGATACACCAGCAGCGGCACCGCGCCGTCGTCGGTGACCTCGGCAGTGAACGCGCGCAAGAGGGCCGCGTTGAGCTCGTCGCGGGCCACGGGCGATAGATGGGGAGGAGGCGTGCGGCGCGGCGGGAAGCGCGAGGTCAGGAACCGCACCAGCCAGCTCGCGTGGCCCGGCATTTCACGCCACGCGCTCGGATCGTAGCCGGCGTCGTAGCCGACCAGCGGCAGCTCGGCGATGGAGGCCCGGGCGACGATCTCGCGCGCCGGGAGCGGTCGCGGGTTGCGATTGCGCAGATCTCCGTCGACGAGTTCGAAGCGGGGCTTGGCGAACGGCACCGACCAGTGCGGAAAGCTGATGAAGGGGTAGACGAGCATGCTCCGAAGCAGGTCGTGGGGGAACACACCGAAGATGACCACGTCGGGCTCCCAGCGGGAGGCATCCAGCCGGTAGCGGAGGAGGGCCTGATCGATGCCGTAGCCGGGGACGCCGAAGTTGAGCACCTGCACTTCGTCTCCGAGAAGACCCGCGAGCTGGGCTCCCCAACAGTCGTCGAAAGAAACCTCCTCGCAGAACGTGTAGGAGTCGCCCACGAGCGCCACGCGGGCCTTCGCCGGGACGTTCTGGAGGATCTGCCCACGTCGAGACGCGCGAAGGCCCTCCGCGCTGGTCCGATAGAGGCCGTTCTCGCTCTCCCGCGACGGCGTGAGGGCCCAGCCCAGCGCGGGATGCTCGGCCCAGAAGGAGCCCTCCTGCTCGGCTTGCTCGAGAAGCGCACGGTGCCGATCGACCACGGCGCGCCAGCTCCGGGGCCGCAGCTGTACGCCGAACAGGACGGGCCCCTGGGCTGTCGTCGTGGCCAGGACTCGCAGGGCCACCTCGGCCCCGGCCCAAGCCAGTCCCAGACCCAGCAGATTCGCGGCGAGGGCCGGCAGCCAGCCGGCAGAACGGGCGCAGAGGCGGGACGCAACGACCAGCGACGCCCCCACGCCGATGGCGACCGCGACGAGGAGCAGCAGGCGGGGACGGCTCGAGAGCGGACCGAGCAGCGGGGCGTCCCCGAGCCGGTGCAGCGCGAGCAGCGCAGTCGCCACGCACAGCTCGAGCAGGACGAGAGCGACGTAGAGTCGCGCATCGACGGAGCGAGGAGGCGTCATGCGGGCTTGGAGCGTAGCCGCTCGGGCCGCGGCGAGGCAGCGTGTATCCTACGGCGCGGAAGGAGCCCCGGTTGAGTCCGTCCCCTCCGCCGCGCTGTCGATCCTGCCAGGCCGAGCTCGGCCACCTGCTGGTGGACCTGGGCGAGCAGCCCCCCTGCCAGAGCCACCTGACGCCCGCGGACCTGGACCGCGAGGAGGCCGCCTTCCCCCTGCGGGCCTGGGTCTGCCACGACTGCTGGCTGGTGCAGACCGAGGACTTCGTTCCGCCGGAGGACATCTTCGGCACCGGCGACTACGCCTACTTCTCCTCCTTCTCGGAGTCCTGGCTGGCCCACGCCCGGGCCTACACCGAGCGGATGATCGCCCGCTTCGACCTCGGCCCCCGCAGCCGGGTGGTCGAGGTCGCCAGCAACGACGGCTACCTGCTCCAGTACTTCCGCGAGAAGGGCGTTCCCGTGCTGGGCATCGAGCCGGCGGCCAACTGCGCGGCCGCCGCCCGCGAGAAGGGCATCGAGACGGTGGTCGCGTTCTTCGGAACCGGCACGGCCCGGCGGGTGGCCGCCGAGCACGGCCCGGCGGATCTCCTGCTCGGGAACAACGTGCTCGCCCACGTGCCGGACATCAACGACTTCGTGGCGGGCCTCGCCCTGCTCCTGGCGCCCGCGGGGGTCGCGACCCTGGAGTTCCCCCACCTGCTGCGCCTGGTGGAGGGAAACCAGTTCGACACCATCTACCACGAGCACTTCTCGTACCTCGCCTTCGGGGTGGTGGAGCGGATCTTCGCCCGCCACGGGCTGGAGATCTTCGACGTGGAGGAGCTGCCCACCCACGGCGGCTCGCTGCGGGTCTACGGCCGCCACGCCGCCCGGCCGGGAGCCCCGGCGATCCTCGAGGTGGAGCCCGCGGTGGCGGCCCTGCGCGCCCGGGAGGAGGCGGCGGGCATGCGCGACCCGGCCTGGTACGACCGCTTCGGCGCCCGGGTGGGAGCCTGCCGCGAGCAGCTCCTGGCCTTCCTGCGCGGGGCCCGGGAGCGCGGCGAGCAGGTCGCGGGCTACGGGGCTCCGGGCAAGGGCAACACGCTGCTCAACTACTGCGGCATCACGACCGATCTCCTGGCCTACACGGTCGATCGCAGCCCCCACAAGCAGGGCAACTACCTGCCGGGCTCGAGGATCCCGATCCATGCGCCCGAGCGCATCTTCGAGACCCGGCCGGACTACGTGCTGATCCTGCCCTGGAACCTCCGGGAGGAGATCATGGAGCAGATGGCCGGCATCCGATCCTGGGGCGGACGCTTCGTGGTGCCGATCCCCGAGGTGGAGGTGTACGCGTGAAGGTCGTCCTCTTCTGCGGCGGGCAGGGCATGCGCCTGCGGGACCACGCCCGCAACGACCCGAAGCCCCTGGCGATGATCGGCTACCGCCCGATCGTGTGGCACCTGATGAGCTACTACGCCCACTTCGGGCACCGGGACTTCATCCTGTGCCTGGGCTACCGCGCCGACGCCATCAAGCAGTACTTCGTCGACTACCGGGAGACCGTGTCGTCGGACTTCGTGCTGCGCCGCGGCGGGCGGGAGATCGAGGTCCTCGGCCCGCGGATCGACGACTGGACGATCCGCTTCGTCGACACCGGGCTCCAGGCCAACATCGGCCAGCGGCTGAAGGCCGTGGAGCCCCTGCTGGCCGGCGAGGAGATGTTCCTGGCCAACTACGCCGACGGCCTCTCCGACCTGCCCCTCGACCGCTACATCGAGCACTTCCGCGCCCGGAGCGAGGTGGGCTGCTTCCTCAGCGTCGCGCCCAACGCGGTCTTCCACCTGGTGTCCGCGGACGACGAGGGGCTCGTCACCGGCATCGACTCGGTGGGCGAGGCCGGCCTGCGCATCAACGGCGGCTTCTTCGTCTTCCGGCGCAAGATCTTCGACTACATCGAGCCCGGCGAGGAGCTGGTGGTGGAGCCCTTCCGCCGGCTCGCGGCGGAGCGGCAGCTGCTGGCCTACCGCTACGACGGCTTCTGGCAGTGCATGGACACCTTCAAGGACAAGCAGATCCTCGAGGACCTCTCCGACGGCGACCGCGCGCCCTGGGAGGTGTGGAAGCGGGGAGCGCCGAACCCGTGAAGCCCCTGCGCCTCGACCTCGCCCGGGGCGCCCGGGTGCTGTGCCTGGGAGCCCACTGCGACGACATCGAGATCGGCTGCGGCGGCACGCTCCTGAGGCTGCGGGAGGCGCGGCCCGACCTGGACATCCGCTGGCTCGTGCTCAGCGGCGACGCGGTGCGCCGGCGCGAGGCGGAGGGGAGCGCGCGTCGCTTCCTGGGCGAAGGGGGCGAGGCCCGGGTGCGGATCGAGGCGTTCCGGGACGGCTTCCTGCCCTACGAGGGCGGGGCCGTGAAGGACGTCTTCGAGGCCGCGAAGCGCGAGGCCGAGCCGGACCTGATCTTCACCCACTACCGCCACGACAGACACCAGGACCACCGCCTGGTGTCGGAGCTCACCTGGAACACCTGGCGCGACCACACGGTGCTCGAGTACGAGATCCCCAAGTGGGACGGCGACCTCGGCCGGCCCGACACCTACGTGGCCCTCTCCCCCGAGCTGCTGGAGCGGAAGGTCAAGACCGTGCTCGAGGTCTTCGCCTCCCAGAGCGCCCGCCCCTGGTTCGACGCCGACACCCTGCGCGCCCTGCCACGTCTGCGCGGGGTGGAGTGCAACGCACCCGGGCGCTTCGCCGAGGCCTTCTTCGGGCGCAAGCTGCTCCTCGCGCCGTGAAGTTCGTCGAGACGGAGCTGCCCGGCGCGTGGCAGGTGGACCTGGAGCCGCACCGCGACGAGCGCGGCTTCTTCGCGCGCTCCTTCTGCCGGGACGAGTTCGCGGCGCGCGGCCTGTCGCCCGTCGTGGCCCAGTGCAACGTCTCCTGGAACGCCCGGGCCGGGACGTTGCGGGGCATGCACTACCAGCTTGCGCCGAGCGCCGAGGCCAAGCTCGTGCGCTGCACCGCCGGCGCCATCTGGGACGCGATCGTCGACCTGCGACCGGACTCGCCGACCTTCCGGCGCTGGACCGCCCGGGAGCTCAGCGCCGAGGACCGCGGCGCCCTGTACGTGCCGGAAGGCTTCGCCCACGGCTTCCTCACCCTGCGCGACGAGACCGAGGTCTTCTACCAGATGAGCGCCTCCTACGCGCCCGCGCGCGCCCGGGGGTTCCGCTGGGACGACCCGGCCATCGGCATCGCCTGGCCCGCCGCGCCCGCGGTGATCTCCGAGGCCGATCGCGCCCTCGGGTGCTTCCGCCGGGAGGACCTGGATGGGTGAGGTCGGGGAGCGGCCCCTCTGCGCCGTCGGCCAGCGGATGCTCGGGCTCGTCCGCGAGCTCTATCCCGTGTGCCGGAGCATCACGGGCGAGGGCGTGCGCACGACCCTGCGGCGTCTCGCCCGGGAGGTGCCCCTGGAGCTCGTCGAGGTGCCGAGCGGCACCCCGGTGCTCGACTGGGTCGTCCCCGACGAGTGGAACGTGCGCGAGGCCTGGATCGCCGACGCCCAGGGCAAGCGCGTGGTCGACTTCCGCGACCACAGCCTGCACCTGGTGAGCTACAGCCGGCCGGTCCGCACCCGCCTCTCCCTGGGAGCGCTGCGACCGCACCTCCACACGCTCCCCGACCACCCGGACTGGATCCCCTACCGCACCAGCTACTACGCCGACGCCTGGGGCTTCTGCCTCACCCAACGGCAGCTCGACGCGCTGCCCGAAGGCGAGTACGAGGTATGCGTCGACACCCGCCTCGCGCCCGGCCACCTGACCTACGGCGAGCTCTTCCTGCCCGGCGAGGCGCCCGAGGAGATCCTCATCTCCGCCCACGTGTGCCATCCCTCGCTGTGCAACGACAACCTCTCGGGGGTGGCGGTGGCCGTCGAGCTGGCGCGGGCGCTGGCGGACGCACGCCGCCGCCGGGGCGTGCGCTTCCTGTTCATCCCCGGCACGATCGGCTCGCTGACCTGGCTCGCGCGCAACCGCGAGGCCGCGGCCCGGGTCGCCGGGGGCCTCAGTCTCGTCTGTCTCGGCGACGCCGCGCCGCTCACCTACAAGCGCACCTTCTCGGGCGTGGCGGAGATCGACCGCGTCGCCGAGCGGGTGCTCGCCGAGCGCGGCGAGCCCTTCGGGGCGATCGACTTCCATCCCTACGGCTACGACGAGCGGCAGTTCAACGCGCCGGGGTTCCGGATGCCGGTGGGCTCGCTCATGCGCGGCCGCCACGGCGAGTTCCCCGAGTACCACACGTCGGCCGACGACCCCGACTTCGTGTCCGCCGGCCAGCTCCAGGCCGCGTTCGAGGCGTGCCGGGCCATCCTCGCAGCCTTCGACGGCGGACGCCGCTACCGGAGCCTGGCCCCCGAAGGCGAGCCCCAGCTCGGTCGGCGCGGCATCTACGGCGCCCTGGGCGGGGTCTCGAGCCCCGGCGAGGTGCAGGTGGCCATGCTCTGGATCCTGACCTGCGGCGACGGCCAGCACCGCCTGGAGGACGTGGCCCGGCGCGCGGGTCTGTCCTCCACCCTGGTGGACCGCGCCGCGGTGCTGCTCCGGGAACACGGACTCATCGAGGAGATGGACTGAGCCATGCGCGTGCTGCTGACGGGTCACGACGGCTACATCGGCGCGGTGATGGGCGCCGCCCTGCTGGAGGACGGCCACGAGGTGGTCGGCCTCGATTCGGGTCTCTTCGAGACCTGCAGCTTCGGCGAGTGGCGCTCGCCCCTGGACTGCCTGCGTCGCGACATCCGCGACGTGTCCCGGGCCGACCTGGACGGCTTCGAGGCCGTGGTGCACCTGGCCGCCATCTCGAACGATCCCCTCGGCAACCTGAACCCCGAATGCACCTACGCCATCAACCACCGGGCCTCCGTCCGGCTGGCGGAGCTCGCCCGGGCGGCCGGCGTGGAGCGCTACGTCTACTCGTCGTCGTGCAGCGTCTACGGCGCCGCCAGCCCCGAGGACATCCTCGACGAGACGGCCGCCTTCCGTCCCGTCACGCCCTACGCCGAGTCCAAGGTGCGCGTGGAGGCGGACGTGAGCCCGCTCGCCGACGACGGCTTCAGCCCCACCTTCATGCGAAATGCCACGGTGTATGGCGTGTCGCCGCGGCTGCGGGGCGACCTCGTGGTGAACAACCTGGTGGGCTGGGCCTTCACCACGGGGCGCGTGCATCTGAAGAGCGACGGCACGCCCTGGCGGCCGCTCGTCCACGTGGAGGACGTCTGTCACGCCTACCGCTGCGTGCTGCGGGCCCCGCGCGAGGCCATCCACGACCGGGCCTTCAACGTGGGCCGCGACGAGGAGAACTACCGCATCCGCGAGGTCGCGGAGATCGTGCACGGCGCCGTCCCCGGCAGCCGCCTCAGCTACGAGGAGGGCGCCGGCCCGGACCCGCGCTGCTACCGGGCGGACTTCGGGCGCATCGCCCGCGAGCTGCCGGGCTGGTCGCCCGCCTGGAACGTGCCGCGGGGCGTGCAGCAGCTGCTCGACGCCTACCGCCGGGTGGGGCTCGTGCAGGGAGACCTCGAGGGCGACCGCTACCTGCGCATCAAGCACATCGCCCGGCTGCTGGAGGAGGGCCGGCTCGACTCCGACCTGCGCTGGATCGCCCGGGTCTGAGGCGCAGCTACGCTCGGGTGCATGACCGGTTCGAGCCAACCCGAAGCCACGGGGATCGAGCGCGCCGCCGTGGTGTTCTCGACGGCCGCGTTCGCGAACGTCGCCCTGGCGCTCGGCCTCCTCTCGCTGGGCATCGGCGGCGACGTCGGTCCCTATGGATTCCTCTTCCTGGGCCTCGAGCTGGCGGCGGCCGCCGTGACGGTGGCGGCCGTGGCGCTCTGCCTCGGCCCGCACCGGGGCGCGGAGGCACGCCGGGCCTGGCTGGCTGCCGGTGCGGCGCTGGTACTGGTCGGCGTGGCGGCGGTCTGGCTGCTGCCGGCCCTGCTCGCACCCGAGGTCGTCCTCTAGCCATGGCGAAGACGCCGGCGTGGGCGCGGACGGGGCGCGACCAGTGGCGCTGGACGGGCGTCGAGCGGCCGCCCTTCGCCGAGACGCCGAGGGCGGGACAGGAGTCGGTCTGGGACTACCCGCGGCCGCCGCGGCTCGAGCCGGTGCCGCGGCGGGTGATCGTGCGCACGGGAGACATCGGCCTGGCCGACACCACCGGCGCCTTCCGCGTCTGCGAGACCGCCAGCCCGCCTACCTTCTACCTGCCGCCCGACGACGTGGCGACCGAGCTGCTCGAGCCCGCGCCGGGGTCGTCGCTCTGCGAGTGGAAGGGCGAGGCCCGCTACTGGACGATCCTGCTGCCGGGGCAGCGGCTCGAGGCGGTGGCGTGGTCGTATCCCGACCCCTTCGAGGAGTTCGCACCGCTGGCCGGCTACCTGTCGTTCTACCCGGCCCGGGTGCAGTGCAGCGTCGGGGGCGAGCCCGTGACGCCCCAGCCGGGCGGCTTCTACGGCGGCTGGGTCACCCCCGAGCTGGTCGGGCCCTTCAAGGGCGAGCCCGGCTCGCAGGGCTGGTAGGCGCCGGTCCCTAGCGGGTCGGCCTCCAGCTGCGAAAGCGGCGGTGGGCGGCGTCACCCCCGCGCTGGGTGCCGTGCTGCTCGAGCCGCTCGGCGAGCCACTGCCACCACTCCATGAACTCGGGCATGTCCTCCTGGGCGCGCACGTCCTCCACCCAGCGAGCGAGCTTTCGCCAGTGACGCAGCGACAGGCCACCCATCATGTCCTGGACCACGGAGAACGGGATGATGCGGCGCTGGGTCATGACCCCGACCATCTCGTAGGTGGCGCCCACGGCGAGGGCCGCCTCCTCGACGCCGTCGTGGGAGCGCAGCTCGCCCCAGGCGACACCGTCCGGCACGTGGCTCAGCCGGGTCGTCGCCGCCACGAAGCCGCGATCCTGGATGGCGCGCATCAGCTCGACGGCGGCGGACTGGTTGCGCTGCTGCCTGAACTCCCGCAGCTGGATCATCGCGAAGAGGATGCCGCCCACCACGGTCGCCGCACCGATCAGCTCCGCCAGGTTGGCCAACGTCTCGAGACTCATAGGCTCCGCTCCATCTCGTCAGGCGCAGGTCGCGTAATTGCGGACGCCGGCCAGGCCGTCCTTGCTTGTCCGGTGCAGGCTAGCGAAGCGGCGCGCCGAAGAGCCGCTTCACTCCCCGCGCAGGGCGTCGACCGGATCGAGGGACGCAGCGCGGCGGGCCGGGACGAGGCCGGAGAGCAGGCCCGTGGCGGCGCTCACCACCAGGGCCGCCAGCACGTAGCCGAGCGGGGTGTAGACCGGGAGATCGGGGACACCCAGGCGGATCGCCTGGGCCACGCCCAGACCGAGGACGACCCCCGCCGCGCCGCCCAGCAGGGTGAGGATCACGGCCTCGAGCAGGAACACCCGCTGCACCTGGCTGCGGGTGGCGCCGATCGCGCGCATGAGGCCGATCTCCCGGGTGCGCTCGCTCACGCTGATCCACATCACGGTCAGGACGCCGATGGCGCCCACCAGCAGCGAGATGGCGCCGATGCCCCCGACGGCGAGGGTCACCACGTTCAGCACGTTGTCGAAGACGTCGAGCATGGCCGTCTGGGTGGTGATGGTGAAGTCCTCCTCACCGCCGTGGCGGCTCACGAGCAGCCGCCTCACCGCCTCCTCGACGCCGACGGTCATGCCCTCGTGGGAGAAGAGCACGTCGATCTCCATCAGCTCGTCGAGGTTGAACATGCGCATGGCGGTCGCCACCGGGACGTAGGCGGAGTCGTCGATGTCGATGCCGAGGAGCTGTCCCTTGGGCGCCATCACGCCGATCACCCGCAGCCGCGTGCCGGCGATGCGCACGAAGGCGCCGAGGGCGTTCTCCTCGCCGAAGAGCTCCCGCTTGAGCTTCGGGCCCAGCACGGCGACGCTGGCGCCCTTGCGCGGGTCGCCCGGGGGCAGGAAGCGGCCCTGGCGCACCTGGAACTTCCAGACGTCGGGGACGTCGCTGTTCACGCCGTAGACGAAGACGCTGCGACCGCGCCCGTTGCCCTCCACCCGCGCCTGGCCCATGGCCACCGGGACCACCTTGTCCACCAGGGGCAGGCGCTCGATGGCCTCGGCGTCGTCGATGGTGAGCTTGCGGGTGCTGCCGCCGAACGCGCCCGGGATCCCGACCGTCTCCGTCTTGCCCGGATTGACGCCGAGGATGTTGGTCCCGAACTGGGTGAACTGGCCGATCATGTAGCGGCGGGTGCCCTCGCCGATGGAGGTCAGCAGGATCACCGCCGCGATGCCGATGGCGATCCCCAGCATCGAGAGGAAGGTGCGCAGGCGGTGGCTGCGCAGGGACTGCAGCACCAGGAGCAGCAGCTCTCCCGCTTCCACGGCTAGCGCCCCGCCAGCGCCACGACCGGATCGAGGCGCGCGGCCCGGCGCGCGGGCAGCACCCCGAACAGCGCCCCCACCAGCACCGAGAGGCCGAGCGCCGCGGCCAGCGCCCAGGGCGGCGGCGTCGCGGGGAACGACGGGTAGAAGGCCACCAGCACGCGGATGGCGCCCCAGCCCAGGGCCAGGCCGAGCAGCCCCCCCGAGAGCGCGATGGCCACCGCCTCCGCCAGGAACACCGCCATGACCTGGCGGTCGGCGGCGCCCAGCGCCTTCACCAGGCCCACCTCCGCCGTGCGCTCGGAGACCGAGACCAGCATCAGGTTCATGATGCCGATCCCGGCGACCGCCAGGGAAATGGCGGCGATCCCACCGAGCGCCAGGGTCAGCGCCGTGAGGATGGAGGTGAGGCCCGCCACCACCGAGTCCTGGGTGATGCAGGTGACGTCCTCCTCGTCGTGGCGCTCGGCGAGCAGCGCCACCGCGCGGTCGCAGACCCGGTCGAGCTCGCGGTGGGCGTGGGTGCGCACCAGGATCCGGAAGAGCGAGGTGCGGTTGAACATGCGCATCCCGGTGGCCACGGGCAGGACCGCCACGTCGTCCATGTTGACCCCGATCTGCGTCCCGCGACGCGACAGCACGCCCACCACGCGCATGCGCCACTCGCCCACCCGCGCGATGCGCCCGATGGGGCGCTCGCCCGGGAAGAGCTCGTCGGCGAGCTTGGCGCCGATCACCAGGCGCGGGGCGCCCCGCTCCATCTCGCCCGGGGGCAGGAACTGGCCCTGGGCGACCGCGAGCTCCCGCGCCTCGAGGAACTCGTGGGTCGCCCCGATGATCGTCACCTGCCGGCTGCGCCCCCCGTAGGAGACCGTCTCGTTGCCGATCGCGATGGGCGCCACCAGGCGCACCTCGGGCAGGCGCAGCAGCGCGCGGGCGTCGTCGAGGGTGAGGTCGTTGGGGACGCCGCCCATCGCGGGCATCGCGCCGGTCGTCTCCGTCTTGCCGGGCAGGATCACCAGCAGGTTGCTGCCCAGGGCGGCGAACTGGCCGACCACGTAGCGGCGGGCGCCCTCGCCCAGGGCGGTCAGGGCCACCACCGCCGCGACGCCGATGGCCACCCCCACCAGGCTGAAGCCGGTCCGCATGCGGTGACGCAGCAGCGCCGGCAGGACCAGCTCGGCCAGGCTGCCGAGGCTCACGGCGGCGGCCCGGCAGGGTCCCCGGGCCCGGCCAGGGGATTCGGCTCCCCGCGCCGTCGCCGCTCGACGATCTGGCCGTCGCGCATGACGATCAGGCGCTCGGCGCGGGCGGCCACGGCCGGGTCGTGGGTGACCACCAGCAGCGTGATGCCCCCGGCGTTCATGTCCTCGAGCAGGGTCAGCACCTGGCGGCCGGCGGCGCTGTCGAGGTTGCCGGTGGGCTCGTCCGCCAGCAGCACCGAGGGCTGCATCACGGTGGCTCGGGCGATGGCGACGCGCTGGCGCTCCCCACCCGAGAGCTCGGCCGGGCGGTGGTCGACGCGGTCGGCCAGGCCCACGGCCGCCAGCGAGGCCGCCACCCGTTCGCGTCGCTCGGGCCGCGGGATGCCGGCGAAGACCATGGGGAAGGCCACGTTCTCCCCCGCCGTGAGCCGGGGCACCAGGTGGAAGGTCTGGAACACGAAGCCGATCTTGTGACCGCGGATGCGCGAGAGGCGCGCCTCGGAGAGGTCGCTCACGTCCTGACCGTCGAGGCGGTAGGTGCCCGAGGACAGGCGGTCGAGGCAGCCGATCACGTTGAGCAGGGTGGACTTGCCCGAGCCCGAGGGCCCCATCACCGCCACGTACTCGCCGTCGTCGATGGTCTCGGAGACCGCGTCGAGGGCGTGGAGCGACTCGCCGCCCATCTCGTAGATCTTCGATACCCGCTCGAGCTCGATCACGGCTGGTAGGGGGTCTCCTCGACCTCCACCCGGGCGCCCGCCTTCACCTCCGCGCGCTCCAGCGAGATCACCACCAGCGCGCCGGCCTCGAGGCCGCCGCGCACCTCGGCGTAGTCCCAGTTCTTGAGCCCGACCTCCACCGCCTGCTCCACCAGCCGGCCGTTCTGGGCCACCAGCACCCGGTCGCCCGCCAGCAGGGCGGGCGCCGGGATCCGCAGCACGCCCTCGCGCTGCTCCTGGATCACCTCCACGTCGGCCGAGGTGCCCGGCAGGAGCCGGGCGGCGAGCTCCCGGTCGTCGAGCTCCACCTCGATCTCGACGGTGCGGTTCTGGGCCTCCACGTCCAGGACGTAGGGCGCCACGCGCACGACCCGTCCCGGGAAGACCTCACCGGGATGGGAGTCCACGGTGACCCGCACGGGCTGGCCGGCGCGGATCGCGGACGAGTCGACCTCGTCCATGGGCGCGCTCACGTACAGGGAGCTCGGGTCGATGAGGTCCACGACCGCGGGCGCCGCCAGCAGCGGGGGCGAGGGCGTGACCCACTCCCCGGGCTGGACGTCGAGCTCCGCCACCACGCCGGCGAACGGGGCGCGCAGCACCATCTTCTCGGCCTCGGCCTCGGCCACCAGCACCTGGGCCTCCGCCTTGGCCGCCTGGGCGATCATGGCGCTGCACGACGCCTCGCCCACCTGGTAGGCAGTCTCGAGCTGGTCCAGGACGTCCTCGGAGAGCACCCGGCGCTCGGCCAGCTTGCGCTTGCGGTCGAGCTCGCGCTTGGCGCGGTCGCGGCCGAGGCAGGCCTCGAGGAGCTGGGCCCGGACGGCGGCCAGGCTCTGGCGGGCCAGCTCCACCTGGGCGCGCTGGGTGACGTCGTTCAGGCGGACGAGCACGGCACCCGCCTCGACCCGGTCGCCCTCGGCGGACGGGACCTCGACGACGGTGCCCCCGATCTCGGGCGACATCTTGGCGCGTCGACGCGCCTTGACCGTGCCCGCCTTGGTGTTGGAGAGGGTGGCCTCCACCCGTCCCGGCTCCACGGACACCGCCCGCACCGGGACCCGCTCCGGCGTGAGCACCGTGAACCAGAGCAGCAGGGCGAGGGCGGCCAACGCGACCGCAGAACCGATCAGCCAACGGGGCACCGCGAGAGCCTACCGGCCCCCCCGAGCGGAACCCAGTGTCGTCCGGCCGTCAGCCGGCGACGACCCGCTCGATGGCGTCGAAGAGCGTCTGGGCCTGGGCGCGGCGGGAGAAGCGCGGGTCGCGGGTCAGGGGGGGTGGCGCCTCGCCGCGGCGATGGGCGAGGAAGCGCTCGCGCAGGACCCCGTAGATGGCCTCCTCGTCGGCGGGCGGAACCACGTCGGCCCCGGTGCCGGCCAGGACCTGGGCCGACGCGCTCTCGGCGTCGCACAAGGCGAGGAGCCAGGCGGGGAAGCGCAGGTACTCGTAGACCTTGGACGGCACGGCCATGTGGCTGTCCTGGGGAAGGGACAGCAGCATCTGCGCCCCGGCCAGGAAGCGCATGGCCTCGTCGTGGGGACGGGCCGGGAGCACGCGGAAGTGCGCCGCGAGACCCTCGGCGGCGGCGAGCTCCTCGGTCCGGATCGTGCCGAAGTGGGTCGCGTCGCCCATGAAGGCGATGTCGAGCGCCCGGGGCTCGAGCCCGAGCTCCCGTACCAGGCGACCGGCGGCCCGCAGGAACGGGCGCGGGTCGCGGTCGAGATACACCGTGCCGAGATAGGCGATCCGGAAGCAACCGTCGGCGGGGGCGGGGCACGCAGGCAAGGTGTCGTCGTCCCAGCCGTTGAGCACCGCGAGCATCCGCTCCGCGTGGGTCGGGTGCGCGCGCTGCATCGCCTGCAGCGCGCGGGGGGTGTTCAGCACGACGAGGGCGGCCGCCTCCACCACGCGACGCTCGTAGCGTCGCGCGAGCCAGAGCCAGACCGGGCTCGCCACCTCCACCGGCAGGCGCTCCACGAGGCTCCACGGGTCGCGCAGGTCGACGACCAGCGGCAGCCCCGCCGCCGCGGCGAGCCCGCGCGCGCCTTCGTGGGCCATGTGGGGCGGCCCGCAGGAGACCACCAGACGGTGTCGGCCCGAGGCGAGCAGCCCGCGACCGACCCGCGCCGCCTCGCGCGCCCAGCGCTTCTCCCGGGCGTACTCCAGGGAGGCGCTCCAGGCCCGGACGAGACCCGTCGGGGTGAGCTGGTCGCGCAGGGAGGCCCGCGAGAGCGCCGCGGTGGTGGCGGGGTCCTCGCCCTCCGCCGTCCCGGCATCGCCGACCGCGAGCGAGCCGCCCCGGCGCACCCGACGCGCCAGGGCGATCAGCCAGCGCTCCGGATGCTCTCGGAGCAGCGGCGGACGACGGACCCCGTAGACGCGGACGCCCCCGGGCAGCGCCTCGAGCCGCGCCGGATCCACCACCGGCAGCTCGCTCGGGTGGGCCGCCACCACGTCGAGGCCCCAGCCGCGCTCCGCCGCAAAGCGGGCGAGCTTCTGCCAGCGCAGGGCCCCGGCGAGCCCGCCGGGCGGGAAGTGATAGGAGAGCAGCAGCAGCCGCCGGCGGGTGTCCCCGGGCGCCACGGAGTCGTGGAGCAGTGACGCGCTCACGGAGCGACCTTCGCGGGTTCCCACCCGGGACTCATCGGCGGAACCCGAGAGCTTCCCAACCGAGGTCGTCCCGGGACTCAGCGAGGTGTCACGATCAGACAGGCTTGGCCGCGAGCCCGCAGGCTCGCGCAGAAGGCGCCGGCGTCAGCGGCGTCGGGGAACCCGCCGGTCTGCACCCGATAGTAGGTGCTGTCCGCCAGAACGACCTGCTGCAGGTGCAGCTCGCGGCCCCCGAGCAGGTCGGCGTAGGCCCGCTGGAGCCGCGCCCACTCGTGGCGGGCGTCGCTCGCCGAGCGCAGCGAGGCCAGCTGGACGCGAGTCGGGCCGGCGGGCCGCGGCGCAGGCGGGGGTGCCGGTGCCGCGGCCACCGGGGGCGGCGCGGGCTCGGGGGTGGGGGGCACGGGCCCCAGGGTGGGCAGCTTCGACGCAACCTGCAGGTCGCTCGGGGAGACCCGGGCCTCGGGGGGCCGGCGCACCAGGCGAGCCCGCTGATCGGCCCGGAGGTCGGCCCGGGCGCGCTGCTCCGGCGTCAGCTCGCCGACGAGCCGGTCCCGCTCGGCGGCCGCCCGCTCGACACCCTGCTCCGCAGCCAGGTGCAGCCAGATGTACGCCTCGACATCGTCCTGCGGAACGCCGCGTCCCGCCCGGTGGAGGAAGCCCAGGTTGGCCTGGGCCACCGACTCGCCCTGCTCGGCGGCCTCCTTCCACCAGTTCGCGGCCTCCGCGTCGTCCTGCGCCACCCCGAGCCCCTCGGCGTAGAGCTGGCCCAGGTGGAGCTGGGCGGCGGGATCCCCGGCCCGCGCCGCCCGGCCGATCCAGTACGCGGCCTTCGCGTCGTCCTGGTCCACGCCGTGGCCGCGGTGGTACATCACGCCGAGGTTGTCCTGGGCGACGGTGTTGCCCCGCTCGGCCGCGCGCCGGTACCAGCGGGCCGCCGCCTCGCGATCCTGGGCCACGCCGTCGCCGCGCAGGTAGAGCAGCGCCACGTTGGCCTGGGCGTGGGCATCCCCCTTCTCCGCCAGGGGAAGCCACAGGGACAGGGCGGCCGCGTAGTCTCCGCGTTCGTAGGCGGCCAGACCCTCATCGAACGCCGAGGCCAGGGCCGCGACGGGCAGGGTCAGACTCATCAGGAGCGCGAGCAGTCCGGCTCGAGTCGCTCTCACGGGTCGCCTCCCCAACGGGTCCGGGCATTCTACCGGGTGCGGTCCCGGGCGCAGCGGGGTGCGGTCCGACCCTCCCCGGCCGTCCCACGAGGCGGCCCTCAGTCGGCCCGGAGCTGCAGGCGGAGGTGGGCGGGCAGGCGCAGCCCGATCCGGATCGGGAGTGGCGAGAAGCTCGGCGTCCACAGGTCGTCGCCGACGCCGTAGCCGTAGGGCGCCACCTGGAGCGCGTGTCCCGAGCCCCCTGCGTGCGCGACGTGCAGCCGCTCGGGACCCGGTCCCGCGAGGGTCAGGTGTCCGGTCGGCGGCGCGGCGTACGGGGCGGTCTGCCGGACGCCGTCGACGTCGAAGAGGGCCTGGTCCGGCCGGGCCGCCAGCTCGAGGAGGCCGTGGGAGCCGGGCACCCCGTCCATCTCGACCTCGAGCGCGGCGGCGGCCCCGGGGCCTGCCGAGAGCGCGAGCCGTGCCCGGGCCGGGGAGACCGGCCAGCCGGGGCGGCGCACGCCGGGCTCCTCGCGCAGGAACTGGGGCAGGCGGATCTCGTCGCTGCCGGGAGCGGAAGAGAGATCCAGCGCCACGCCCCGCTCCGTCGGCCGCTGCGTCACGGTGTAGAGCGCGTTCCAGCCGGTGGCCTGCACCAGCAGCCGGGCTCCCTCGAGCACCGTCTCGCCCCACTGGATCTCGAAGAGGTTCGGGCCCGGCCCGGCAGCCAGCGCGAAGCGACCCGCGGTGTAGACGAAGAGGCCGCTTCCCGGCAGGTAGTCGCGACGCTCGGCCACGGGCTGCGGCTCGGAGGTCCCGGGGTCCTCCGCCACGCGAGACCAGCGGAGCAGGCAGTCGGCGCTGATCGCCGACACCACGGAGGGATAGAGCTTTGCCTTGGGCGGGGCGCCCAGGGGCGGGTAGACGTGGGGCGCCACCAGGCCCGGGGCCGAGCGGGCGCCCCACAGCTTCGCGAGGCCGCGGCGCGCCAGCGCGTGCTCGCCGAGCCGGGCGAACACCCAGGCCGCCCGGGCGTAGCCATCGGTCGAGCCGTCGGTGTCGTAGCGGACGCTCCCCACGGCGGCGAACTCGCCGTCGGGCAGGGCCACCGCCCGCAGGTAGCCGAGGCTGCGGCGCGCGAGCGCGCCCAGGTCGCTGCGACCGCGCAGGGCCTCGAGGTCGAGGAAGGCGTCGTTGCTCACCAGGGCGTACTTGGGCGAGCCTTCGGAGTACGCTCCGTCGGCGTCGATGTCGATCTCGGCCCGGGTCCAGGCATCTGCCGCGAGGCCCAGGTCTTCCCGTCCCAGCACCCGGGCGGCGTGGGCCAGCCCTCCGGCGGCCACCCAACGGTGGTTGGCCGTATTCATGCCCCCGTCGGCGCTGGCGGCGGCCGCCCGGGCCAGGACCTCGGCCAGGCGCTGCCGACGCGCTCCGTCCAGGTCGGCGGGCCAGTCCGCCAGGGCCGTCGCCAGGGGGCGCAGGGCGAAGGCGGCGTTGCACGGCTGGCACAGGTCGCCGCAGAAGCCCGCGTCGAAGGTCCCGTCCGGGCGCTGCACCGCCCCCAGGAAGTCGACGAGACCCAGCACCAGCGCACGGCGCTCGGCCCCGGAACGCCGGCGCAGGGCATCCACGGCCACGGGCAGCGCGAAGAACTCTGTCCACTGGTGAGAGATCCGGGCGACCGGGCAGGCCAGCGAGCCGTCGTCTCCGCGTGCCTGCCAGCGCCGGGTGGCGAGGGCGAAGTCGTCGAGCCAGGCGATCACGGCCTGGCGGGTCAGGGGCGTCATTGCCGGGGTCAGGGGCGTCATTCCGGGAGGGTACGGGAGATCCGGCGCGCCCAGCGACGCGCCCAGAGGTCCAGGGGAGCCAGCACCTCCAGCAGCCGCCAGCCCTCGTCGGTCAGGGCGTAGCCGGCCGACTCGGCATGGGAGACGACACCGGCCTCGCGCAGCTCCCCCAGGCGGGTGTTCAGGACCGAGGGCGAGGCGTCGTCGCAGCGTCGGCGCAGCTCCCGGAAGGTCAGCGGTCCCTCGCGCAGCTCCCAGAGCACCCGCAGGCACCAGCGCCGACCCAGCAGATCGAGGGCGGCCATGATCGGTCGGCCGGTCCGCGACCCGCGCACCGGCCGCCCGGGCCGCACCCGCTCCTCCGCCATTTCGCCCTGTCCCCCCACGACCGGCCGATGACGGCCGGATACCAGTCGGATCGCCGGGCGCTACGAATTTCGTAGCGCTGCCGGACCCTGCCTGCTATAGAAACCGTAGCAAACGGACCCACCCCTGGAGGAGCCCCATGACCACCCCCCGGATCGACCCGGCCGAGCCGCCCCACCCGCCCGAGCTCGCCGAGGAGCTCGCCCGCTGGATGCCGCCCGGCGCCCCGATCGAACCCCTCGCCCTCTTCCGCACGCTGGGCCGGAATCTGCCCCTCGCCCGGGCCATGCGGGAGCTGGGGCGGCTTCTCCTGAGCCGACGCCTCTCGCTCTCCCTGCGCGAGCGCGAGATCGTCATCCACCGGGTCTGCGCCCGCTGCGACTGCGCCTACGAGTGGGGTGTGCACGCGGCCTCGTTCGGTCCGAAGGCCGGCCTCGGGCGCGAGGCCCTGACCGCCACGGTGGCGGCGGGCCCGGAGGCGTGGAGCGGCCGGGAGGCGCTGCTGATCCGGCTCGTGGACGAGCTCCACGACAGCGCCCGGGTCTCCAACCCGCTGTGGACGGCCCTCGCTGGGCACTACGGCCCCGAGACGCTCCTGGAGCTGCTGGTGCTCGTCGGCTGGTATCACGGGATCGCCTTCGTGGCGAACGGCGCTCGGGTGGCGGGCGAGCCCTGGGCCGTCCCCTTCCCGGAGCGCGCGGGCTGCGAGGCGGACGCGCCGCGGTCCGGCCACCCCGATGCGCCGCGACCGGGCTAGCTCGCCGCGGTCGCCCGCTCTCCGTCGAGGACCACGCGGTCGCGGCCGGCGCGCTTGGCGGTGTAGAGCGCCGCGTCGGCCCGGGCGAGGATCTCGTCCGGAGACTCGCCGGGCCGGTGCAGGGCCACGCCGGCGCTGAACGTGGTCACCCGACCCTGGGCCCGCCAACGCTCCTGGACCCGGCGCATGACGTCGCCCGCGGCCTCGCCCACGCCGGGGAGCAGGACGAGGAACTCCTCGCCGCCGAGCCGGAAGACCTCGTCCGGCGGCCGCAGCGAGGTGCACAGGAAGTCCGCCAGGGAGCGGAGCACACGGTCTCCGGCGGCGTGGCCGTAGGTGTCGTTCACCCGCTTGAAGTGGTCGAGGTCGATCAGCGCCACGCCGCCATCGGGCTCCAGGCCCTCGAGGGCGGTCATGGCCTTGCGTCGGTTGCCGAGCCGCGTGAGGGGATCGCTCAGGGACTCGCGCCGCAGGGTCTCCTCCAGCCAGATCCGCTCGAAGCCGAGGGCGGCCTGGGTGGCGAGCATGCGCCCGGCGTACACCGTGAAGCGGTCGGGGGCGGGCGACGGGGCGTCGAAGCCGAGGACCAGCACGCCGAGGCCCTCGTGGGTGCCGCGGAGAGGGATCGCCTCGATCGCCCGCTGTCCCGCCGCGGCGGCGAGCGACGCGAGCCAGGTGGGATCGCGCAGGTCCCGCCGGGGGGCGCGAACCGCCTCCACCAGCAGGTCCCCGGTGCGCTCGTCGAACGCCCCCGCCGACTCGGGCCAGCTCAGATGGGCCGCCTGGGAGAGCCGACCCTGGGCGTCGAGGAGCAGCAGCCGGCAGCGCGGGCTCCCGTAGAGGTCGCTGGCGGCGAGGGCGGCGAGATGTGCCAGCTCCTGCTCCTTGTGGCAGGCGACCAGTGCGAAGGTGACCTCCACCAGGGAGGCCATCCGCTCGGCCCGGGCGGTGCTCTCGCGCTCGGCCTGGGCCGCGCGCGTGACCAGCAGGTTCGCGACCCAGCCCGCGAAGAGGCTGGCCGGGAGTGCCAGGATGGCCGACTTCAGCGCCGAGAGGGGAAGCCCCAGGAGCGGCACCGGGAGGGCGTAGGAGACGGCCGCCAAGGGCAGGCTCAGCAGCAGAACGCGCCGGGACATCGCGGCGCCGATCCACATGTAGAGCACGATGTAGTGGATCGAGTAGGTGTACGGATCCCCACCGGTCCCGATGTTGCCGGCCGTCTTGACCGCCAGGGCCGCGAGCACGATCGACCACAGCGCGTTCTTGGGCCAACGGCCCCAGGGCAGGAACCAGCAGACGACCCCCAGCAGGGAGGTCGTCGCGCCGATGGCGTAGAGGAGCTGCCGATCGGCTTCCGGCTCGTTGCGCAGGAACGCCAGCGCCACGACGAGGGGTCCCGAGAGGAACAGGAAGACCGCGGCGATGCGCGCGGCGAAGACCTGCGCGAGGGGGTGGTCGTTCACCCCGGGTCCATCGGCCGAACGGGGGCCCGGAATGAGGGGGATCGACCCCAGGGCGGCTAGAGCGCCGACGGGCGCTTCTGGAAGCCCGCGTACCAGCGGTGCAGGTTCTCGAAGCGCGGATCGATCTCCACGCCGCCGAGCTCGGCGAAGCGGAGACCGGCAAACAGGGTGCAGTCGGCGATCGTGGGCGCGTCGCCCACTACGAACGCCCGGTCGCCGATCCGCGCGTCGACGAGCTCGAGGATCCGGGGGAGCCGGGCCCGATCCCGCTCCGCCACGGCGGGAATCCCGGCGGTGCCGAGGGGCGAGCGGGTGTTGTGGACGATCCGGGCCACCCGCATCAGCACCCCGATGTCGAGGGTCCGCTCGAGCTCGCGGACCCGCGCGCGCTCCAGGGGATCGCGACCGATCAGCGGCGGCTCGGGGTGCAGCTCCTCCAGGTACTCGATGATCGCCAGGGATTCGCACAGGCAGCTCCCGTCGTCGAGCTGCAGCACGGGCACCGCACCGAGGGGGTTCAGGGCCAGGAACGCAGGGGTGTTCTGCTCGCCCTTCACGAGGTTGATCAACCTGCGCGGGACCTCGAGGCCCTTCTCGCCGAGGTAGATCCGCAGCTTGGTCGGATTCGGGGCGGGGGGAAAGTCGTAGAGAAGCATGGAATCCTCCAGTGCGGCGAGCCTAGCTGCCGAGGGCGCGAGCGAACCCGGCGCCGGGCGGCGGGGTCCGTTGGCGGAGGCGCGGGCGCGGCGAGCGCGCCAGGGGAGGGTCGCGGTGTCGTGGCGAAGGGCGTGGCGGTGGCGAAGGGCGGGCGTTGTGGTCTGCGGGCTGCTCCTGCTCGTGGCCGGTGCGTCGGCGCGGGACGACGGCGCCGACGGCCGCTTCTCCCAACGCCGCTCCGCCCACTTCATCCTCTTCCAGGACGTCGACCTGGACCGCACCTCCGGTCCGCGGGGCTCCCGCCAGTTCGAGCTCGACGTCCTGGCGATCCTCGAGGACGCCCACGATCGGGTCGACGCCGTGCTCGGCGTGCGGCCCCACGCGCCGGTGCGCGCCGTGGTCTACGACGCCGGCGTCTTCGACCGGGACTTCGCCGCGCTGTTCCGCTTCCGGGCCGCGGGCTTCTTCGACGGCGCCCTCCACATCCGCTCCGGGACCCGGGTCGACGGCGGGCTGGTGCGGACGCTCCACCACGAGTACGTCCACGCCGCCCTGGATCGGATGGCGCCGCCGGGCACCTTCCCGGGCTGGCTGAACGAGGGGCTGGCCGAGTGGTTCGAGCGCCGCGCCGTCGGCATCCGCTACCCGTCGCCCGGCGAGCATGCCTACCTGCGCCGGGCGGTCGCCGCGGGCCAGTGGATCCCCCTGGCCGCCCTCTCGGGCCCCAGCTTCTCGGGTCTCGGGGCCCAGCAGGCCGCGGTGGCGTACCTGCAGGCCTACGCCGTGGTGGAGCACCTGGCCCGCCGCCACGGCGAGCCGCGCCTGGCCAAGCTGTGCGAGAACCTCGCGCGCTCGCGCTCCCTCTCCCGGGCCCTGCGCCGCGTCCTCCGGACGGACCTCGAGAAGCTCGAGAAGGCGGTGCTGGCCGAGCTGTCCTAGAGCGGGCGGACGTCGACGCCCACCTCGACCGTGTGGGCGCCGCCGCCGAGGGTGACGCCCTTGACCGGGCTCACGTCGTCGTAGTCGCGGCCCCAGCCCAGGAGCACGTGGCGCTCCCCGGGCACGAGATCGTTCGTGGGATCCACCTCGAGCCAGCCCGACGACGGACACCAGGCCGCGACCCAGGCATGGGAGGCGTCCGAGCCCACCAGGTCGGTGCGCGCGTCGTCCTTCGGCGCGGCGTCCTCGCGGGCGGCGGCCCCCGCGGCGGGCTCCTTGTGGGTCTGCAGGTACCCGCTGACGTAGCGCGCCGGGATCCCGAGGGAGCGCAGGCCCCCGATCATCACGTGGGCGTAGTCCTGGCACACGCCGTGGCGCTCCCGCAGCACCTCGAGCACGGGCGTGGCCAGAGTGGTGGCCTCGGGGTCGTAGTGGAACTCCGCGTGGATGCGCCGACTGAAGTCCAGCAGCCCATCGCCCAGGGTTCGCCCGGCGGGGAACGAGGGGCGCGCGAAGGCGGCCAGGGCGTCGTCGCAGGGCACCAGGGGCGAGTCGAAGACGAACTCCAGCGCCTCGAGACCCGCCGCGTCGGAGGCGGCGCGCACCCGCGCCACGACCTCCTCCCAGGGCGTCGACGCGCCGGGCTCCGGCGGCGGCGCGGCCTCGATCCGGACGCGGGACTCGGTGCGGATGTCGAGCCGCTGGTGGGGCTCCCGCAGCGCGAAGAAGACGACCTCGTTCTGGAAGTAGTCCCGGTGCCAGCTCACCGTCTCGGGCGTCGGGTCGATCGTCAGATCCAGGTGCTCGAGCACCTGGCGACCGGCGCTCCGGGGCAGCAGCCGCGCCTCGTTGTGCGAGGTCACGACGGTGTCGGCGTACGCGTACACTGTCTCGTGCACGACCCGGAAGCGGCTCACGGCCCCGACTCCATCCCCACGCGGCGCGGGATCGCGTGGCTGAGGTAGACGTGGTTGAGTCGCTCGGAGAGCGCGGGCAGCCCCTCGCTGAGCGCGGCGAGCAGGGCGTCGAGGCGGGGACGCCGATCCGTGTCGGGCTCCCGCTCCACGAGGGACTCGAGGGGCGTCTGCCGGATCCGCTCCAGCAGCGCCCCGACCTCCTCCCGGGGTCCGCGGGGCAGGACCCCGAAGCGATCCTCGAGGCAGGCCAGCTGATGGGCCACGGAGCGCGGATTGGCCTCGTCGACGAGGAGCAGGTCCACCACCAGGGGGAGCTGCAGCGAAGTCAGGTAGCGGGAGCGGTAGGTCATGCGGCTCATCCCGACCTCGAGCAGGTTCTCCAGCCGGCGCGAGTCCTCCTCGTCCACGTCGGCCAGGCCCGCGCCGAGGAGCTCCACCATCTGGATGCCCCGCTCGATGCGCTTGCCGATGTCGAGGAAGCGCCAGCCCAGGCCCCGGGTCATCCCCTCGCCCACCAGGCCGGAGAAGGCGGAGAGCGCCATCAGGGTCCGATCCAGGAGTTCGAGCGCCCCGCTCACCCGCAGGGCCGGGTGCAGCTCGGGCTCGATGAAGTCGCGGTCGAGCCCCGAGAGCACGCGCCAGGCATCCATGGAGATCCGGTCGCGGACGAGCCAGGCGATCCGGTGCAGCTCGATCACCGACGCCGCGAGGCTGACGGGCTGCTCCCGGTCGAAGCAGGCGGCCAGGACCCGCGCCTCGAGGCCGGCCTCCTCGCCTCCCTCGAGCGCGGGAAGGCCGCCCAGGCGGTCGAGCAGCACCAGGGCGTCGGGCCGGGGAGCGTCGGCCGGGCGCAGGGGCTCGTCGGCCAGCCGCCGGAGGGCGCAGCGCAGCAGGCGCAGCATCGCCTCCGCGCGCTCGCTCGTGCGACCGAGCCAGAACAGGTTGTCGGCGACGCGGCTCGGCAGCGCGAAGCTGCCGCGCACCACGTCGGCCGGCCGGTGGACCCGGTCCATCAGGCTCCGGTAGGGCGCGGGCGCGTCGGCGAGCACCCAGGTGTCCTTGCTGCCGCCCCCCTTCTGGCTCGACACCACGAGGCTGTCGGCCGCCGTCGAGACCCGCGTCAGGCCGCCGGGCATGACGCTGAAGCCGTCGTCGGTGGCCACCGCGTAGACGCGCAGGACCACGTGGCGCGGCACCGGCCCCTCCGCCTGACCCGTGGGCGCCGTCGACAGGGCCACCCGCTCCTGGGCCACGAAGCGATGCGGCGTGGCCTCCAGCCGCGCCAGCAGGGCCTCGCGCTCCGCCCGCGCCAGCTCCGCCGGGAACACCACGTCCTCGCCGGGCGTGGGGAAGGTGGGCTTGATGACCAGGCGGTCCAGGTGGGCGACGACGTAGCTGCGCTCCGGCTCGTGACCGCACCACCAGGTGGCCACCGACGGCATGGCGAGCTCCTCGCCGAGGAGCTCCCGGCACAGGCCCGGGAGGAAGGCCATGGTGGCCGCCGTCTCGAGCACGCCGCTGCCCAGGGCGTTGGCGACGGCCACGTTGCCGGCGCGGACCGCCTGCACCAGCCCGGGCACGCCCAGGGCCGAGGCCCCGTAGAGCTCCAGTGGATCGCAGAAGCTGTCGTCCTGCCGGCGCACGATCACGTCCACCCGCAGGAGGCCGCTCAGGGTCTTGAGCCAGACGCGCTCGTCCCGCACGGTGAGGTCCGCGCCTTCGGCGAGGGTCACGTTGAGGTAGCGCGCCAGGTAGGCGTGCTCGAAGTAGGTCTCGTTGTACGGGCCCGGCGTGAGGAGCACCACCCGGGGATTGTCGCGACCGGGCGCGAGGGCCATGAGGGCGTCGTGGTAGGCCTGGAAGTAGCCCGCCAGCCGGCGCACGTGGAACTCGCGGAAGAGCTCCGGCAGGATGCGCGACATCACCACGCGGTTCTCGAGGGCATAGCCGGCGCCCGAGGGCGCCTGGGTCCGGTCGGCGATCACCCACCACTGTCCGTCCGGGGAGCGCGCCAGGTCGGCCGAGTACAGGTTGAGGAACCGGTCTCCCCGCACCCGGATCCCGTGGCAGGGCCGCAGGAAGCCCGGGTTCGCCAGCACCAGCTCGGGGGGCAGGCGCCCCTCGTGGAGCAGCCGACGCGGCCCGTAGACGTCCGCCAGCAGGCGGTCGAGGAGCAGCGCCCGCTGCTCGACCGCCGCGGCGAGCCGCCCCCACTCCGGCCCCTCGATGAGCAGGGGGATCGGGTCGAGCTGCCACGGGCGGTGGATGCCCCGCGGATCGCCGTAGACGTTGTAGGTGACCCCGTTCTCCTGGATGAGCCGGTTGGCCTGGCCCCAGCGGCCCGCGAGGTCGGCGTGCCCGAGGGCCCGGAAGGCCTCCATCAGGCGCTGCCACGACGGACGCAGCCCGCCCGAGGGCAGGGCCATCTCGTCGTAGTGGCCCTCGACCGCGGCGTAGCGGCCGGCGGGCGCCGCGCTCACGAGCCGCCCCGGCGCAGGTCGAGGGTGTGGGGATACTGCGGGTTCCCCTCGGAGGTCGGCAGCGCCATGGGCCCGGGCGTGTGGCCGAAGGGCTGGAAGCGTCCGGCCCGCCGGGCCTCGGCCTCGAAGGCGTTCACCGGGAAGACGTCGTAGTGGCGCCCGCCGGGATGGGAGACGTGGTAGGTGCAGCCCCCGAGCGAGCGGCCCGCCCCGCCGTCGAACAGGTCGAAGACCAGGGGCGTGTGCACGGGGATCGTCGGGTGGAGACACGAGGCCGGCTGCCAGGCCCGGAAGCGCACGCCGGCCACCGACTCGCCCTCGGTCCCCGTCGGATGCAGGGGCAGGCGGCGGCCGTTGCAGGTCACGGCGAAGCGATCGCCGACGAGACCGCGCGCCTTCACCTGGATGCGCTCGAGGGAGGAGTCCACGAAGCGGACGTTACCACCGCCCCCGGGCTGCTCTCCGAGGACGTGCCAGGGCTCGATCGCGTGGCGCAGCTCCAGCTCGACGCCCGCGGGCGCGACGACCCCGATCTTCGGGAAGCGGAACTCGAAGTGGGAGTCGAACCAGCGCCGCTCGAAGGCGTAGCCGTGCTGCCCGAGCTCCTCGAGCACCTCCCGCAGGTCCGCGTCGACGAAGTGGGGGAGCAGGAAGCGGTCGTGGAGGCGCGTGCCCCAGCGGATCGGCCGGGCCCGGTAGGGCTCGCGCCAGAAGCGGGCCACGAGGGCGCGGAGCAGCAGCTGCTGGGTCAGGCTCATGCGCGCGTGCGGCGGCATCTCGAAGGCGCGCAGCTCCAGCACGCCGAGCCGACCGCTGGCGGTCTCCGGGGCGTAGAGCTTGTCGATGCAGAACTCGGCCCGGTGGGTGTTGCCGGTGACGTCGAGCAGGAGGTTGCGGAACAGGCGGTCCACGAGCCACGGGGGACAGTCGACGCCGGGCTCCGGCACCTGGGCGAACGCGATCTCCAGCTCGTACACACTCTCGTGACGGGCCTCGTCCACGCGGGGGGCCTGGCTGGTGGGACCGATGAAGAGACCGGAGAAGAGGTACGAGAGCGACGGGTGGTTCAGCCAGTAGCCGACCAGGCTGCGCAGCAGATCCGGCCGGCGCAGGAAGGGGCTCTCCAGGGGCGAGGGGCCGCCCAGGGTGATGTGGTTGCCGCCGCCCGTGCCGGTGTGGCGACCGTCGAGCATGAACTTCTCGGTGCCCAGGCGCTCCTCCCGGGCGTCGGCGTAGAGGTCCGTGACCTCGTTCACCAGCGCGCGCCAGCTCGCCACCGGGCGCACGTTCACCTCCACCACGCCGGGGTCCGGCGTGATGCTGAAGCGATCGAGGCGCGGATCGCCGGGGGGCGGGTAGCCCTCGAGCACCACGGGAAGCCCGGTCGCCGCCGCCGTGGCCTCCACCGAGGCCACCAGGTCGAGCCAGTCCTCGAGGAGCGTCACGGGCGGGAGGAAGACGTGGAGGCGGCCGTCCCGCGGCTCGACACACAGGGCGGTTCGCACCACCCAGTCCGCCGACTGCGCCGGCGCCGGCATCCGGTCCGGAGCCGGGGTGCGCGGCGGCCGGACGGCGTCGAGGCCCGGGTGCCCGTCGGCCCCGACGCCGGGCATGGCGCGTCGACCGGGCTCGCCGGGGTGGGGCGGCAGGGGCGGCCGCGGCACGCTCGGATCCAGGGGCTCGCCGCTCCCCCGGGTGACGGGCTCCTGCCAGGGCAGCCGGTGCAGGGGCAGGCGCAGGCCGACCGGCGAGTCGCCGGGCACGAGGGTCAGGTGACGGCCGCGCAGCATCCAGAGCCCGGTCTGCCACTCCGGCCCGGAACGCCCGCGGACCCGCTGCAGGGGCAGGACCACGCCGACCGGCTCGCCGAGCCCGCGGTCGAACACCCGCCGCAGGCGCTCGCGCTCCTCGGGATCGTCCAGGCGGCTGTCGAAGGGGTCCACGTTCACCGGCAACGCCCCCTCCTGCTGGAGGAAGTGCCAGGGATCCTCGAAGGCCGGGTCCGCAGCCTCGGGATTCACGCCCAGGTCCCGGGCCAAGGTGCGCGCGAAGCGGAGCGCATCGTCGAACTTGGCCTCGGGCTGGACCTCGCTCCCGGCCAGGAGCCTGCGGTCGCGCCAGATCGGCTCCCCGTCCTTGCGCCAGTAGCAGGAGAGGACCCAGCGCGGCAGCGACTCGCCGGGGTACCACTTGCCCTGGCCGAACTGGAGGATGCCGCCGGGCGCGAGCCGACGCTGCATCCGGCGCAGCAGGGCCTCGCTGCGGCGGTACTTCTCCTCGCCCAGGGCCTCGTAGTTCCACTCGTCCCCCTCCATGTCGTCCACCGCCACGAAGGTGGGCTCCCCGCCCTGGGTGAGACGCACGTCCCCGGCGGCGAGGTCGGCGTCCACCTGCTCGCCGAGCGCCTCGATCCGAGCCCACTCCGCGTCGGTGTAGGGCCGGGTGACCCGCGGATCCTCGTGGATCCGCTGCACGTCCATGGCGAAGTCGAAGCTCACCTCGCACTCGCCGACACCGCCGGTGATGGGCGCCGCGGAGGCCGGATCCGGCGTCGCGGCCAGGGGCAGGTGCCCCTCGCCGGCCAGGAGGCCGGAGGTGGGGTCGAGGCCCACCCAGCCGGCGCCCGGGAGATAGACCTCGGCCCAGGCGTGCAGATCGGTGAAGTCCCGCTCGGGTCCGGCGGGTCCCTCCCGGGGACGCTCGTCCGGCGCGAGCTGGATCAGGTAGCCGGAGACGAAGCGGGCGGCGAGCCCCTGGTGACGCAGGATCTGGACGAGGAGCCAGGCGCTGTCGCGACAGGAGCCGCTGCCACGCTCGAGCGTCTCCTCGCAGGTCTGGACGCCGGGCTCCATGCGGATCAGGTACCGGACCTCGTCCGTCAGGCGCTGGTTCAGCGCGACGAGGAAGTCGACGGTGCGTCCCTCCGGACGCACGTCCCCGAGCCAGGCGCGCAGGCGCGGCCCCGGCACCTCCGTCTCCAGGAACGGCGCGAGCTCCTTGGAGAGCCACGGGTCGTAGGCGAAGGGGAGCGTCTCGGCGTCGGGCTCCAGGAAGAAGTCGAAGGGATTGATGACCGTCAGCTCGGCCACCAGGTCCACCGCGACCCGCAGGTGGTCGACGGGATCGGGGAAGACGAGCCGGGCCAGCCAGTTGCTCTGGGGGTCCTGCTGCCAGTTCAGGAAGTGGGGGGAGGGCGACACCCGCAGCGCGTAGCTCGGCACCGGGGTGCGACAGTGGGGAGCCGGCCGCAGCCGCACCACCTGGGGCGTCAGCCGGACGAGGCGATCGTAGCGGTAGGTGGTCTCGTGTCGGAAGGCAACGCGGATCGCCATGGTCGGGAGTCTGCCGCAGAGCGCGCCGCGCCGACATGTGCCGCCCCCGGCACGCGCGCGGCCTCCCACCCGGGGTGGGGGTCCGGCATGGCGCTCGGACGGCGGGCGCCTAGAATCAGGAGGCCTATGCCGCAGGAACGAGCCCCCTCCGGTTCCCCGCTGCTCTTCGACGGCTACGAGCCGCTGCCCGACACCTTCGACGAGTTCTTCACGCAGAGCCTGCGACCCCACCGTCCCGTGGCGGGCGTGGTTCGGCGGCTGAACGAGCTGGGTCGGGCCGAGTTCCGCCGCCGCCAGCGCCTCGCCGACGCCACCTTCCTGCGCAGCGGCGTCACGTTCTCGGTCTACACCGGGGGCGGCGACACCGAGCGCATCTTTCCCTTCGACCTCATCCCCCGCGTGGTCTCGGCGGGAGAGTGGGAGAAGGTCTCGGAGGGGCTCGTCCAGCGGATCCGGGCCCTGAACCTCTTCCTCGAGGACGTCTACGGCGACCAGCGCATCCTCGACGAGGGCGTCGTACCCCGGTACCTCGTCGAGGGGTCCAAGGCCTTCCTGCCGAAGATGAAGGGCATCCGGCCGCCCAAGGGGGTCTACGTCCACATCGCAGGCATCGACCTGATCCGCGACGGCAGGGGTCGGCTCACGGTGCTCGAGGACAACGTGCGGACCCCGTCCGGCGTGTCCTACGTCCTCGAGAATCGCATGATGATGAAGAAGGTCTTCCCGAGCGTCTTCCGGGACTCCCTGGTGGCGCCGGTGGAGATGTACCCGGCGAAGCTCCGCGGGGCCATGAACGCGGTGGCCCCGGGCGGCGGCGGCGAGCGACACTCGGTGGTGCTCACCCCCGGCCCCTTCAACTCGGCCTACTTCGAGCACAGCTTCCTCGCTCGCCGCATGGGCTGCGAGCTGGTGCAGGGCAACGACCTCTTCGTGGAGGACGACCGGGTCTACGCCAAGACGATCCGCGGGCCGCGCTCGGTGGCCGTGATCTACCGCCGGGTGGACGACGCCTTCCTGGACCCGGCCTTCTTCCGGCCCGACAGCATGCTGGGCGTCCCGGGCCTGGTGCAGGCCTACGCCAAGGGCAACGTGGCCCTGGTGAACGCCATCGGCAACGGCGTCGCCGACGACAAGGGCATCTACCCCTTCGTGCCGGACATGGTGCGCTTCTACCTCTCCGAGGAGCCGATCCTGCCCCAGGTGCGCACCTACATCTGCGACCGGGAGGACGACCGCCGCTACACCCTCGAGCACCTGGACCAGCTGGTGGTCAAGGCGGTCAACGAGGCCGGCGGCTACGGCATGCTCATGGGGCCGAAGGCCACCAGGAAGCAGCTGGCGGAGTTCCGCGCCTCGATCGAGGCCGACCCGCGCAACTACATCGCCCAGCCCCTGGTGGAGCTCTCCGCCTGTCCCACCTGGACGCGCCAGGGCGTGGCGCCGCGACGGGTCGACCTGCGGCCGTTCATCGTCACCGGCACCTCGAGCTGGGTGCTGCCCGGCGGCCTCACCCGGGTCGCCCTGGTGAAGGGCTCCTACGTGGTGAACTCGAGCCAGGGTGGCGGCTCCAAGGACACCTGGGTGCTCGGCGGGGACGCCGCGTGATCTCGCGGGTGGCCGACAGCTGCTTCTGGCTCACGCGCTATCTCGAGCGGATCGACACCCTCGCGCGGCTGCTCACGGTCAACCACAGCTTCCAGCTCGACGTGGGCGGTCGTGCGGCCGAGCCCTGGCGTCCCGTGGTGGTGGTCTCCGGCGCGGAGGACGCCTTCGTGGAGCGGGTGGGCGAGAAGAGCGTCGACGACGGCGAGGCGGTGCAGGAGTACCTCACCTGGTCGGCAGAGGAGCCGGCCTCCCTGTGGTCGTCGCTCCGCTACGCCCGGGAGAACGGGCGCACCATCCGCGAGACCATGAGCCTCGAGATGTGGGAGAGCATCAACGACCTCTACCTCTGGATGAAGGGGCGCAGCGCCCGCCGCCTCTACCAGAAAGACCGCAACGCCTTCTATGACCACCTCTGCAAGCAGTGCATGCTCTTCCACGGCATCTGCTACAGCACCATGCTCCACGAGGAGCCCTTCGTGTTCATGAAGCTCGGCCGGGCGGTGGAGCGGAGCGGCATGACCGCGCGGATCCTGGACGTGAAGCACCACAGCTTCGGCAGCGACGCCGACGAGCCGGAGGGCGAGACCACCGCCGACGCCGCCCAGTGGCTGGCGATCCTGCGCTCTTGCTCGGCCGTGGAGCCCTTCTTCAAGAACAGCGGCAACGTGCTCTCGGGGCTGCGGGTGGCGAACTTCCTGCTCTTCGACGGCACCTTCCCCCGCTCGGTGTTCCACAACCTGGACCGCACCCGCGGGCTCTTGCTGCGCCTCCGCGCCGAGGACCCGCCCGAGCTCGAGCGGCGCTCGTGGCGCCTGCTCGAGCGGCTGCGCGGCGAGCTGGTGCAGATGACCGTGGAGGACGTGCTGCGCCTGGGCGCCCACAATGTCTTCACCTGGGTGGTCGACAGCACCGGCGAGCTCTGCGACGCCATCCACGAGGACTACCTGGATCCGCCCCTCGACGCCCTGCGCGCCCAGGCCCGCGCCCTGCAGTCGGCGCGACCCGCTCCCCACGGCTCCCAGTCCCAGAGCCAGAGCCAGCCCGCGGGCTAGTCGAGCCGCGCCGCGGTGGGGACGACCCGCCGCGGGTCCAGCTCCCGGGTCTCGCCGCGGAGCACGAGCTGGCCTTCGAGCCGCACGTCCTCGCTCGACGCAGCGATCCGCACCGTCACCTCCCCCGGCTCCACCACGAAGCGCATCTCCCGGTCGTAGAAGGCGAGCTGGCTCGGGTGGAGCGAGAAGCGCACCCGCCGGGTCTGGCCGGGCGCCAGGGCCACGCGGGCGAAGCCGGCGAGCTGCTGGAAGGGACGCGCCACGCTCGCCACCCGGTCCTGCAGGTAGAGCTGCACGACCTCCTCGCCGGCGCGCTCGCCGTCGTTGCAGACGTCGCAGGCGATCTCGACGACGCCGTCGACCGGCCCCGTCGCCGGCGAGATCTCCAGGTTCGCGTAGCGGAAGCGGGTGTAGGACATGCCGTGGCCGAAGGGGAAGAGCGGCGTCGCCGGCTCGTTCACGTAGTCCGGGCAGAACGGACCCGCCGCGCCCCGGGTCGGCCAGTGCTGCCCCAGATAGAGGGGCACCTGGCCGGCGCTGCGCGGGAGCGTCACCGGCAGACGTCCCGAGGGGTTCTCCGCGCCGAAGAGCACGTCGGCCAGGGCGTGGCCGCCCTCCTCCCCCGGCACCCAGGCCTCGATCGCGGCGGCGACGCGCTCCACCGCGTCGCCGAGCGCGTGCACGCGACCGCTGATCACCACCAGGACCAGCGGGGTCCCCGTCTCCGCCAGCGCCCCGACCAGGGCGGTCTGGAGTCCGGTGAGGCCGAGGTCCGAGGCGTCGCGGAACTCGCCGACCGTGCACTGGGGCACCAGACCCGAGCGACCGCCGACGCAGACGACGACCGCGTCGGCCTCCCGGGCCGCGGCCACCGCCGCGCCGAAGCCGCTGCGGTCGTCGCCCGTGAGCGCACAGCCGGGCGCGTGGACCACGCGCCCGGGATCGGCGACGGCGGCGCGGATGCCCGCCAGGGGCGTCACCGTCGGCGGGTAGAAGGGGCCCGGCGCGAAGACGCTCCCGGCGTCGCTGCGGGGCAGCACCGCGCCCAGGTCGTCGTCGCTGCGCAGGTACACGATCTCCGCGTGGGCGGGGTAGTGGTAGTCGCCCTGGAGCAGGCGCACGTCGTCCGCGCAGGGCCCCACCACCGCGATGCGCGCCGTCGGGTCGAGGGGCAGCAGCTCGCCCTCGTTCTTCAGCAGCACCAGGGAGCGGACCGCCAGCGCCCGCGCCAGCCCCCGGACCTCGGGGGTCTGGTAGACCTCCGCCGCGCGGTCCGCCTCGACGAAGGGGGCCTCGAAGAGACCGAGGGCGAGCTTCTGTCGCAGCACCCGGAGCACGGAGCGGTCCACCAGCGCCTCGTCGAGCGCGCCGCGCGCCAGGTCGTCCAGCAGCTCGCGATAGCAGTCGAGGGCGGGCAGCTCGACGTCCAGGCCCGCCTCCAGCGCCATCCGGGCGGCCGCGCCCTTGTCCGCGGCCACCCGGTGCGAGGCGATCAGCAGGAGCGTCGTGAAGTAGTCGGCGACGACGGTGCCCTCGAAGCCCAGCTCGCCCCGCAGCAGGTCGTCGAGGACCTCGCGCGCCCCGCCACAGGGCAGGCCGTCGATCTCGTTGTAGGCGTTCATCACCGAGGCCAGGCCCGCCTCCTGGATCGCCGCGAGGAAAGGCCGCGCGTAGACCTCCCGCAGCAGGCGCGGGCCCAGGTGGGCGGGCTTGTGGTTGTGGCCGCCCTCGGAGAGGCCGTAGCCCAGGAAGTGCTTGCCCGTGGCGACCACGCCCTCGCGGAGATCGTGGCCCTGCATGCCGCGCACGTAGGCCACGCCCAGGCGGCTCACCAGGTAGGGATCCTCGCCGTAGGTCTCCTCCACCCGGCCCCAGCGCGGGTCGCGCGCCACGTCGAGCACGGGCGCCAGGGTCTGGCGCGCCCCGACCGCGAGCATCTGCCGCCGGATCGCCGCGGCGGCCCGCTCGACCCGCTCCGGGTCCCAGGTACTGGCCAGGCCGATGGCCTGGGGGAACTGGTCGGCGTCGCGCGCGCAGAAGCCCGCGGTGCTCTCCTCGTGGACGAGCGCGGGGATCCCGAGCCGCGTCTCCTCCACCAGGTAGCGCTGCACGGCGTTCATGAAGGCGGCGCTCTCGCGGGGGCGGAGCCCCGTCGAGGCGCCGATCCGGGTGATCTGGCCCGTGCCGTGGTGCAGGTGCTCGGCTGCCCGCGCCGGGGAGAAGCCCTCCCCTTCCACCAGCTGGGTGGACCAGACGCAGCCGAGCTGGGCGACCTTCTCCTCGGGGGTCATGCGCCCGAGCAGGTCCTGGGCCCGCCGGTCGACGTCGAGGCGCGGATCTCGGAAGGGAGCGGGTCCGTCCACGGGGCCTCCATCGCGGGCGGTGAACGGAGCCGGTAGAACAGGTTACAATCGCGGCTCCCGGATCCGCCGGCCCCGCATTCTAGTGCGAAGCCGGCTCGAAGCGGAGGACGCCGTGGCCGAAGCCCATCCCCTCGAGGACTTCAACATCATCCACCCGGCGGACTACGCCCGCGCGGGCTATCCCCACGCGGCCTGGACCTGGATGCGCGCAAACGACCCGGTCCACCGCTGGGAGAACACCGACGGCATTCCGTTCTGGGCCATCACCAAGCACGCGGACGTCATCGAGATCTCGAAGCAGCCGGACCGCTTCCTCAACGGACCGCGGCTGGTGATCGCCCACGAGCCCGAGGAGAACCGGGTCGTCGACGAGTTCCCGCCCACGCTGATCCAGATGGACAACCCCCAGCACCGCACCTACCGGAGCCTGATCTCCAAGCGTTTCACGCCGCGGGCGCTGCGCCGGATCCACAGCGACATCGAGCGCATCGGCGCCGAGATCGTCGACGGCCTGGGCCGCGAGATCGCGGAGAAGGTGGCGGCCACGGGCGAGTGCGACTTCGTGGAGCGCGTGTCGGCGCCGCTACCGATCGCGGTCATCGCCTGGCTGCTGGGGGTGCCGCGCGAGGACTGGGACCTGCTGTTCGACTGGACGAACCGCACCATCGGCGCCGGCGACCCCGACTTCCAGGTCGAAGGGAAGGACCCCCAGGAGACCGCGCGGGGCGCCATGATCGAGCTCTTCACCTACTTCGCCAAGATGCTCGAGGACAAGCGCCAGAACCCCGCGGACGACCTCGCGACGCTCTTCACCCAGATGGAGGTCGACGGCGAGAAGCTCCCGCTGATGGACCAGCTGGCGTGGTGCCTCATCATCGTCGTCGCGGGCAACGAGACCACGCGCAACGGCACCAGCGGCGGCATGCTCGCCTTCGTCGAGCACCAGGACCAGCTGCGCGCCCTGCAGGCGAACCCCGACCTGATCGACACCGCCGTGGACGAGGTGGTGCGCTGGACCAGCCCCATCATCCACTTCGCGCGCACGGCCGCGGAGGACTACGAGCTGCGGGGCAAGCGGATCCGCAAGGGCGACGCCCTCGCGCTCTTCTACCCTTCGGCCAACCGGGACGAGGAGGTCTTCGACGACCCGTTCTCGTTCCGGATCGATCGCGATCCCAACCCCCATCTGGGCTTCGGGATCGGCGAGCACTTCTGCCTCGGCTCGCACCTGGCGCGGCTGGAGATGAAGACCGCCTACAAGCACCTGCTGCCGCGGATCGAGGAGGTGGAGGTCTGCGGCGCGGTGGACCGGCTCCACTCGAGCCTGGTGGGCGGCGTGAAGCGCCTCCCGCTCCGGTACGAGCTCCGCCCCGCCTGAGCCTCACCAGGGGATCGGCTGGCCGTCCCAGGCGAAGAAGGCCCCGCTGTCGGCGGGCGAGAGCCCGTCGATCACCGCCAGCAGCTGGCGCGCGGCCCGCTCCGCCGGGAAGAGCTTCTCCGGCTTCACCCCCGACCGGAAGGGACGCGAGAGGTCCGTGTCGACGGTTCCCGGGTGCAGCGCGACGACCACGAGGTGCGGCGCCCGCCGCCCGAGCTCGATGGCCAGGTTGCGGGTGAACATGTTCTGGGCCGCCTTCGAGGCCCGGTAGGCGTACCAGCCGCCCAGGCGGTTGTCGCCCACGCTGCCCACCCGGGCCGACAGGTTGGCGAGCACGGCCCGCTCGTCGTGGCGGAGCAGCGGGTGGAAGTGCTTCGCCACCAGCAGGGGCCCGAAGGCATTCACCTCGAAGGCGTGGCGCAGGCGTTCGGGATCGACCTGGGAGAGCTTCTTCTCGGGGGCCAGGCCGTCGCCGTGGAGCACCCCCGCGCAGTTGACCAGGAGGTGGAGACGGTCGGTCTCGGCCGAGACGCGCCCGGCGGTGGCCGACACCGTGGCCTCGTCGCGGACGTCGAGGGAGAGCAGCCGCAGCCGATCCCGGTGGGAGTCCGCCAGGATCTGGAGGTCCTTCGCCGCGCCGGGACGGCGACAGGTGGCGAACACGCGCTCCACCTCGCGCCGAGCCAGCAGCGTCCGGACCAGCGCCAGGCCGATCCCCCGACTGGCGCCTTGGACGAGGACCCGCGGCATCATCAGGCAAGCGTGACCGGGGCCCGCATCGCGTCAAGCCGTGGCGGAAGTTGTCGGCAGCCCGCCCACGGTTACGCTCCCGGGACAGCAAGGAGTGTCCTTGGCCCGCTTCACCGCCAGCTTCGACGTCCCCGCCTCGCGAGAGGACCTCTTCGCCTACCTCGCGGACTTCAGCCACGCCCGCGAGTGGGATCCGGGCGTCGTCCGGGCCGAGCGCCTGGACGAAGGCCCCGTGGCACCGGGCTCGGCCTTCGCGCTGGAGGTGCGCTTCTTCGGACGCGAGATCCCCATGCGCTACGAGGTGACCAAGCTCGAGGCGCCGCGGCGGGTGGTCTTCGTGGGAGAGACGGGCGACGTCCGCTCCGAGGACACCATCACCTTCCGCAAGCTGGGCGGGAAGACACGGATCACCTACGACGCCGTGCTGACCCTGAAGGGGCTGCGCCGCCTGGCGGACCCGCTGCTGCAGCTGGCCTTCCAGTGGATCGGTCGGCAGGCGCTCGACGGCCTGAAGCGCACCCTCGACGATCGCGTCGCCCGCGCCGATCGGGGCTGATCGCCCCGAAGCGCTCAAGGCTGCAGGCGCGACACCTTCCAGTCCCCGGCTGCGAAGCCGTCCGGGGTCGACGAGAGCGGCCGCAGCCAGCGACCGCGATCGTGGGCACGCCCCTCCGCACCCACCCAGAGCTCCACCTGCTCCGCCCAGAGGCGATAGCCGCCCCAGTGGGGCGGGCGCGGCACGGCGGGTCCGCTCTCGGCGCCGCCGAGGCGCTCGGACTCCGAGGCCAGGCGCGCCAGGAGCGCGCGCCGGGAGGGAACCGGCTGGCTCTGACGACTGGCGGACGCGGCGATCTGCGCGAGCCGAGGGCGACCGGCGAAGTAGGCGTCGGACTCGGCGTCCGGCGAGTGCACCACCGGCCCGGAGACCCGCGCCTGGCGGGCCAACACGTCCCAATGCAGGGTGACCGCCGCCCAGGGGCGGGTCGCCAGCTCCCGCCCCTTCGCGCTCTCCCGGTTGGAATAGAAGACCAGGAAGCCCCGGGCCTCGTCGAAGCCCCGGCACAGCACCACCCGCGCCGAGGGTCGTCCGTCGGCGTCGGCGGTGGCCAGGGTCATCGCCCAGGGATTGGGCTGGTCGCGACGCTCGCGGGCCTCACGGAGCCAGCGACCGAGCAGCGGCAGCGGGTTCGGGGGCAGCGGGTCCGCGAGGGACGGATCGGCGGGATCCCGGAACGGCACGCTCGGGAGCAGTAGCAGCCCGCCGCGTCTCCCGCCGGCGGATGGCCATGAATACCGAGGGTACGAACACCAGCGCGAGGACGGTGGCGCCGGCGACGCCGCCGGCGATGGCCGTGGCCATGGGCGGCCAGAAGCGCCCTCCGAACAGGATCAGCGGCGCGAAGCCGCCCATGGTCGTGAGGCTCGTGGCCACGATGTGGCGGGTGGCGCCCACCACCACGCGGATGCTGCCTTCCACGTCGGCGGCGCGCGCCCGGGGGTCGGCACGCAGGGCGTTCAGGACCACGATGGCGTCGTTGATCGCCAGCCCCACCAGGCCCATGGTGCCGACGATGGCGACGAAGCCCATCGGGTAGCCGAAGATCCGGACGCCGAGCAGGGCCAGCCCGACCGCCAGGAACGCCACGGCGAAGATGATGCCCGCCAGGCGGAAGGAGTTGAAGGTGAGCACGATGGACCCGGCCATCACCACGAACAGCGGCAGTGCGAACGCCGCCAGCTTGCCCATGGCGTCGCTGCGCTGCTCCTCCTCGCCGCCGAACTCCACGCGGTAGCCCTCCGGCAGCGCGATCCCGGCCTCCGCGAAGCGGCGCTGGAAGTCGGCGAGCGAGTCGGCGATGAAGGCGTAGGGAACCAGGAAGGCCTGCACGGTGTTCACCCGCTCGCCGTTGCGGCGGTTGACGGTGGCCAGCTCCGGCACGAGCCGGGTCTCGGCCAATGCCGAGAGCGGTACGCCGGGCAGCGTCGACCGGTCCGCGGCGCCCTCGCGCACCGGGGCCAGCAGCCGACCCGACTCGATGCCCGCCAGGCTCTCCCGATCCGCCTGGGCCACCCGCACCCGCACGGGGATCTCCTCGTTGGCCTCGAGCACCGAGCCGCCCAGGGCGCCCTCGAGACGGGCGTTCAGCTGGTCGGCGATGTCGGCGAGGCGCAAACCGGTCAGGCGGGCCGCGTCCTCGTCGGCCTCGACCCGCAGCTTGGGCTCGCCCCCGGCCAGCTTCGCGGCGGTGAAGGTGACGTTCTCGGTGCGCGCGAGGACGGCGCGCATCGCGTCCCCCAGGCGGCGGAGCTCCTCCAGGTCGGGGCCCACGATGCGGACCTCGATGGGCGCGTCGAAGGGCGGGCCCTGTTCGAAGGGAAGGGCCACCACGCGGGCTCCCGGGAAGGCCTCGATCAGCTCGCGCTGGAGGGCGGGCAGGAGACGCTCGGTGGCCTCGGGGGAGAGGGTGGTGACGAAGCCGCCGGCGAAGCTCGCCACGCCGTCCTCGTTGCCGAACATGTTGTAGAAGACCCGGGGCGGCGACTCCCCCACCATCCAGTGGCTCTCCTGCACCTCGGGGTGCCCGTGGATCAGCGCCCGCGCCTCCAGGGCCGCGCTGCGGGTCTCCTCGATGGAGCTCTGGGAGGGCAGCACCAGCTGTACCTGGAACTGGTTGCGGTCGTTCGCCGGGAAGAACTGCTGGCTGAGCGTGCCGGCGAGGCCGAAGCCCACCAGGGGCAGGAGCAGCGAGAAGGCCACCCCGATCGCCGGCCGCTCGAGGACGAGGCGCAGCCCGCGCCGATAGATCCCGGCCAGCCCCTCGTGGGAGAAGCCGTCCCGCCACCAGCGCGAGGTCTCCGCCGCCGCCGGGCGCCGGCGGTCGGAGAACGCCGCGAGGGCCACGATCAGGGTCATGGTGACGAGGAAGGAGGTGACCACCGACAGCCCGACGCCGATCGAGATCGGGCCCACGAACTCGCCCGCGCCGCCGGGCATCAGCACGATCGGCAGGAAGGCCAGCACCGTGGTCAGGGTCGAGGCCGCGAGCGGCACGAACAGGTGTCGCACCGTGGCGGCCACGGCCGCCCCCGGCGCCTCGCCGCTGCGCGCTCGCAGGTTGTACTCGTCCACCACCACGATGGCGTTGTCGATCAGCAGGCCCAGGGCGAGGATGAGGCCGGTGATCGAGGTCTGGTGGAGAGGAACACCGAGCAGGTTCAGCTCGGCCAGGACCGCGGCGAAGGTGATGGGCAGGGCGCTCGCCACGACCAGCGCCGAACGCGCCCCCATCATGAAGAAGAGCACCGCCACCACGATGGCCGCGCCGAGCACCAGGTTCCCCACCAGGGTGCCCAGCCGCTCTTCGGTGTAGACGCTCTGGTCGAAGAGCACCCGGTACCCCACCCCGTCGGGGATCTCCCGGCGGAAGGCCTCCACCACCTCGCGGGCCTGCTCGGCCCAGCGGTCGACCCGGTGACCGGACTCCATCGTGGCCGACACCATCACGCCGGTCTCGCCGCCCACCAGGGCGATGGCGGGCGGCGGCTCGCGCCACGCCTTCTCCACCACGGCCACGTCGCCCACCAGGAGCGAGTCGCCCTCGGCGTCCTGGCGGACCGGGATGCGGCGGATCCGCTCGAGACTCAGGAGCTCGCCCCGGACCTCCAGCAGGAGATCGTTGCGGGCGCCGCGGAGCTGGCCGGCCGGCATCTTGGCGTCGGCCCGGGCGATGGCGGCCGACACCTCGGCGACGGTGAGGTCGAGCGAGGCCAGGGCGAGCGGGTCGACCGTCACCCGCACCTCCTCCTCCGCCTCACCGAAGAGATCGGTCTCCTTGGTGCGCGGGACGTTGCGGAGCCGGTTCTCCAGCTCCTCGGCGAGCCGCGTGAGGAGGCCGAGCTGGATGGGGCCCTCCCCGTTCCAGGTGAAGCCCACCACCAGGGTGAGCGCCGTGGAGGTCTGGTCCTCGAAATCGGGCGCCGCCGCGCCCGCCGGCAGGTCCGCCTCGCTATCGGCGAGCTTGTCGCGCACCTTCGACCAGACCTCGTCGACGGTGGACTCGTCGTACTCGTCCTCGAGCTCGATGCGCACCACCGAGACCCCCGTGCGCGACTGGGAGGAGATCTCCTTGATCTCGTGCAACTCCTGGAGCCGCGTCTCGATCTTCTCGGTGACCAGGGATTCGACGCGCAGGGCGCTGGCGCCCGGGTAGAAGGTGGTGACGCGCCCGAAGCGGCGACTGAGGGTCGGGTCCTCCTGGCGCGCGAGGGTCTGGAGCGAGGCCGCTCCCGCCACGGCCAGCAGGCCGAGGATCAGGACGGTGAGCCGGCGATTGCGGTAGAAGAGATTCGCCACGGCTAGCGCTCCGCCGCGAGGCTCGAGGGGCGCACCGCCTGGCCGGGCACCAGCCGGTGCACCCCGGTGGCGACCACGCGATCGCCATCGCGCAGGGTTCCCCGCACGAAGGCGCGCTCGGCGTCGGCGTGGATGAGGTCGAGCTGGCGCCGGTCGACCTGCCAGCCCCCCGCGCCGTCCTCCACCACGGCATAGGCCGTCCACAGCCCGCGCCGACTCTCCGAGAGGGCGGTGATCGGAACCCAATAGCCGTCGCCGACCACGCGGGCCTCGAGGGTGACCCGCGCGAGGGCGCCGCTGCGAATCCGGGCCGGCGGCGCCGCCAGCCGGAACACGAGACGCACGGTCCGGGTGTCCACCTCTACCTGGGCCAGGGTCGCCCGGAGCTCCCCTTGCAGGCGCATGTCGCCCACCTGGATCTCGTGGGACGAGCCCGCCCGCAGCTCGGCCGCGGCCCCCGCCGGGACCCCCACGTGCACCTCGAGGACCCCGTCCTCGATGAGGCTGAGAATGGGCTCGCCCGGGGAGACCACGCTGCCCTCGTCGCGCTGCCGCCCCGTGATGCTTCCGGCGTAGGGCGCGCGCAGCTCCGAGAGGTCCAGGCGGACCTCGACGTTCTCGATGGCGGCAACCGCCGCGGCGCGCTCGGCCTCGAGCGCCCGCTCGGCGAAGACGGTCTCGTCGAGCGCCTGGCTCGCCAGATGCCCCGCCTCGTGAAGCTTGCGCCGTCGCTGGGTGGTGAGCCGCGCGAGCTCCAGACGCGCCTCGATCTCGCCGCGCCGCGCCAGCAGGCGCCGGCGCTCGGCCCGCAGCTCCCGGGTGTCGAGCCGGGCCAGCACCTGGCCGGCCTCCACCCGATCGCCCTGGTCGGCGAGCACCTCGTCGAGGCGTCCGGCCCGCTCGAAGCCGAGGTCGCTGGCCCGCCGTGCCACCACGCGGCCGGCGTAGCTGCGCCGCTCCGCGTAGCCCGACTCGCGCCGTGCCGTCACCACCTCGACGGGCAGGACGACGGCGCCAGGGTCGTCTGCGCCGGCCGGCGCGCAGCCGGGCGCAGCGCCGAGGAGGTGGAGTGCCGCGGCGGCGAGTGCCGCGCGCCGCAGGGGGTCGATGCGGGTCATGGGTTGCCCTCCCGGGCTGGGGCGCGCGGGGTGGAACCATTCAGGAGCAGCTCGATCGCGGGCTCGAGCAGCGACTCGAGGGTGGGGCCGAAGTTGAGCGTGCCCGATAGATGCAGGGACACCAGGCCGTGGACCTGCACCCAGCAGAGGTGGGCCAGCACCTCCGGAGATCCGACCAGCAGGCCCTCCGCCACCGCCTGCTCGAGGGTCTCGTGGAGCGGGGCCCAGGTGGAGGCGGTCACCGCCTTGTCCTCCTCGGAGGGCGGCGTCTCGGGCTGCTCGAGCTGGAACATGATCCGGTAGGCGTGGGGCTCGTCGAGGGCGAACCTCACGTAGGCATGGAAGAGCGCGCGCAGGCGGACCAGGGGATCTCCGTGGGGGCGAGCCGCGTCCTCGACCCGCGCCCCGAAGCGGCGGAAGGCGTCGGTGCGGACGGCGTGGAAAATGTCGGCCTTGTTCTCGAAGTAGCGGTACGGGGTCATCGGGCTGCAGCCGAGCTCGCCCGCCAGGGCGCGGAGCGTGAGCCCGTCGAAGCCCTTCTCGGCAAAGAGCCGAGTGGCGACGTGGCAGAGCTCATCGCGGAAGCTCTGGACTTCGGCCTCGGTCAGGGAGCGGGGCATGAAGCGAGCTTACGTTGTAAATTTATGCAGTAAACACCCAGAACCCGCACAGCTTCCGTGCGTTGGTGCACCGGCGGGGCCCAGGCTTCCCGGGAGGTCTAGCGGCGGCGGGTCCAGGTCCCGAGCACCCGCTCCACGTAGCGCCGGGTCTCCGCCGGCAGCGTGCCGGACTCCACCCGGCCCGGGCCGGCGTGGTATCCGGCGACCGCCCGCGGCCAGCTGCCGAGACGATCGCGCAGGAAGCGCAGGTAGCGGGTGCCGGCCAGGACGTTCTCCCGCGGGTCGAAGGGACACACCACGCCCAGGTCGCCGGCCGTTCCGGGCATGAGCTGCATGAGCCCCATGGCGCCCTTGTGGGAGACGGCGTCGGGGTCGCCGTTGCTCTCGTGGCGGATCACGCTGCGGATGAGGGCCGCGTCGACGCCGTAGCGCAGCGAGGCGTCGCGCACGGCGCCGTCGACCCGGGCCCGGAGGGCGTAGCCGCGGCGCCAGAAAGAGGCCGCATCCCCGGGGCCACAGCGGCCGGAGGGCTCGACGCGTCCGACACGGGGGCGCGGCGCCGACGACGGCGAGCTCAGGGAGCGCAGGGCCACCAGCCGGCGGGCGATCTCCTGATCGGCGTCCGCCGCCGCGGGCCGGCTCCCGGCGCAGAGCAGGACGGCCGCCAGCAGGACGACGCCCCCGGTCCGCGCCGGCGACCCACGGCGGCTCATGCGCTCGGTCCGCCGGCGAGGGTCTCCAGGTCGATCCACCAGCCCAGGGCCAGCCGGCTGCCATCGCGGGCCTCGGCGCTGTCGATCCGCACCCCGAGCCCGCCGGCCGGCCCCAGCCCGTAGCCTCCCTGGATCTCCCGCAGGCTCCGATGGGAGAGCCCGCGACCGGCGAGGCCCTCGGCGATCCCGCCGAACAGGCCCGCATCCAGCCGACGCGGCACCAGCATCATCACCTCGGCCTCTCCGCCGAAGCGGCTGCGCACGTCCCGGGCCAGCCCGGAGAGCGCGGGCTCGTCGGAGTAGTTGCGCGCGCGCGGAGAGAAGCGGCTGTCGACGTCCGGCTCGGCGAGCGCGCCGCTGTCCGGGTTCACCTGGGCCACGATCTCGCGCTGGCGGACCACCACGAAGCGCGCGCCCAGCCGCTCCATGGCGCGGGCATATCCGCGGAACGAGCCCAGGCCGTCGTAGCGGAAGCTCAGCACGGGGAAGCTGCCGCCGTCGCTGAGCAGGGCGTCACCGCGGTCGAGGGCCGCGCGACCCACGTCGATCACCTCCGGGGTCGGGGGCGCTTCGGCCGGTGCGGAGGCCTCGGGCTCCGGGGCCGACGCGGCGGGCTCGGGCGGCTCCGGAAGCGGCCGCAGCTGCGCCTCCTGGGGGGCGTCCACTGGAACGGCCGCCGGGAGCCCGATCGCCCGCCAGGCCAGGAAAGCGCCGATCCAGACCGCCACCGCCAGGTGACACACCAGACGGATCGAGTTCCTCACTCGGAGACGGTCCGATAGAGCGCGAGCATCCGCCGTACGAGCCGCGCCGAGCGCTCGGCGTCCGCGCGCTGGGGCCCGGCGGGGATCGGCTCCCGGGTCTGCCGCGCGTCGTCGGCGGCCCCCGCCGGCGCGTCGGCCTCGCTCGGGCCGGCGTCCGGGGCTGCGGCCGTGCTCCCCGCCGCGGGCTCCTCGCGCAGGGGTCGTCTCGCCACCATGGTGTCGGTCTCCTTCTCCAACTCCGGCTTCGCCACCTCGACGACGCCCGGCTCGGGACGGGGCGGCGCCGGTGCCACCTCGACCTCCGTGGCGGCGGACCCGACCTCGGCCCCCGGCTCCGGCGGGACGGACTCGGCCCCCGGCTCCGGCGGGACGGACTCCGCCCGCTGCGACACGACGAGCTCCCGGAGCTCGCGCACCCGCTCGACGGCGGGGAGCCGCCGCTCCCGGAGCTGCTCGAGACCGCCTCGGCCCATCCAGAGCGTCGCGGCGACCCCGGCGACGGCCGTCAACAGGGCGAGACCGAACATGCGGATCACGGCGTGGCTCCTTCCGTGGCCGACTCGTAGGCGAGGCGGATGTCGTGGACGCCGGCCCCGTGGACCGAGGCGATCACACCCGAGAGCACCGAGCCCTCGGCCCGGAGCACCACCGAGGGCGGCGGGCTCGCCGCGAGCCGGGCCTCCAGCTCCTCCAGGCTGACGAGGTCGCCGTCGAGGGCGATCTGCGTGCGTCCGTCCTCGCTGCGGACGTCGATGGTGGTGCCGCTGAGATCGCTTCCGGCCTCGACCCGATCCGGGAGCTCGGGCAGCGCCAGGTCCAGGGTGCGCTCGGTGCCGAAGCGCGCGCCCACCAGGGCCAGCACCAGGCAGAAGAGCAGGCACGCCAGCACGTCGATGAAGTAGATGGCAAAGCCCATGGGCGCCGTCCGCGCGCTCATGCCGGTGCCGCCTCGGGCCCGCGGGCCCGGGTCCAGACGCCGACCAGGGCGATGGCGAACCCGACGAAGCTGCTGCGCAGCGCCATGCCGAGGGCATGGACCAGGGGCCCGGGCTGCAGCTCCTCGGGCGAGAGCCCCACGAAGCCGCTCACCATCCCGCTCAGAGTGCCGAGCATGCCCAGGAGCAGCGCGGACTCCACGGCGGGATCGAGCCAGGCGGGGGAGGCGTCCTCGTCGAGTCCCGCCAACCGGAACACGATGCGCCGGAGGGCCATCCCCAGGACGGCCACCGCGAGGGCGAGCTGCGGGATCAGCACCCAGCCCACCGAGTCGACGGCCTCGACGAGTCCGGTGCCGGCCGCCCGCGCCAGCGTCAGCGGGTCGAGCCCGAGCGCCGCGGCCGCCACCAGGGGCGCCGCCAGGAGGCCCCCGAGCAGGATGCCGGCGAGGCTACGGCGCAACGGGCCGCAGCCGCGAGACGGCGTTGCGACGAGAGCGCGTCGAGGGGCGACGCGCCGGGCTCGCCGGCGCCCTCAGCGCCGCGCGGGTCGTCGAGAGCGTGAGGTCGAAGCCGCCCTGGGCGAGCACCGACTCCACCACGGCCGTGGCGTACTCGTCCGGCGCGCGGTCCACCAGGCGCCAGCCCACCAGTCGCTCGCGACCGTCGCCGACGGAGACCGGGCACGAGGTGAGGTAGGCCTCCCGCTGCAGGAGCTCGAAGACGGCCTCGTCCTGGGACGACTGGGGCGCCCCCAGCAGGAAGCGGCGCACGGCCTCCGTCCGCCAGCGCGTGTGCTCCGCGCGCCATTCGCGGCACGCCTCCGGATCGGCGGCTGCCGGCCGCGGCGCGAAGAAGCCGACGGCGGCGAGCACCAGCGCAGCGGCGAGACGGATCCGCCAGGGAGTTCGGGGCATGGCGTCCTCCTAGTCCTGCTCGCGGTGGCTGCCGCGGGCGAAGTAGTCCAGGTGATCCAGGCGCGCGGTGCTGCGGGGCAGCGCTCCGTCGACGCCGTCCGGCAGGCCGAGGGTCCGGCGCACCACGGCTCCGAGATCCTGCCAGCCCTCCGAGTCGCCCCCACCGGCCAGGATCGAGCCCAGGCTGAGCCGGTCCCCGTCGGCGAAGAGCGTGTCGAGGCGGCGCGCGAGCTGGCGCTCGATCAGCACGTCGAGCAGCCGGCGGACCGCGGTGCGCTCCGCCCGGAGCTGTCCGGAGCGGGCCACGAAGCGGGCGTAGAGACCCTCCACCTGACGGGCGAAGGCCATGGCGCCCTCGGGGCCCATGCGCGAGAGCGGCAGATCCACACGGTCGTGGGAGGCCCAGCTGGCATTCAGCACCGCACCGGCGGTCGCCGCCTCGGCCTCCCGATCCAGGCGCGACGCGAGCTCGGCGGTCGCCACCGCCAGGCCCTGGAACTGGTCCGCGTAGAAGGACTTGCGCTCCTCGGGGGTCTCCTCGGGCGAGCCGGCCGCCCGCGCGGCCCGGATCAGCTCGCGGGCGTCGGCGCGCATCCGGACCAGGGGCGACTCGATCGCCCGCAGACCGTCCTCCTGGGCCTCCAGTCGCGACGCGTAGGCCTCCACGTAGTCCACCAGGGCCTCGGCGGCCTGGTCCTCGCTGGAGGAACGCTCGATCTGGTCGCGGGCCGTCTCGAGCTTCTGCTCGTAGCGCTCGACCACGGGCGCCACCTCGCGCTCCCGTTCCCGGATCTCCTCCTGCGACTCGAGGATGCGCCCCATCAGCTCGGGGATCTGCTCGATGGCCCGCTCCCGCGGTGTGGCCGAGGCCACGCCCGCGATCGAGGCCACGCCCGCGATCGCGAGGGATGCGACGGCGAGGGGAACGACGGAAGGTCGGAACATCAGGGGACCTCCGGGGCGGCGGCGACCGCCCCCAGCAGGGGACGTACGGTGTTCGGGAGCCGGAGCGCGGGCAGACCGCGCCTGTCGGCGAGGGAGCCGAGGGCGATCAGCGTGTTGACGCCCGGGTCCGAGCGCCCGCGGCGTCGCTGCAGCGTCTCCAGGCGCCGGGTGCAGCGGCACAGCGCCGGCACGTTTCCGGCCCGGAGCCAGGCGGTGCACTCGGCGGTGCGCAGCTCGGCCTCGTCGTCGATGCGGGCGTACCGGGACGCCACCTCGGCTCCGCGGGCGAAGCGGTCCGCGGCCAGGCTGTACTCGCCGGATCCGTAGAGATCGAGCCCCGCGTCGAAGTGGCTGCGGACCTGCGCGTGCACGGCGGCCGCGCCGGGCCCGGTGGCCGGCGCCGTCGCACAGGCACTCGAGGCCGCGATCGCGAGTACCGCGATCGCGGCCCCGATCCGACGGTGTCGCCCTCCCCACCGGACCTCGAGCCCCCCATACGACCTGTGGGGGGACGCCCCGTCGGTGTGCTCCATGTCCTCGCTCCTCCTGGCCAGACTCGTTCCCGATCCCGACCCCGATCCCGACCCCGACCTCGTCGGCTGCGGCGTCGGCTGCGGCGTCGGCTGCGCGATGGCTCTCATCCTTGATCTCCCGTGGCACGCCCGACGCTCACACGCGGGTGGCCGTCAGTTCCCCCCGGCACCGCCGCGCGCAGGCGGGGGCGGGCCCGCCGGCGAAGCGATCGTCGGTCCGCGGTCCGGCTCGGCGGCGCGCGCCGATCCGACCTGCACGCCCAGCGCCAGGAAGGCGGCGAGCAGCAGCGCCAGGAGCCCCTTGCGGGCCGCGGCCGCGATCCAACGCGCCGGGCCGGCGCGCCAGCAGCGGGTCTCCTCCACGGCGGGGCGCCACTCGGCCTGGTCGAGGTAGCGGGCGAGATCGACGAGCATCGACTCGCCCATGCGGCGCCGGGCCGTGGCCAGCTCGCCCACCCAGTACTCGGCGCGGCGGAGATCCCCGGCGTCGACCGCCAGGTGGGCCAGGTTCACGAAGGGGAAGTACTTGGAGGCGTCCAGGGCCGCCGCCCGGCGGAAGGCGCGGTCGGCGCGCTCGAGGGGATCCGGCAGCGGCCAGTCGCTGCGCGGGCCGCAGTCCCAGAAGGTCTGACCCCGGGCGTTCCAGAGGAGCGAGCGGACCGACGGCGCTTCCGCGATGGTCAGACCCTCCTTGAGCGTCGCATCCGACGCCCGCAGGCGGCCTCGCGCACGCAGCACGTGACCCTCGTTGAGATGGAAGTACGGATCCCGTCCGCGGAACTCGCCCTCGGCCGCGCGCACGGCCTCCCAGGCCTCGGCCGAGGCGGCGTCGCGGTTCACCGCCGACCGCAGCGCCGCCAGCCCCTCCGGCGCCTCGCCCACCAGCAGCAGCCGATCCTCGTGGAGCCGATAGCCGACCTCGTAGGCCAGCCGCGCCACGTCGGAGATCCAGGCGCGCACGGTGGCGTGGTTGAGGTCGTTGCGCTCGGCGTAGTCGCGCGCGCTGCCCAGGTCGCGCAGCTTCACCCAGCCGTAGGCGTGGAGCTTGCGCTCCCAGAGGCCGCGGTCCCCGCGGCGGCCGGCCTCCTCGGCCACCTGTCGCCACAGCACCTGACCGCGCGCGCAGCGGTGCAGCTGCGCCATGCGCCGACTGCACTCGCCGGCGAAGGCCTCGCGCTCCTCGTCGGCGCTGCCGAAGCCGGGCTCCACCGGCTCGGTGGCCCGCGCCGGTCCCTCCCAGTGCAGGGTGAAGATCTCGGGCTGCACTACGTCCCCCTCGTCGTCGAGCCGGTCGACGCTGCCGAGACTGTCGGACCCCTCGAATCGAGCCACGCCGCTCCTCTCCGACGCGATCCCGCGGCTCTCCCCGTGACGCGGTGTGGCTCCTCCGGACACCACACCTCGTCGGCCGCCGCGCAGACCCGTCCGGGCGCTCTCCCTCTGCTCCGGCACTCCCGAATTCGACCGCGCCCGGGCGCGGTCGATTCAAAGCCTCAACACGGTGGGCGCGCAGGAGTTGCGCGGGCGCGGCGGATCAGTCGGAGCGATCGGGAAGGGCGTAGGCGATCACGGCGTCCCCGAGACGGCTGCCGAGCCGGGCGTGTCCGCCGGCGCCGATGACGACGAGCTGACGGCCGCCCGCTCGTGCGGGGAGGCGGTGGTTCTCGGGGGGTGGTCTCGACCAGGGGCGAGTAGCGGCTGCCGCCGGCGTCCTTGCCGTAGCTCGGCCACTCCGCCGCGGGCAGCTGCGCGGGGGCACCGACCGGGGATCTAGGTCCGGCCCCGGGCCACCAGCTTGCCCCAGGTATCCCGCAGGGTGACGGTGCGGTTGAAGACCAGCCGCTCCGCCGCGGTGTCGGGGTCGACGCAGAAGTAGCCGAGACGCTCGAACTGGACGCGGTGTCCGGCCGGGGCCCCGGCCAGGCTCGGCTCGACCCAGGCCTCCGGGACCTGCACCCGCGAGTCGGGATTCAGGTGGACCGTGAAGTCCTCGCCCTCGGCCGTGTCCATGGGATCCTCGACGAGGTAGGGATTCTCGTAGAGCCGGACCTCCGCCGGCAGGGCGTGGCGCGCGGAGACCCAGTGCAGGGTGCCCTTGACCCGCCGCCCGTCCGGGGCGTCGCCGCCGCGGGTCTCGGGGTCGTAGCGGCAGCGGAGCTCCACGATCTCCCCGCGCTCGTCCTTCACCACCTCTCGACACGTGATCAGGTAGGCGTAGCGCAGGCGCACTTCGCGCCCGGGCGCGAGCCGGAAGAACTTCCTCGGCGGATCCTCCAGGAAGTCCTCGCGCTCGATCCAGAGCTCGCGGGAGAACGGGACCGAGCGGGTCCCCGCCGCCGGGTCCTCCGGATTGTTGACCGCGTCGAGCTCCTCCTCCCGGTCCTCGGGGTAGTTCTCCAGGACCACCTTCAGGGGGTCGAGGACGCCCATCACCCGGGGCGCGGTGCGGTTCAGGTCGTCGCGCACGGCGTGCTCGAAGCGGGCGAACTGGATCACCGACTGGCTCCGCGTCACGCCCACGTCCTCGCACAGGCGGCGGATCGCCTCCGGCGGCACGCCGCGTCGGCGCAGCCCCGAGAGCGTGGGCATGCGCGGGTCGTCCCAGCCCTGGAAGAAGCCCTCCTCCACCAGCCGACGCAGCCGCCGCTTGGACAGCACCACGTGGCTCAGGTGCAGCTTCGCGAACTCGGTCTGCTCCGGGCGCCGCCCCCGCTCGAAGCCCGCCTTGTCGAGGATCCAGTCGTAGAGAGGGCGGTGGTCCACGAACTCCATGGTGCACAGCGAGTGGGTGATGCCCTCGATGGCGTCCGAGAGGCAGTGTCCGAAGTCGTACAGGGGGTAGATCGGCCACTCCGTCCCGGTGCGCTGATGGGGCGTCGCGAGGATCCGGTAGAGGACCGGGTCCCGATTGGGCAGGACGGGCGAGGCCATGTCGATCTTGGCGCGCAGCACCCGCGCGCCCGGCTCGAACTCCCCGGCCCGCATCCGGGCGAAGAGGTCGAGGTTCTCCTCGACGCTGCGGCCCCGGTAGGGGCTCTCCTCCCCGGGCTCGGTCAGGGTGCCCCGGCGGGCGAAGATCTCCTCCGAGGAGAGGTCGTCCACGAAGGCGTCGCCGCTCTCGATGAGCTTCACCGCGAAGTCGTAGAGCTGTCCGAAGTAGTCCGAGGTGAAGTGGAGGTGGTCGCCCCAGTCGAAGCCCAGCCAGCGGATGTCTTCCTGGAAGGCGCGCACGAACTCCTCGTCCTCGGCGGCGGGATTGGTGTCGTCGAAGCGCAGATGGCAGCGACCGCCGAACTCCTCGGCCAGGCTGAAGCTGAGCCAGATGGCCTTGGCGTGACCGATGTGGGGATAGCCGTTGGGCTCCGGCGGGAAGCGCGTGACCACCCGCCCCCCGTGCTTGCCCGCACGGACGTCCTCCGCGATGAGGTCGCGGATGAAGTTGCTGGATCCGCTCTCGGCGGGCTCGGCCACGGCGGCGAGCCTATCCCACGGCTCCGGGCCGCGCCGCTGCCTTCTGTCCACTGCCCCCGTCCCGCGCGGCGGGTCGCGCGGTCCGCCCTCGCGCTACGCTGGACCTCCGGGAGGGGGGATTGGCCCGCTCGGTCTCGATCCGGCGCAGCCTGCTCGTGAACCTGGTGGCCCTGGTGGCGGTCCTGGGCACGGCGGTCCTGGCCACCAGCGTGATCGCCGGTCGCCGCGCCGTCGATCGGCTCTCGGGCGCCCTGATCGCCAGCGCTCTCGACGAGGCCGAGGCGGAGCTCGAGCGCTTCTTCGAGCCCGTGGACCGCGAGCTGCGCCTGGCCCGGGACTGGGGCCGCGCCGGCCTGCTGGACCTCGACGAGCCCGACGCCATCAACGCGCTCCTCGTTCCGCTGCTGGAGAACACACCCCAGATCTCCGCCGTCCTCGTCGTCGACGTCGAGTCCGGCCGCGAGCACCTGCTCCTGCACCTGGATGGACGCCGGCGCGAGCGCCGGACCTCGCCGGAGCGGGAGCCCGGCGTCGCCCGCTGGCGCGAGTGGCCGGCGGGCGCCGGCGCGCCCCGCGCCCGCACCGCGCGGGAGTCCTACGACGCGCGTCTGCGCCCCTGGTTCCGGGGCGCCCTGGCCGACGCGCCCGACGTCCACTGGACGGCCCCCTATGTCTTCTTCACCACCGACGAGCCCGGGATGACCACGTCGGCCAGCTTCCGCCGCCCGGACGGGAGCCGCGGCATGATCGCCCTGGACGTCGACCTCGAGGCCGTGTCCGGCTTCGCGGATGCGGTGCGAACCACGCCCCGCGGCCTGACCTTCGTCGCGACCCGCGACCTGCGCCTGATCGGCGTCCCCGCGGCGGCCGCGCCCGCGCCGGGGGCGCGGCGGGAGGCGCTGCTGCGCCGGCCGGTGGAGGCGGGCCTGGGTCTGCTCGACGACCTCACCGCCAGCCTCGGGCGCGAGGATCTCGGCGCGCGGCGGCGCCGGGCCGAGCCCCTCCGCTTCCGGAGCGGCGGCCAGGCCTGGTGGGGCTCCTCCCGGGACGTGCGCCGGGGGGCGGGAGACGGCCTGGTGGTCGCGGTGGTGGTGCCGGAGTCGGACCTGCTCGGCACCCTGCCGTCCCAGCGGGCCACGGTCCTGGGACTCACGGTCGCCGTCCTGCTCCTGGCGGTGCTGCGCGCGGCGGCCATGGCCCGCCGCTACTCGCGGCCCATCGAGGCGCTGGTGGCCGAGAGTCTCCGGATCGGGCAGGGGGACCTCGAGCCGGGCCCGCCCATGCGGCCGTCCGTCCGGGAGATCGCGACCCTGGCCCAGGCCCACCAGCGCATGCGCGAGGCCCTTCGCTCCCTGCTCAAGCTCGAAGGCGATCTCCAGCTCGCCCGCCAGATCCAGCGCAGTACCTTCCCCGAGGTCATGCCCGAGGTCCCGGACTACGCGGTGGACGCCTGGAGCGAGCCCGCCGAGGCCACGGGCGGCGACACCTACGACGTCATCGGCCTGCGGGCGGGACCCTCCGGCCCCGAGGTCGTCGAGGGCGAGGCCGAGCGGCTCTTCCTGCTGCTCGCCGACGCCACGGGCCACGGCGTCGGGCCCTCGCTCTCGGTGACCCAGGTCCGGGCCATGCTGCGAATGGCGGTGCGGGGCGACGCCGACCTGGCGGCGATCGCGCGGCACATGAACGAGCAGCTGTGTCGCGACCTGCACGGCGGCCGCTTCGTGACCGCCTGGCTGGGCGAGCTGGAGGCGTCCGCCCACCGCCTGAACAGCTTCAGCGCCGGCCAGGCCCCCATCCTCCACTGGGAGGCGCACACCGGCACCTGCCACGAGCTCCCGGCGGACACGGCCCCGCTCGGCATCCTACCGCTCGGCGAGGACGCCCGGCCGCAGACGATCGAGCTCGCACCCGGGGACCTGGTCGCGGTCATCTCCGACGGCGTCTTCGAGGCGGAGGACCCGGACGGCCGTGCCTTCGGCCTGGAGCGGGTGGTCGAGGTGCTGCGCGCGGCCGGCGACGCGCCCCCCGGCGAGCTCCTCGCCCGCCTGCGGGAGTCCCTGGCGGTATTCACCTGCGGCCATCCGGCCGACGACGACCGCACCGCCATCGTGGTCAAGCGCGCCCCGGCTACACTCCGCGCGTGACGACGACCTCCGGGATCCGGAAGACCAAGGTGGTGGCCACGATCGGGCCGGCCAGCGACTCGGTGGACACGATCGTCCAGATGATCCTGGCCGGCATGAACGTGGCCCGGCTGAACTTCTCCCACGGCAGCCACGACGAGCACGCACGCCGCTTGGGCCTGATCCGCGAGGCCTCGGAGCGGCTCTCGGCCAGCGTGGCGGTGATGCTCGACACCAAGGGCGCGGAGATCCGCACCGGCTCGGTGGAGGACGGCGAGATCGAGATCGAGACGGGCAACGCCTTCGCCCTGTGGGCGGACGACCGCCTGGGGACCCCGGAGGGCGTCGCCATCTCCTACCCGGAGCTGGTGCGGCTGGTCCAGCCCGGCGCGGCGATCATGATCGACGACGGCCGCCTCGAGCTGCGGGTGATGGACGTCCACGAAGGCGCCATCCGCTGCCAGGTCGTGCGGGGCGGGCCGCTCTCGAACCACAAGGGCATCAACGTGCCCGGGGCCTTCCTCCCGCTCAACGCCATGAACGAGGCGAATCAGCAGGACCTGCTCTTCGGCGTGAAGCACGACGTCGACTACATCGCCGCGTCCTTCGTGCGCAGCGCCGCCGACGTGCGCGAGATCCGTCGCTTCCTCGACGCCCACGGCGCCACGATCCCGGTCATCGCCAAGATCGAGAACGCCTCGGGCGTGAAGAACCTGGACGAGATCGTGAGCGTCTCCGACGGCACCATGGTCGCGCGCGGCGACCTGGGGGTGGAGATGCGGCCCCAGGAGGTGCCCGTCCTCCAGAAGAAGATCATCCGCACCACGGTAACCGCGGGCAAGCCGGTGATCACGGCGACCCAGATGCTCGACTCCATGGAGCGCAACCCGCGCCCCACCCGGGCCGAGGCCTCGGACGTGGCCAACGCGATCCTCGACGGCAGCTCCGCGGTGATGCTCTCCGGGGAGACGGCCCGGGGCGCCTACCCGATCGAGTCCGTGCGGACCATGGCCAGCCTGGCCCTCCAGGCGGAGGCCTCCCTCGACGAGTACGGCTACCTGCAGCAGATCGAGCCCCATCCCTCGGCAGTGGTGACCGAGGCCGTCTCCCAGGCCGCCATCAGCATGGCCCGCCACATGAACGCGGCCGCCATCGTCACCCTGACCGAGAGCGGCTTCACGTCGCGGGCCATGTCCAAGTACCGCCCCCACTGCCCGATCCTCGCCGTCACCTCCTCCCCCGAGGTCGTGCGCAAGCTCGCCCTGAACTGGGGCGTGACGGCGGTGCTCCACGACCTGTCCGAGAGCGACGAGGAGAAGCTCGACTTCGGCCTGCGGCGTTCGCGCCAGCTCGGCTACGTGATCCCGGGCGACGTGGTGGTGGCTACCGCCGGCATCTCCCGCGAGACGGGCAGCACGAACATGATCCGCGTGGTCCGCGTCCCCGACGACGCCCTCTGACCTCCGCGCCACCCCGCCTCCCGTCGAGTACACTTCCCCCATGCGCCAGATCTGGATCCCCAAGGCCGGACCGCCCGAGGTCCTGGAGCTGCGCGAGGCACCGGATCCCCTTCCCCAGGCGGGCGAGGTGCGCGTGCGCGTCGAGGCCGCGGGCGTGAACTTCGCCGACGTCATGGGGCGCCTCGGCATCTACCCGGACCTGCCGCCCATGCCGGTGGTGGTGGGCTACGAGGTGGCCGGACGCGTCGACGCGGTCGGCAACGGCGTCGAGACGGACTGGGTGGGTCGCGACGTGGCGGCCCTGACCCGTTTCGGCGGCTACAGCGACGTGGTCTGCGTTCCGGAGATCCAGCTCTTCACCCGACCGCCGGGGATGACCGCCGAAGAGGGGGCCGCGCTTCCCGTCAACTACCTCACGGCCTGGCAGCTCATCGCGGTCATGGGAGGGCTCCGGCCGGGCGACACCATGCTCGTTCACTCGGCGGGCGGCGGTGTGGGCATCGCCGCCATCCAGCTCGCCCGGCACCGCGGCGCCCGGGTGATCGGCACCGCCTCGGCCGGCAAGCACGCCTCCCTGAAGGAGCTGGGCTGCGAGTGCATCGACTACACCCGGGAGGACTTCGTCCCGCGGGTCCTCGAGCTCACCGAGGGCCGCGGTGTGGAGCTGGTCCTCGACGCGGTGGGCGGCCGCTCCTTCGCCCGGAGCTTCGAGGTGCTGGCGCCCACCGGCCGCCTCGGGATGTTCGGGATGTCGGCCGCGGCCACGGGCAAGCGACGCAATCCCCTCGGCTTCCTGCGCGCCGCGGCGACGACGCCCTGGTTCCGGTTCACGCCGCTGCGGCTCATGAACGAGAACAAGGGCGTGTTCGGCGTCAACCTGGGGCACCTGTGGGACCGCGGGGAGCAGGTGGCGGGCTGGGCCGAGGCCCTGTTCGCCCTCTACGCGGAGGGCGCGATCCGGCCCGTGGTGGCGGAGCGCTTCCCCTTCGACCGGGCCGCCGACGCCCACCACTTCCTCCAGGACCGCAGGAACCTCGGCAAGGTGCTGCTCGTCCCCTAGGCGAGCCGCTCAGGGCAGCGCGGCGGCAAGGGCCTGGAGATCCGGCAGGGTGACGCAGTCCGGCTCGTCCCAGTCGCCGAAGGGGTCGAGCAGCAGCGCGTGCACGCCGGCGCGCCGCGCGCCCAGGACGTCGATGTCGTACATGTCGCCCACGTGGAGGGTGCGCGCGGCCGCCGCCCCGGCGCGCTCCAGGGCGAGCCCGAAGATGCGGGGGTCGGGCTTCTGCACCCCCACCACGTGGGAGTCGATCACGACGTCGACCAGGGATCGGAGGCCCGCGTCGGCGAGGGTGGCCTCCGCGGTGCCGTCCGAGTTGCTCACCACCACACGCTGGAGGCCCCGCTCCCCCAGGGCCCGGAGGGCCTCGGGCACCCCGGGGATCACCCGCGACCACAGCCGCTGGCTCGTGCCGCCGGGCTTGAGCACCACGCGCAGCTCGTCGACCAGGGCCCGGCGCGGCCCGTCCGCCACCGGTGAGGCCAGTCGCGAGAGCACCGCGTCCAGGTAGCTGGCGAAGGCATCGCGGCCCTCGTGGTCGCGGCGCTCGCGGGAGGCGGCGGAGACGGCCGGCCGCGCGGCCGCCTCGGCGCGCTCCAGCTCGCCGGGATCCACGACGACCCCCCGACGCCCGAGCTCGTCGGCGACCCAGGGGAAGTCGATCGACACCAGAGTGTTCCCGGCGTCGAGGAAGACCACCTCGATCTCGTCCCAGGGGACGCGCAACGGGCGGCTCAGTCCGCGTTGTCCGCCACGCAGGGCGCTCCCCCGCAGGTGTCGAAGACGGCGCCGTCGGGCATCAGGAAGAGCGACTTCTGGAGCCGCGCCTCGGGCTGGCGGCGCGGACACTCGTGGGGATCCTGGCGGCGGCGGGCGGCGCAGGTGGCCAGTCCCGGCACGGGCGGCCCCTCCCGCGGCGGCACGTTCGAGACCGGCGGCGGCGGGTTGCCGCTGTCCCAGTAGACGATGGCCGAGCCGTGGAAGGGGTACTCCTGGATCTGCGGGATCCCCCAGAGCGGCTCCCGATCCGGATGGTTCACCGGCGGCAGCGCCCCGCTGGCCTCGATGGTGCGGGCCCAGATCTCCGCCGTCCAGGTGGAGACCTGGTGGTCGGCGAAGGCCGGGTGGAGGAGGATCGTCTTGGGAGGCGTGTCCGGATACGGGTCCGACACGATGTGGTGCACATGGCCGTTGGCCTCGGCGCGCTCCCAGAGGATCTCGGCCATGGCGATCAGCAGGTTCCGCTCGGTCGGGTCGGTGTAGAACACGCGCAGGAAATCGAAGAAGGGGTCGAAGTCCACGCTCCGTTTGAGGAGCGTGCTGTAGTTCATGCCGGGCACGCCCATGACGAAGCGGGTGATGTCCTGGGAGATGGCGGCCAGGGCGCCGGACTGGATCCCGCCCTGGCTGTTGCCGTCGTAGAAGACGTGGGCGTTGTCGAAGGTCGGCTGCATCACGCCGTTGGCGTCGGGAAGACGGAAGTCCGGATGGCTCCAGAAGCCGTCGGGATGCTTGAGCAGCCGGGCCAGGAAGAGCTGGTTGAGCTGGCCCTGGTGCAGGCGTTCGGGAAGCCGCTGGAAGGTGCCGAAGTCCTGCAGGATCGCGAGGGCGGGGAGCACGTCCTCCTCCTCCATCCCGGTCCACCGCGTTGCGCAGAACACGAAGCCGTGCTCGTTGGCCATGTCGCCGACGTTGCCCGCCCGGACCTCGCGCTCGGTGCCGAACAGGCCGTGGCCGTAGAGCGAGGGGCGGGCCTGCCGGATGCTGCCGTCGGGCGCCTCCACCCAGTAGGGAATGCGACACAGGAAGCGGGCGGTGAAGGTGCCGTTGCGTTCGGGCAGGCCGTCGGGCCCGAGCTGGAGCTGGCTGCCGGCCGATCCGTCGCCGGTGAGGTAGCTCGGGACCTCGAACGTCCCGCCCACCTGGCGGCGGATGGTGCTGCTGGCGTCGTCGATCACCTCCTCCACCTGGAAGTCCGGTGGGCCCCCGCCGAGGCCGCCCAGGGCCTCGTCGCGCATGTGCAGCAGGCGCTCGGAGATGCTGCGGGTGCTCTGGACCGTGAAATCCCACGCCAGGTAGAGCTCGTCCCGGGCGACGCCCGCCTCGGCCAGGATTCCGAAGATCTCCTCCATGGCCTCCCGGCGGGCCTCGATCTCGGGCAGGAACGTCGGGATGGCATCCCGGTAGACCTGGAAGGCCCGCTCCGGCGCCAGGGGCGCACCGTTGACGTCCACGAGCCGGCGCAGACCCACCACGTAGCGGCGGCCGTCGAAGAAGTTCACCCCGGGCCGCACGTACAGGGTCTTGTCGGCGGGATCGGGCGCGTGGATGTCGTCGTCGAGCTCCATCCAGGCGGGGATGCGCCGCAGGGTCTCGGCGTCCACCAGCACCAGGGGCGAGTCCGGCAGCAGCGAGCGGGGCATGTCGGTGAGCGGCGGCGCGCCGCTCCGGTCCAGGTCCAGCCCCGGGACGTGGAGGAGCAGGGGCGTCCCGATGCTGAAGCCGTCGGCCTGGTTGAACTGGGCGGGGTTCGCCGGGGTGCCGAAGGAGCTGCTGGGCATCGCACCCAGCGGGAAGTCGAGACGCAGGCCGGTGTCGGTTCCCGGATCGGCCCGGGTGAAGCGATTGCTCGGGTACGGCAGGAGGCAGTGGCGCGGGTCGAAGAGCTCGCACTCGGCGGCGCGGGACAGGTCGATCCCGGGCTCCCAGGAGAAGAGCGACGTGCGCTGCCGGCGGCGACCGTCGGCGTCGTAGACCCGCAACCGCACACGGTGGAGGCCGGCCTCGAGATCTGCAGCCGACAGGGCGACACCGCCGGACACCGGGGAGTCGAAGGCGACCCGCGGCGTCAGGTCCACGGAACGCCCCGGAGCGGACTCGGGGGTGGAGAGACCGAGCTCCAGCAGGAGCTCGAGCCGCTGCCCGGTCTCGAGGGGCGCGCCGAGAGCGAACCGGACCGGGACATCGCCGCTGGATGGAGCCTGGGACTCTTGGGGCGGCTCGAGCAGGACCAGCTCCCCGTGGCAGCCGAGGGCCAGCCCGGCGGCCAGGGCCGTGAGGGGAACGAGCCAGGGGATCCGCCGCAGGCGCTTCTGCATGCACGAGCCTCCCGGGGCACGGACGGCGTGCCCTCAGAGGGGAGGTGGCGCTTCCGTCACACGCGTGTCAAGACCGGCACCCTGGGGCACCAGAGATCCCCTCGGGGCCGTGCCGAGGGGGATTTCCCGTCCCGCGAGCGTCACGCAGCCGGGTCCTCCAGGCCCTTCGTGAAGCTATTCGCCACGCCGAGGGCCCTCACCGCGAGGGGCTGGCGGCCGTCCCAGCGGGGAAGCTGATCCACGAGCCGGACCAACATGGCCTCCGCAAGCCGCCGCGCCTCCGCCTCGGAGGCCGTCCTCCGGCGCGACCAGGCCAGGTAGCGAGCCCCGTACAGGTCGCAGAAGGCATCGAAGTCGCAGCGGTTTCCAGCCAGGAGCCGGGCGACCAGGGAGCCCTCGCCCTCGGCGGGAGCGGCCCCGGCGGCGAGCGCGAGATGCCTGGGGGGAGTTCGCATCAGCGCGGAGGATGCGGCAGCTTCTCCACCCTGCTCGTGACGTTCAGGAGGAAGATCGTGGTGGGGAGCCCGCGGGAGATCCCGAATTCGACCCCTTTTTTCCATCGTATCCTCACACAATGATCGTACGGTTCGCTCCCTGAACCTGAGAACGGCCGGGAGGCGATGGCAGAGCTGAAGCGCATCCTGTCGACGGGGGCGGACCCGTCCGGCCGCGAGGACGTCGCAGTGAGCCTCGGCGAGCTCCCGGTCGAGCTCGTGGAGGCGGCCTCGGGCGCCGAGGCCGTCGAGCGCGCCCTGCGCGCGCGGCCCGATCTGGTGTTGATCGACACCGCCCTCCAGGACATCACGGCCCTCGGCTTCTGCCGCCTGCTGCGGGAGCACCCGCGGCTGCGGGATCTCCCGGTCGTCCTGGTGAGCAGCTTCGCCAGCGAGATCGATCGCATCCTGGCCTTCGAGACCGGCGTCGACGACTTCCTCGCCAAGCCCTTCTACCGCCGCGAGCTGGCCTCCCGGGTGAGCGCGGTGCTCCGCCGCAGCGGGGGGCCCGCCGTACCGGAGCCGGCCTCGGCCATCCAGGCGAACCCCGTGCGCATCGATCCGACGCGGACGCTGGTGGAGGTGCAGGGTCGCCGCGTCCACCTCACGCCGAAGGAGTTCGAAATCCTCGGGGTGCTGGTTCGCAACGAGGGGCGCGTGGTCTCCCGCGACCGGATCCTGTCGGAGGTCTGGGGGCCCTACCCGGCCGAGAAGGCCCGGGTGGTGGACGCCCACATCAAGTCGATCCGGCGCAAGCTCGGCGCGGCCTCCGACAACGTGCAGACGGTGCGGGGCATCGGCTTCCGCTTCAGTCCGGGCCGCCGCGACGGCCCCCTGCGGGCCGAGCGGGCCGCCCGCGGCGAGGTGCGACCCGCGCGTCCCACACCGCTGCCGAGCGCGGCGACCCGCTAGACCCCGCTCCGGGAGCTGGCGCTACCAGAAGACCGGGAAGATCGCCGTGGCCAGAAGGCCCAGCACCAGCAGGCCACCCGCCATCCGGGTCAGGACGAAGGCCCAGGCCACGTACCACAGGGGCCAGATCGGGAAGCCTTCCGGCGCCGACGCGGGCCGGGGACGGGAGAAGACCCCCGCCACCTTCATCGCCCGGGGGATCGCGAGGCCCACGGCCAGGCACCACACGCCGAGCACGCCGGCCCAGACCAGGGCACCCACCGACACGAAGAAGCCGGCGATCAGGGCCTGGGTGGTGCGCCGCGCCCGGACGTCGCCGAGCAGCACCGGGAGCGTGTGGATGCCCTTGGCGGCGTCGGCGGGCAGCTTGTCGACGTGCTTGCCGAAGAGCACCGTTGCCACGAGCAGCGCGTAGGGCAGGCTCGCCAGCCAGACCCAGCCCGGCAGCAGGCCGGTGGTCACGTAGTAGGTGCCCCCGATCATGAGCGGCCCCCAGACCAGGAGCACCCCCGGCTCCCCCAGACCCCGGTGCTTCAGCTTCAGTGGCGGCGCGACGTAGAAGACGCTCACGAACAGGCCCGAGAGGGCGAAGGCCACCACCGGCCAGCCCCAGACCCCCGTCAGGTGCACCAGGATCGCCAGGTCCAACAGGTTGGTGACGGCGATCGCGGCGACCAGGCCCGGCTTCGAGACCAGGCCGGAGAGGATCGGATGGGGCGCGTACTGGCCGCGCACGTACTCGTCGGAGTCGACCCCGCCGGCCAGGTCGAAGTAGTCGTTGATCATGTTGTTGGCGGCGTGGGCGAGGAGCAGGCCCACGATCGCCTCGAGGAAGTAGAGCAGGTGGAAGGGCGCCCGCTCGGGGCCTCCCAGCGCGAGCAGGCCGCCGATGAGCGCCGAGGTCAGCGTCATCGGGAACACGCTGGCGCGGGTGATCAGCAGCCAGCGCGAGACCGGGTCCACGCGCTCGCGGTCGGCGAGGTTCTGGGTCCGGAGCACCTCGGACCAGTTGTCGAGCCAGCCGCGCGGGCCGCTGCGGGGCCCGGGCGCCGCGGTGCCCGGGGTGCCGGGAACGGGGGTGGGTGAGCTCGGGCTGGGGGCGGACGCCATGGGATACCTCCGGCTGGATCGGCCGCCCCAGGGTATCGCGCTCCGGCGCCGGCGCCGGGACCCGACCTGGCGCCAGCCGGGATCAGGCGTGGGGAGCGCGGGGCGCCTTCGGCTCGTAGTCGCGGAGGCGCTCGACCGCCTCCCGGCCGGCTTCGTCCAGGTCCCGCGGGACCCGGATCTGCACCACGGCGTAGAGATCGCCGCGCCCGTCGATGCCCTTGCCGCGGAGGCGCAGCTTGGCGCCGCTGTCGGTGCCCGGGGGCACGCTCACGGTGGCGACACCGTCGAGCGTGGGAACCTCCACCCTGGCCCCGAGGGTCGCCTCGCTCACGGTCACCGGCAGCGTGACGAGCACGTCCAGGCCCTCGCGCCGGAAGTGCGGATGGGGCCGCACCCGCAAGCGGGCGAAGAGATCCCCGGGCGGTCCGCCTCCGAGGCCCTCCCCGCCCTTGCCCCGCACCCGGAGGCGACCGCCGTCGTCCACGCCGGCGGGGATCCGCACCGTGACGGTCTCCTGGCGGGCGCCGCCGTCCGCGGTCGGACGGGTGAGGCCGAGGCGCCGCTCGGTGCCGAGCGCGGCCTCCAGGAAGTCGAGCTCCAGCTCGGCCTCCAGGTCCGGGCCGCGCATGCGCAGGCCCGGTCCCGGGGCCGCGGCCCCGGGACCGAACATGCGCCCCAGCAGCTCGTCCAGGTCGGCGAACGAGGTAGCCCCGCCGGCGAAGCCCGCCGGGCCGCCGGCAAAGGCGTCCCGGGCCCGGCGCGCCGCCTCCCGGTCGAAACCCGGATCCAGCGCCACCTCGCCGAATTCGTCGTAGTCCCGGCGTTTCTCGGCGTCGGACAGGATGGCATAGGCCTCCGACACCGCCTTGAAGCGGGACTCGGCCTCGGCGTCGTCCGGGTTCACGTCCGGGTGGTAGCGGCGCGCGAGCTCCCGATAGGCCTTGCGCAGACCGTCCTCGCCGACGTCACGCGGGACGCCGAGCGTCTCGTAGGGATCCTTCCGGATGTCCGCCTCCGCGCTGGGAAGCGCGCGCCTCGGGCTAGGAGGCGCGCACCTCGATGGTGCGCGCCCGCACCCGATCCGCCTTGGGCAGGGTCAGCTCGAGCACGCCGTCCGCCAGCCGGGCCTCGATCGCCCCGGCGTCGATGGCGTCGGAGATGCGGAAGCGCCGTTCGAAGTTGCCCACGTTGTACTCCCCGTACACCGGACGCAGATCGGCGTAGTCGTCGAGGGAGACGCGACCCTCGATGCGAAGGACGCCGTCGCTGAGCTCCACCTCGATCGAGCGCTCGTCGGCGCCCGGCATGTCGAGGGTGAGACGCACGGCCTCGCTGGTCTCGACGATGTCGGCGTTGGGCTGGTAGACGCGACCGGGCCGCGTGCCCTCGGTGTTCTCGGCGGGCTGCTTCATGGGGATGTTGGGATGGGCCATGGATTCTCCTCCTGGGTTCTGGGTACGCCGGGGGGCCGTCAGTCGACGGCCACCTCGATGCGCCGCGGCTTGGCCTCTTCGCGCTGGGGCACCTCGATGGTCAGCACGCCGTGCTTGCAGCGCGCCGCTGCCCGGGCGAGGTCCGCGTCCTCCGGGAACTGCACCGAGCGCGAGAAGGCGCCGCTCCAGCACTCCTGGCGGTGCACCGAGCCGTTCTCGGGACGCGCCAGCTCCCGCCGACCGCGCACCGTCAGCGTGCGGCCGTGGCTCTCGACCGAGACGTCCTTCGAGGTCAGGCCGGGCACCTCCATGCGGGCCACGTAGCCGTCCTGGGACTGGAACACGTTCACCGGCGGGAACGCGCCGCGTCCCGACAGGCCCTGGCCGAAGCCGTAGGGCGTGTCGTAGGCGCGCTCGATCTCCCGCTGGAGACGCTGCAGCGCGTCGAAGGGGTCCGCGTAGGAAAGGACATGCATGTTCATCGCTCACCTCCTGGGAGCGCCGCCTCCGCGGCGCCTTCCGGCGGGGCCTGCCCGCCGCTGGCCAAGAGGCTGTGCACGGCGTCGCGTCCGTCAAATGGCCCGGCTTCCCCGCCGGGAAGGCCCCTATACTCGAGGCGGAAAGGAGGGCGCATGCCCGAGTTCTGTCAGGTGGATCGGGAGGGACACCTCCTGACCGTCACGATCCAGCGACCGGAGGTGATGAATGCCCTCCACCCGCCCGCCAGCCGCGAGCTGGCGGCGGTGTTCGACGCCTTCGCCGCCGACCCGGAGCTCTGGGTGGCCGTGCTCACCGGCGCGGGCGACCGGGCCTTCAGCGCGGGCAACGACCTCAAGTACCAGGCCTCGGGCGGCGAGATGAACTGGCCCGAGACGGGCTTCGCCGGGCTGACGGCGCGCTACGACCTGGACAAGCCCGTCATCGCCGCCGTCAACGGCCTGGCCCTGGGCGGCGGCTTCGAGATCGTGCTGGCCTGCGACATCGTGATCGCCTCCGAGAAGGCGAGCTTCGGCCTGCCGGAGGCGCGCGTGGGCCTGGCCGCGCTGGCCGGCGGGCTGCACCGGCTGCCCCGGATCATCCCCCAGAAGCAGGCGCTCGGGATGCTCCTCACGGGCCGCCGCATCGACGCCCGGGAGGGACACCGCCTGGGCCTGGTCAACGAGGTGGTGGCGCCGGAGGAGCTCCTGCCGGCCGCCCGCCGCTGGGCCGAGGAGATCCTCGCCTGCGCGCCCCTGAGCGTCCGCGCCAGCAAGCAGGCCGCGCTCCAGGGCCTCGCCTACTCCTCGGTGGAGGAGGCCAGCAACGCGCGCTACCCCGCGCTGGCCGCGATGTTCCGCAGCGAGGACTTCGTCGAGGGGCCGAAGGCGTTCGCCGAGAAGCGCGAGCCGCGCTGGAAGGGCCGTTGAGATGCGAGAGCTGTTCTCGGTGAAGGACAAGGCGGTGCTCGTGACGGGCGGGTCCCGGGGCATCGGGCTCATGATCGCCCGCGGCTTCGTGGAGCACGGCGCCCGGGTCTACGTGGCCTCGCGCAAGGCGGAGGTCTGCCGGCAGGTGGCCGCCGAGCTCTCCGAGCACGGCTCCTGCACGGCGCTGCCGGCCGACCTCTCCACCGAGGCCGCCGCCCGGGACCTGGCGGCGGCGCTGGCGGAGCGCGAGCCCGCGCTCCACGTGCTGGTCAACAACGCCGGCGCCAACTGGGGCGCCCCCCTGGACGACTATCCGGACAGCGCCTGGGACAAGGTCCTGGCCCTCAACGTGAAGAGCCTCTTCCACCTGACCCGGGCCTGTCTGCCCCTGCTCGAGAAGGCGTCCGCGCCCGGCGACCCGGCGCGGGTGATCAACATCGGCTCCATCGACGGCCTGCGCGCCCCGGCGATGGAGACCTACGCCTACTCGACCAGCAAGGCCGCGGTCCACCACCTGACCCGCCACCTGGCGACGCGCCTGGCGCCAAAGGTGACCGTGAACGCCGTGGCCCCGGGCCCCTTCGAGAGCAAGATGATGGCGGAGACCCTGGATCGCTTCGGCGACGCGATCGTCGCGTCGTGTCCCATGGGCCGGATCGGCGTCCCGGAGGACATGGCTGGCGTGGCCATCTACCTGGCCTCGCAGGCGGGGGCCTACGTCACGGGCGTCGTGATCCCCGTCGACGGCGGCATCCTGCTCCGCTGACCCGGAGGGCCGCGACGGCTCAGGGCATCAGGGAGCGGCGCAGGGTCCCGGCCAGCTCGCGGCGCCGGTTCTCGCGCGCCCCGGGGCTGCGGGGGTCGCCGAAGGGCAGATCCCCGTCGCCGCCCACCACGTCGATCAGCGCCGGGTAGAAGAGCACGAGCGCCATCATGTTCACGATGGCCTGGCGGACGCCCAGCGGGCGCACCACCCCTGCCCGCCGCGCCCGGTCGAGCCAGCGACCGAGCACGCTGAACAGACGCACCGCCGGGTCCTCCGTGCGGGCGAAGTCGAGCTGGTAGAACTCGTCGCCCGGCCCGAGGAGCACGCGCATCACGAAGAGCGCCGTGCCGGGAGTCTCGGCGAAGAACGCGTCGAGCTCCTCCACCACGGCCACGAGCTGGTCGAGGTCGGGCGGGTCGGCGCGATCCAGCGGCTCGACCCGCTCGAGCACGTCGGCCATGACCCGCTTCATGGCCTCGGCCGCGAGCTCGCCCTTGCCCGAGAAGTGGTGGAAGAGGGTGCTCTTGTGGAGCCCGACCTGGTCGGCCAGCAGCTGCAGGCTCATGCCGTTGAAGCCGTAGCGGGCGACCCCGCGCAGCGCCGCGGCGAGGATGCGCTCCCGCGAGCTGCCGTCGACCGCGACGGGGCCCCGCCGGACGGCGGCCGGGGGATCGCTCACGGGCTCAGCACCCGGGCCCCGGCGCCGATGGCCCCGTGCACCAGGCGCACGAGCCAGGGGCGGCGGCTGCCCGGCTCGGGCAGCATCACCGCCTGCATGCGCTCGTAGCCCGGCCCCTCGGGCGGGAAGGCCGGGAGCAGCAGCTCCTCGCGGCCGGGGACCCGCCCGATCTTCTGCAGCAGCTCGTACACCACGCGGTCGATGGTGCGGTTGACCTCGCGCGGATCCATGCCCAGGGTGCGATAGGCGTCGGCGTTGCGCAGGTTGGCGGCGCCGATCAGGTTGCCGACGCCGATGCAGCGGCGCGCCAACCGCCCCAGCGCCCGCGGCGAGGTGCGCTCCAGGCGGACCGGCAGGTGCATGACCCCGAGACCGACGTGGCGCGCCTCGTCCTTCTCCACCAGGGGCAGCAGGTCGCCGAGCACCGGCTCCACCTCCGCCTTCATGAGGCTGCGGAAGATGGCCGTGGCCGCGCCTTCGGCCAGGAGCTGCATGGCGACGAGCTTCACGGTGAGGTCCCGGGTCGCCAGCAGACGCCGGGCGCCCGCCGCGAAGTAGGGGTCCACGGGCGGGACGGGGACGTGGAGCAGCGCCACGTAGTCGCGCAGCACGTAGAAGTGACGGGCCTCGTCGAAGACCTGGGCGGAGGCCGCGAGCTGGGCGTCGGCGTCGTCGAGGCCCTCGGCCAGCTCCGCGGCGATGTACCAGGCCGCCAGCTCGCCCCACATCAGCACGTTCAGGATCTGCGCCAGGGCCTCCCGCTGCGCCCGGGGCAGCTGGATTCCGCCGTGGCGGGCCACCGCCTCGCGGAACACGGTGGGCCCGTCCCAGGCGTCCCGGGTGGCGTTGGCATAGATGCGGCGGAGCCGGTCGGTGCGTTCCTCGGCCAGGGCCAGGGGCTCGTCGAGGAGCAGCGAGCGCGGGGGCCAGCGGCGAAACCGGCCGAAGCGGGTCGAGACGGCTCCGGCGACGAACCCCCAGGCGGAGGCGGCGACGATCTGGGCGACGTTCACGAAGGTCTCCTCGGGCGCGCAGGGTCCCAACCAACCGGTTGGTAGGCTACCCCACCGAGCGGTTGGGCGTCAACCGACGGGAGCCTCCCAGCCCAACTGCGGTACACAGGCGCCATGGGAGACGCTCCGGAGCGCCCGCGTCTGAGCCACCTGGACGAGCAGGGCCGCGCCCGCATGGTCGCCGTCTCGGCCAAGGCCGAGACCGCCCGCGAGGCCGAGGCCGGCGGTCGGGTGGTGATGGCGCCCGACACCCTCGCCCTGGTGCGGGAAGGCGGTGCGAAGGGCGACGTGCTCGCGGTCGCCCAGCTGGCCGGCGTGATGGCCGCCAAGCGCACGGCCGACCTGATCCCCCTGTGCCACCCGCTGGCCCTGACCGGGATCGACGTCGCCCTCGAGATCGACGACGGCCTGCCGGGGGTGGCCATCCGGGCCCGGGTCCGCACCACCGGCAAGACGGGCGTGGAGATGGAGGCGCTCACCGCGGTGTCGGTGGCGGCGCTCACCGTCTACGACATGTGCAAGGCGGTGGATCGCGCGATGCGCATCGAGGCCGTGCGCCTGCTGCGCAAGAGCGGCGGCCGCAGCGGCGAGATCGTGCTGGAGTAGCGGGCGAGGTCGGGCCCGCGTCGCGGAGCGCGGGCGGCCCCCGGCCTTCGCCGGGGACCGCCGTCGATGGACGGCCGCTCAGTCGCCGCCGACGATCGTGCAGTACTCGCCCTGGATTCCCAGGAAGTGCTTGCTGTGGTGGTCGACGCGGGTCACCTTGCGGATGCCGCCGTTCATGGCCGCCGCCTTGATGCTCGCGTCGCCCGAGGCGATCCAGCCGAAGATGGTCTTGGCGCAGGCCTTGCCTTCCTTCGTGCCGAGCGAGCCCTCGGCGTCCCCGTCCCAGTGGACGTCGCTCATGATGAAGCCCGGAACCGGTGAGGCCACGGTGCCTCCACATCCCGCCGAGAATGCGAGTGCTACACCGAAAACAGTCACCGTCAGGAGTCGTCGGATCACGGCCCCCTCCCTCCTATGGTTGTCGCAGCGCGTTGTCTCGGACCGTTCGTCGCAAGACGAACACCTCTCCCCCCCGGGAGCGGATGCTGGCAGCATACGGCACCGGACGGGAGGTGAAAACGCCAAAGCGACCCGGTATGAATGGAGTCATGCCGCGTCGCCTTCGCGACTTCGTCGAGGCCGCCCTCGAGCACGTCGAGGAGATCTCTCCGGAGGACGCCCGCGCCCTGCTCGATGCACCCGGACGAGACGGCTGGCACTTCGTCGACGTCCGCGAGCCGGACGAGTTCGCCGCGGGCCACATCCCGGGAGCGAGGCTGTTTCCACGCGGCTTCCTCGAGGTGCGGGCCGACCTCGAGCATCCGAAGCGCGATCCCTGGCTCGCGGACCGGGAGCGCAAGCTCGTGCTCTACTGCGGCGGCGGGCACCGCAGCGCGCTGGCGGCCCGCACGCTCCAGGAGATGGGCTTCCGCCAGGTGCGCTCCCTGGCGGAGGGCTGGAGCGGCTGGACCCGCCGCGGCCTTCCGGAGGCGTCCTAGGCCAGCGCGAACCGGCGCAGGGCCGACTCGACCCGCGCGGGATCCTCCATGAGGAGGAGGTGGCCGGCCTCGACGTCCTCGACCCGGGCCCGGGGAATGCGCTCGGCGAGGCGCCGGTAGAGCTCCGGGGGGAAGTTTCCGCGCGTCGCGCGGAGGAAGAGGACCGGCGCGGCCACGCTCTCCACGCCGGCGAACACGTCGTGGTCGCGACCGTTCGCGAAGACGGCGGACTCGACCTCGGGTGGGCAGGCGAGCTCCACGCCGCCGTCGGCGCGCTCCCGCAGGCCGTCCAGGGCGTACAGCGCCATCGCCTCGCGGGTCCAGTCGGCGAACAGCGGCCGCGTCTCCCAGTAGGCCATCGCCTCGGACCGCGACACCCAGGTACGACGGCGCTTGCGGGTCCGCTCGGCGAGCTCGCGGCCCCGCTCGTTCGCGGGCCGACCGGTCTCGCGTGGGATCACCACCGGGTCGCAGAGCACGAGGGCGCGGAAGCAGTCGGGGCGCTGCGAAGCCGCGCCGAGCAGCGACGTCCCGCCGAAGGAGTGGCCCAGGCCCACGACCCGCCCGTCCGGCGCCTCCGCCGCCAGCGCCTCGGCGACGGCGCCGATGTCGTCGACGAAGTGCCGCCAGGCATAGGCCGCCGGGTCCTCCGGGCGGCTCGAGCGGCCGTGGCCCCGGGCGTCCACGGCGACGAAGCGCGCCTCGCCCCGCAGCGCCCGCGCCACCGGCTCCCACAGGGCGCCGCAGAAGCCGTTGGCGTGGTGGCACAGGACGACCGGCCCGGCGCCACCCCAGTCGAGCAGCGCCAGCTCCACGCCGTCGCCCACGTCCATGCGTCGTCGCTGCACGCCCTCGAGCACGGGCCGAACGTAGCCGCTGCGCGCCGCGTTTCCGAACCGCCAGCGACGCAGTACGCTGCTCGCGGAGGAGGGAATCGTGTCCGAGAACGAAGCGCCGCGGAACGCGCTGGTGACCGGAGCCAGCCGCGGCATCGGGGCCGCCGTGGCCCGCCGCCTGGCCCGGGACGGCTTCCGGGTCTGGATCAACTACCGCGCCAACCGGGCGGCCGCCGAGAAGGTGGAGGCCGAGATCCGCGGCGCCGGCGGCGACTGCCTGCTGCTGCCCTTCGACGTGGGCTCGGCGGCGAGCATCGAGGCGGTGCTGGTGCCGACCCTCCAGCGGGAGGGCCCGCTGGCGGTGCTGGTGAACAACGCCGGGGTGACCCGGGACGGTCTGGTGCCCACCCTCTCCGACGAGGCCTGGGACCAGGTGATCGAGACCAACCTCTCGGGCGCCTTCCGGATCACCCGCGCGGTGCTCAAGGGCATGATGCGCCAGCGGCACGGACGCATCGTCAACCTGGTGTCGGTGAGCGGACAGATGGGCAACCCCGGCCAGGCCAGCTACGCCGCCAGCAAGGCCGGCCTGATCGGCTTCACCCGCACCGTGGCCCGCGAGTTCGCGCGCCGGAACGTGCTGGTGAACGCGGTCGCCCCCGGCTTCATCGACACCGACATGACCGCGGACCTGCCGGCCGAGGAGCTCGCCGCCATGGTCCCCCTGCGCCGCACCGGCACGCCCGAGGAGGTGGCCGGCGCGGTGAGCTTCCTCTGCTCCGACGATGCGTCCTACGTCACCGGCCAGGTGCTGGGCGTGAACGGCGGGCTGTTCACCGGCTGAGGCCGGCCCCGGCGATGCGACCCGAGGACCTTCCGCCGCGCCTCGACGCCGGCCTGCGCCGGCGGGTCGCGGACAACCTGGCGCGCTTCGAGCACCGCCGCGAGACGGATCCGTCCTTGCGCCGCGCCGCGGTGGCGGCCGTGCTCGTGGAGGACGAGGCGGGCGTCCCGAGCTTCCTGCTCACGCGCCGGGCCCAGCACCTGGCGAACCACGGCGGCCAGTGGGCGCTGCCGGGCGGGCGCGTGGATCCCGGCGAGGGCGCCTTCGACGCCGCCCTGCGGGAGCTCCGGGAGGAGCTGGGCCTGTCCCTGGGACGCGAGCGGGTGCTGGGCCGGCTCGACGACTACCCGACCCGCTCCGGCTTCGCGATCACGCCCGTCGTCGTCTGGGGCGGTCCGGACGCGGCCATCGCGCCGGACCCGGCGGAGGTGGCCGCCGCCTACCGGGTGCCCCTGGCCGAGCTGCTGCGGCCGGACGTGCCGCGCTTCCGACGCATCCTCGAGAGCGAGCGCACCCTGGTCTCGATCCCGATCGCGCGGGTCGACACCGACATCCACGCCCCGACCGCCGCGATCCTGTACCAGCTGCGGGAGGTCGCCCTGTGCGGCCTGGCCACCCGCGTGGCCCACTACGAGCAGCCGCCGTTCGCCTGGCGCTAGCCGGCGCGGGCCCCGAAACGCAAGCGGCCGCCTCGGAGGGCCGAGGCGGCCGCGGTGTCACGTGTCCGCGGCGCGGTTCAGCGCGCGGCGCGGTTCAGCGCCGGCGCGCGGCGCGGCCGCGCAGCGCGGCCAGGCCGGCGACCGCCGTGAGCGCCAGGAGACCGGCCCCGGGCTCGGGCAGCGCCGTGAAGACCGCCGACGGCAGGAAGATCTCGTTGCTCGAGCCGCCGATCGGCAGCGCGCCGTCGAGCGCCCAGGTCATGGAGATCGTCTGGGTGCCCGCGCCCATGTCGAAGGCGAAGCCGAGCCACTCGTTCGGGATCGTGTCGCCGTCGTCGTTCGTGTTCTGCACCAGCCCCGAGACGAGGTCGTCCTGCACCACGAGCGGGTCGCAGATCACGCCCGCGGAGCAGGAGAAGCTGCCGCGCACGATCCCCGAGTTCGGGATGTCCACCGAGTCGTCCAGGGTGTCGAGGTTCGCGGGGCTGTCGTTCTGCCGCGAGTCGATCACCGTGAAGACGCCGTAGCCGGGCGAGGTGAGTCCGAACGAGCCGGGCGTCTGCAGGTCGATGGTGCCCAGCCACTCGATCTCGAAGGTCAGGTCGGCCAGGATCACGTTCGAGTTCGACGGATCGAAGCGCACGTTCTGGAAGCCGGCGGGGATGTCGACCCGCACGTCCTGCGGACCGGACACCCCGGGATTGAGCTGCATCAGCATGGTCGCGCCGGGAACGGTGCCGAGCGGAAGGTCCACCCCGTCCGTCACGGGGAAGGTGTACACGTCCGCGGGGAAGCTGACGGCGGAGGCCGTTCCCGCACCGATCCACGAACCGACCAGGACGGCCAGCAACAGCCTGAACAACGACGAACGAGTCCTCATCAACGTTCCTCCGCGCATGGGGGTGGCGACTCGTGAGTGAGTGGTGCCGGCTGCGGGTTTGTGGCAGGGGGGCCCCGAAAAAATCCCGCCGGCCAGCGGGGGGCCGACGGAGCTGCGCCCTCTCCGCGCGGGCGCTGCACACGACCGCGTCGGGCGGGCGATCCCAGGCCGGACCCCGCGGGGAACCCCGCGTAGGTCAGGCGCCGGCAGCGGTCCGGCAGGGTCGGGGCAGCTGTCCTTCCCAGATCCTTCGCGCCTCGGAGAAAGCCGGGCGACGCCCTCCGGCTTCCACCCGTGGTAGGATTCGGAGCCCGCCCCGGGGGTCTTCCGACGCCGGGCGGGTTGGCGCTCGAATCGGGATCGGCAGGCGGTCGGCGAGCGACGCGCACGGAGGTTCGTCGTGAGGTTTCGAGTGGGGAAGTACGAGGCGGTCAGCGCCGGCCCGGCGCTTCGAGCGGGCCGAGCGGTGCCCATCGCGGCCTGGCTGGCCGCGGCAGGACTGGGGCTCGGGATGCCCGCAACGGCCCTGGCGCAGAACAGTGCGCAGGGCAGCGGTCTCGAGGCCACGCCCTCGGAGCACGATGCCGACGTCCAGTTCGAGCGCGGGACCCACGCGCTGCGCCGGGGGCGGGTCCAGGAAGCGATCCAGATCCTGGGCGACGCCCACAGCCGCTACGGCAACGATGCCAGCATCCAGGCGGCCTATGCGCGCGCCCTGCTCGCGGCCGGCGACGCAGACCAGGCCGCGGCCCTGCTGGAGCAGCTGCAGGCCACGGGACGCGCCTCTCCCGACGACGACGTGGTGCTCGGTCTGGCCCGCTACAGCGACCGCGACTTCCAGGGCGCCCGCGCGGCGCTCGAGTCGGCGGTGCAGCGCGACCCGAACAACGCCGTGGCCCACCTGTTCCTCGGCTCGACCCTGATCGAGCTGGGCGACACGGCCGGCGCGGAGCGGCACCTGGCCGATGCCGAGCGCCTGGATCCCTCGCTGGCCTCCCAGGTCGCGTATCGGCGCGGGCGCATCGCGCTCTCCCAGGGCGACCGCGCCCGGGCCGAGTCCTACTTCAACGAGGTGGAGCAGCTCGCACCCGGCTCACCCGTGGCGCGAGCCAGTCGGCGCGAGCTCTCGGGACGCACCCGCGAGCGGCCCTGGAGCGTGTACGCGACCCTGGGCGTGGCCTACGACAGCAACGTCAACCTCGGCGGCGCCGAGGAGAACGAGCTGCTCGCGATCTCGGGCGAGGACGACGCGCGCTTCTTCCTGGAGGTGGGGGCCGACTACAACGTCTACGACGGCGAGCGGGCCCGGCTGCGGATCGGCACCAACCACTACTTCTCGAAGCACATCAACCAGGAACCCTTCGACCTGATCGTGAACCGGGCCTTTGCCGTGGGCGCGCTCGATCTGACGGACTGGCTCAGCTTCGACGCCCGCTACACGTTCGAGTACGTCTCCACCGACAGCGTGGACTTCCGGCGCACCCATGCCGTGGAGCCCAGCTTCCGGATCCGGCTCCGCCCCGATCTCCTGACCCGGCCGTTCATGCGCTACGAGGTGCGGGACTTCAAGCAGCCCCAGACCTTCGACTCGCTGGAGCGCGACGGGCACATCCTCCGGGCCGGGCTCGAGCAGTACTACTTCCCGCCGGACTTCACAGGCTACGGCCAGGGCTTCACGCGGCTGCGCTGGAACTACCGCTTCGAGCACACCAAGGGCGACCAGGTCACGTCGGGCTTCGACGGCAACGGAGGCTTCTTCGGCATCATCCCCGATCCCGACATCCCGCCGACCGCCTTCGCCCCCCTCCCGAACTTCCTCGGGCCCTACGGGCCGGAGTTCAACGCCGAGGGCAACGAGCTGGAGCTGCTGGCCGGCATGCCCCTGCCCTGGGAGCTCTTCGTGCTGGCCTCGGTGGGCTACGAGTGGCGCAACCACGAGGACCGCAGCTTCTTCGATTTCTCGGCCGGTGACCGGGAGGACCGCATCCAGCGCTACCGGCTGGTCCTGCGACGCCCGATCGTCGAGCACGTCACCGCCGAGCTCGGCTACCGGTTCACGTACTGGGAGTCGAACGTGGATTTCTTCGAGTTCGATCGCCACATCGCCCACTTTCTCGTCACTTACAGGTACTGAGGGACTACCACTACACCCAGAAGCCCTCGGGAGGACACGAGGATGAATCTCTCCAACACGCAGCTCCGGCTGGCAAGCGCGCTCGCGCTCGCCGCCTTCTGCCTGCTGCCCGGTGCCGCGGCCGCCGAGCCGGTCGGCTTCCTGGCCGTCACCGAAGGCGACGTCGAGATCCGCAGCGGCGGCGCCGCCTCCTGGAGCGCGGCGACCCGCGACAGCGAGATCGAGCTGGGGGACGTGGTCCGGACTGGCCGTGACTCCCTGGCCAAGCTGGTGCTGGTGGACGACACGGTGATCACCCTGGACGAGGAGACCGAGCTCGAGGTCGACGAGCTGGTCGTGGGCTCGGCCGCCACCCGCCAGGCCTCCCGGGTGAACCTGCTGTCGGGTCACGTGCGGACCCGGGTGGGCCAGGCCTTCGGCGGCACCACCCGCCTCGAGATGCACACGCCCACCGCGGTGATCGGCGTGAAGGGCACCGAGTGGGTGGCCTGGGTGCTCGACGACGTCGGTGAGATCTACACCTTCATCTGTGTGCTGGCGGGCGAGGTGGACGTGGCGAGCAACGACCCGAACGTGTCGGGCGTCTACGAGCCGGCCATCGGAACCTGCACCAAGATCCTGCCGAAGGCCTCCCCCGAGCCGGCGGAGATCCGGCCGGACCTGACCCCGGTGGGTCAGCCCCGCAGCCGCGTGGCCTCGACCACGACCACGGTGGTGAGCTCCAGCACCGCCCTGCTCCCCGGCGTCGGCACGGGTCCGGTGGGCCCCGACATCAACGTGGACATCGATCCCGACATCGTCATCGACGACCCGGGCGAGTTCGTCCCCGGCAACGACATGATGGATCCGCCGATGATGGACCCGCCGATGATGGATCCGCCGATGGACCCGCCGCCGATGGATCCGACCCCGACGCTGCCGGGCGTGGGCACCGGTCCGGTGGACCCGGTGCTGCCGGGCGTGGGCACCGGCACGGTGACCCCGCAGGACTGACCGGCCCGAGGGTCTGTCGACGCGACGCTGCGGAGCCGCTCCCGGCTTGAGCCGGGGGCGGCTCTTGCGTTCCGGGCGCGCGCAGCCGACGCTCCGAGCACGGAGGAGGACTCGTGAAGCGGCTCCACTGGCTGGTCGGCGCAGCCGTCCTGGCGGCCGTGACCGGGCTCTTCGCCTGGCGCCCCCAGCTCCTCGAGCGCGTCGAGTACCAGCTCCACGACTGGCGGTTCCGGGTCCGAGGCGCCGAGGCCCCTCGCGCGCCGGTCCTGATCGTGGCCATCGACGCCCGGAGCGTCGATGAGCTGGGGCGCTGGCCCTGGCGGCGAAGCGTCCTCGCCGGGGTGATCGACCGCCTGAGCGAGGCCGGCGTCGCGGCCCTCGGCTTCGACGTGGTCTTCAGCGAGCCGGAGACCCCGCCCGAGGTGGCCGTCCTGCGCGAGGCGGCGGCGGACCTCACGACGTCCGGCGGGGAGGCCCGCCGCGTGCTGCCGGCCCTCGACTCCGTCATCGCCAGCAGTGACACCGACGCGCGTCTTGAGGCCGCGATCCGCGACTCGGACCGGGTCGTGCTCGGCTACTTCTTCCGCACGCTCCAGGACGTGGGCGTGGAGGGCGAGGGCAGCGACCGCCCCCTGGCGGAGGCCCTGCCCCTCGTGCGCAAGTCGCGGGTCGTCACCCGCGTGCCGCCCGAGATGCAGCCGGCGCCCTTCCTGCGCTGCTCGTCGGTGGAGACCAACCTGGAGCGCTTCTCCCGCGCGACCCGGCGCATGGGCTTCTTCAACGCCCGCCCGGACATCGACGGCGTGGTCCGCCGGGCCCAGCTGCTCGCCCGCTGCGGCGACGACTTCTACAAGTCGCTCTCCCTCGCGCTCTACGAGCTGGTGATCGGCAAGAAGGCCGCACTGATCTGGGACACCCAGGGCTTCGTCCGGGGTCTGCGCGTGGCCGACGCCTTGGTGCCGGTCGACGAGGGCGGGCGCGTGCTCGTGAACTACCGGGGGCCGCCGCGCACGTTCCGCCAGCTCTCGGCGGTCGACGTGCTGCGGGGCGACTTCGACGCCGCCGCGGTGGAGGGCGCCGTCGCCATCATCGGCGCCACCGAGGTGGGCATCCAGGACGTCTACGCGAGCCCGTTCACGAACGTGGCGCCGGGGGTCGAGGTGCACGCCACGGTCCTGGACAACATGCTGGCGGGCGATGTGCTGCGCCGCTCAGACGGGCTGCTGTACGCCGAGCTCGCCCTGGTGCTGGCGCTCGGGCTCCTCACCGGGGTGGCCGTGCCGCGGCTGCGGGGCGCGGTCCCGGGCCTGGTCTTCTCGGTGCTGCTCCTGGCGGCCGTGGTGGGCGGCGCGGTGTACGCCTTCATCGAGCACGGGCTGATGCTGAACCTGACCTTCCCGATGCTCGCGGTGGGCGCCATGTACGTGGCCATGACCGCGACCCGGCTGGCCAGCGAGGAGGCCCAGGCCCGCTGGATCCGCAACACCTTCGCGACCTTCGTGCCGCCGGTGGTCGTCGACGAGATGATCCGCAACCCGGACGAGTTCGTGCTGGGCGGACGCCGCCGCGACCTGAGCCTGCTCTTCAGCGACATCCGCGGCTTCACCACCCTGTCCGAGGAGCTCGGGCCCGAGAACACCACCCGCCTCCTGAACGAATACCTCACCCCGATGACCGAGATCCTCTTCGCCAGCCGGGGCACCCTCGACAAGTACATCGGCGACGCGATCGTCGCGTTCTGGGGCGCCCCCCTGCCGGTGGAGGACCATCCCCGCCACGCGGCCGAGGCGGCCCTGGCGATGCAGGAGGCGATCGCCCGGATCCGCGAGACCCGCGGCGACCTGCCCGGAGCCGACCGGCTCCAGGTGGGGATCGGGATCCACGCGGCCGAGGTCAACGTGGGCAAGATGGGCAGCGCCCTGCGCTTCGACTACACGGTCTCCGGCGACGGCGTGAACCTCTGCTCCCGCCTCGAGGGCATCACCAAGCAGTACGGCGCCCAGATCATCGCCAGCCAGGACCTGGTGGACCGGCTGCCCGAGGGATTCCTGGTGCGGCCCCTGGACTGCATCCGGGTGAAGGGCCGCCACGAGCCGGTGGAGATCTGCGAGCTGCTGGGTCGGCGGGGTCCCGAGGGCGACGAGAAGGACTGGCTCGAGGCCTACGCCGCGGGCCTGCAGGCGTACCGGGCAGGGCGCTTCGAGGCGGCGGAATCGGCCCTGCGCCACGCGCGCGCCGTGCGCGGCGAAGACCGCGCCTGCGACCTGCTGCTGGAACGCGTGGGCCGACTCCGGGCCGAGCCGCCCGCAGACTGGGACGGCGTCTGGGCCTTCGAGACCAAGTAGGCCGCGACGGCGTCAGTCCTCGGCTCGGGGCAGCCAGACCCGGAAGGTGGAGCCCTCCCCCGGCTCGCTCTCCACGCCCACGTCGCCTCCGTGGGCCCGCGCCAGCTCGCGCACCAGGGACAGCCCCAGGCCGAACCCCTCGGCCGAGCGGGAGGCATCGAGCTTGTGGAAGCGCTCGAACACCCGGCCCTGCTCCTCGGCGGGGATGCCGATCCCCGTGTCGCGCACTTGCACGACGAGCCCCCCGCCCTCGACGTCCTCCCCCACGTCCACCCGGACGGAGCCGCCGGACGGCGTGAACTTGATGGCGTTGTGCAGCAGGTTGGCGAACAGCTGCTGGAGCCAGGCCGGGTCTCCCGCCACCTTCCCCTCGGCGCCCCGGGTGAGCTCGAGGGAGAGGCCGCGCTCCTCCGCCAGGGGCCCGAAGAAGTCGACCACCGTCTCCACCAGCTCGTGCAGGCCGACCACCTGGCGGCGCTCGGGCTGGACGCCGGCCTCGGACCGCGCCAGCCGCAGCAGCGCATCCACCCCGGTCGAGAGCCGCTCCACCTCCTCCAGCAGCCGCTCGAGAAGCCGGGCGTGCTCCTCGGGCGTGCGCTCCTTCTCCAGGGTCACCTCGATCTGGCTGCGCAGGGCGGCCAGCGGCGTCCGCAGCTCGTGGGCGGCGTCGCCGGCGAAGCGGCGCATGCGATCGACGCTCTCGCGGATGCGCGACAACATGTCGTTCAGGGTCACCGCGAGCTGGTCCAGCTCGTCGCCGGACCCGGTGGTCGGGACCTCGGCGTCCAGGCTCGACGTCCCGATGCGCCGGGCGGTGCCCGTGATGCGCGCGATCGGCCGCAGGCTGCCCCGGGCCAGGAGCCAGCCGAGTCCGACCGTGAGCAGGAGGGCCACCGGCAGGCCGAGCAGGAATCCGTCGGCGATGAAGTCCAGGTGGCGGGCGAAGGTCCGCCCGTAGATGGCGACCTGGAGGAAGTGGTCGCCCGGCGCCGTGGCCACCACATAGTACGGGGCGCTGCCGGGGAGATCGGCCTCGAAGAACACCCAGTTGCGATGGCCGGCGCGGACGCTCGGGTGAAGGGGAAGATCCGCCTCCTCGAGCACGCCGCGGCTCACCACCAGCCGGCCCTCGGCATCGTAGAGCTGGATCCCGAGTCGCAGATCGGGGTCGGCAGCGCGGACCTCGCGGTCGATCAGCTCCTCCATGCGGCCGAGGTCGTCGCCGTAGCGGCGCACGGCCTCGCTGACGTTGCGGGCGGGGTAGGAGGCGACCAGCTCGGCCTCGCGCTCCAGGCGCCGCTCGACCCGGCGGTACACGTAGAGGGAGAAGAGCGAGATGGCGAGCAGGGTGGCCAGGGCGTAGCGGAGCGCCCACTGCAGCCCGATGGAGGGCGGTCGCAGCCGCACTCAGTCGCCTCCGGACCGCTCGCGGCGGCCGAGGAAGTAGCCGACGCCCTTCACCGTGTGGAGCAGCTTGGGGTCGAAGCCCCGGTCCATCTTCTTGCGCAGGTGATTGATGTGGACGTCGATCAGGTTCGAGTAGCTCTCGAAGCTGTGGCCCCAGACCTTCTCGGTGATCATCGCCCGGGACACCACCTGGCCTGCATTGCGGATCAGGTACTCGAGGAGCAGGAACTCCTTGGGAGTCAGGTCGATGGCGCGACCGCCACGCTCGACGGTGTGGCGCTGCACGTCGAGCACGAGATCCTCCACCTCGATGCGGCCGTCGGCCGGCTCGCCCAGGCGGCGCCGCGCGATGGCCCGGATGCGGGCGAGCAGCTCCCCGAAGGCGAAGGGCTTGGTGAGGTAGTCGTCGGCCCCCAGGTTGAGGCCGCGGATGCGGTCGCTCGCCTCGCCCCGGGCCGAGAGGAAGAGCACCGGCGTCTCGTCGGCGGCCTCGCGCAGCTCGCGGAGGAGCTGCATGCCGTCGCGCCCGGGCAGCATGACGTCCAGGATCAGGAGGTCGTACGCGACGGAGGAGGCCCGGGCGAGCCCGGCGTCGCCGTCGGCCGCGACGTCCACCTGGAAGCCCGCCTCCGCCAGGCCCTTCTCGATGAACTCGCGCGCGCTGGGGTCGTCTTCGACGTAGAGGATCCGCACGGCTAGGACCCGCTCCGCCCGGCACCCGCGGCGTCGTCCGCCGGCGGACGGCGAGAAACCCGCGCCAGGGCGGCCTCCAGCGCCCGGAGCTTGTCCCAGCGCTCGGCGTACTCGTCCCGGGGATCCGAATCCGCCACGATCCCGCCGCCGGCGTGCAGCCGAACCTGGTCGCCGACCACCAGCAGCGTGCGGATCACGACGGATAGGTCCGCGCTGCCCCGCAGGTCGAACCACCCGAGCGCACCCGAGTACACACCGCGGCGACGCGGCTCCAGCCCGGCCAGCAGCTGCATCGCCGCGCGCTTGGGCGCGCCGGTCATGGAGCCGGGCGGGAAGGCCGCCTCCACCGCGTCGAGGGCGTCGCAACCGGGCGCCAGCCCGCCCTCGATGGTCGAGACGAGCTGGAAGACGCTCGCGTAGGCCTCCACGGCGAATAGCTCCGGCACCCGCACGCTGCCGACCTCGCAGACGCGGCCCAGGTCGTTGCGCACCAGGTCGACGATCATCAGGTTCTCGGCGCGGTCCTTGGCCGAGGTCCGCAGCGCCCGGGCCGCCTCGGCGTCGGCGCGGGGCGTCGCGCCGCGGGGCCGCGTGCCCTTGATGGGCCGGCTCTCGACGCGCCCGTCGAGGTCGACCCGCAGGAAGCGCTCCGGCGAGCTCGAGACCACCGTGGTGTGGGGCAGGGCGAGGAAGGCGGCGAAGGGCGCCGGGTTCACGTCGCGGAGCGCTCGGTAGAGGTCCCAGGGGTCGCCGCGGAAATCGCGGTCGGTCCGATCCGTGAGACAGGCCTGGTAGAGGTCGCCGCGGCCGATCCGCTCGAGAAGGAAGGCGACGGCCGCCTCGTAGGCGGCGGCGTGATGAGCCGACGGCGCGGGCCCGTCCACGGCGGGAAGCGCCACGGGGAACGACGCCGGCTGCGGCGTCCACCCGCGCCGGCCCGGCGGTGGCGTCCGCCGGAGTCGCCCCGGCGGCGGCGCCAGGACGGCGGCCTGCCGCTCGGCCAGCGCGTGCGCGCGCCCGCGGGCCTCGGCCGCCGTGCGGCCGAAGCCCAGCGCGCTCACCCAGGCCCGGCCCGTCGCCGCCTCGAGGGCGACGAGCCAGTCGACGTAGAGAAGCGTCAGGTCGGGCGGGTCGTCGGGGGCCCGCGCGGGCAGACGCAGCGGCGCGAGCGGCGCGAGCTGCTCCGCGAGCTCGTAGCCCAGCACACCGACGGCGCCTCCGACGAACGGAAACGGGACGCGCACGTCGTCGGGCGGCGGGGGCGGCAGCAGCGCGCGCGCCGTCGCCAGGGCCTCGGCACGCAGGCTACGCCGGCCCGGAGCCAGGTCCGGTCGCGCATCGCGGCGCACGTCGAGGGCGACCCGGTGGGCCCGGGCGTCGGCGCTGAGCACCAGGTAGGGATCGGCGCCGAGCAGGGTGAAGCGGCCCCGGCGCTCGTCCCGGGCGGTGCTCTCCAGCAGCCAGGTGCCGGGGGCGCCGGGGGGGCCGCCGCCGGGCGCACCCGGCGACCGGGGCGAGGCGAGGCGGGCCAGGAGCGCGTCGGGATCACGGGCGCCGGCGAGCGGACGCCACGCGTGCGCCGAGACGACGCGGGCCGTGGCCTCAGTCGCAGACGGCGCCACGTGAGGCGCTTCCCACCAGCCGGGCGTACTTGGCCATGGCCCCGCGCTCGAAGCGGGGAGGCGGCGGCTCGAGCCCGCGCCGGCGCTCCGCGAGCTCGACCTCCGGCAGGGCCACCTCGAGCCGACGCTCGGCGGGGTCGATCGTGATGCGGTCGCCGTCCCGCAGCCCGGCGATCGGCCCGTCGCGCACCGCCTCGGGGGCCACGTGGGCCACCATGTAGCCGTGGGTGGCGCCGGAGAAGCGCCCGTCGGTGATGAGGGCCACGTCGGCGCCCAGACCGGCCCCCTTCACGGCAGCCGTCACCGCGAGCATCTCGCGCATCCCCGGCCCTCCGGCGGGGCCCTCGTTGCGGATCACGATCACGCTGCCCGGCTGGATCGCGCCGGCGGTGACCGCGTCGAAGGCCGCCTGCTCCCCGTCGAAGACCCGGGCCGGGCCCTCCATCCGACGCACGTTGCCGCCGGCGGTCTTCATCACCGCGCCCTCGGGCGCGAGGTTCCCCCGCAGCACCACGATGCCGCCCTCGGGCATGAGCGGCGCGTCGGCCCGGTGCACCACGTCCTGGCCCACCGGGAAGGCCACTCCCTCCAGGGTCTCCCCGAGCCGCTTCCCGGTGACCGTCAACGCCTCTCCGTCCACGAGGTCGCGGTCGAGCAGCTCGCGCAGGATGACGGGGACGCCGCCGATCCGGTCGAGGTCGGTCATCACGTACTTGCCGAAGGGGCGCAGGTCGCAGAGGTGGGGGGTGCGTCGGCTGATGCGGTCGAAGTCGTCGAGACCGAGCTCCACCCTCGCCTCGTGGGCGATGGCCAGCAGGTGGAGCACCGCGTTGGTGGAGCCGCCGAGCGCCATGACCAGGCTGATGGCGTTCTCGAAGGCCGCGCGGGTGAGGATGCGCCGCGGCCGCAGGTCCCGGGCCAAGGCCTCCACGCAGGCCTCACCCACCTCGCGGGCCAGCGCCTTGCGGCGCGGATCGGGGTTGGGGACCGACGCCGACCCGGGCAGCGCCATGCCCAGGGCCTCGCTCACGGCCGCCATGGTGTTAGCGGTGAACATGCCCGCGCAGGAGCCCGTCGAGGGGCACGCGGCGCGCTCCAGCTCGGCCAGGTCGACGTCGCTCATCTTGCCGGCGGCGTGGGCGCCCACCGCCTCGAACACGTCCTGGATGTTGACGTCGCGCCCCTGGAAGCAGCCGGGCAGGATGGAGCCGCCGTAGAGGAAGATCGAAGGCAGGTCGGTGCGGGCCGCCGCCATCAGCATGCCCGGCAGGCTCTTGTCGCAGCCGGCGATGGTGACGAGGGCGTCGAGGCGCTCGGCCTGGGCCACGAGCTCCACCGAGTCCGCGATCACCTCCCGGGAGACCAGGGAGGCGTGCATGCCCTCGTGCCCCATGGAGATGGCGTCGGAGACGGCGATCGTGTCGAAGCGCAGCCCCACCGCGCCGGCCGCGCGCACGCCCTCCTTGGCCAGGTCGGCCTGGGCGGCGAGGTTCATGTTGCAGGGCGTCACCTCGTTGGCGGCAGCCGTGACCCCCACCTGGGGCTTCTCGAAGTCCTCGTCGGTGAGGCCCACGGCCCGCAGCATGGCCCGGGCCGGGGCGCGGGCCGGTCCCTCGGTGACTTCGCGGCTTCGCGGACGGGGTAGATCGCGCTTCGGACTCGGCATCGGAACTCCTTGGGGCCGGGAAGGTACCGTAGAATGCGGGCGCGATGCCCGCGCGCCCCAGCGTCGACCCGACCGCGGCCTCCGGATCCCCGGACGCCCCCGCCATCGGCGGCGCCTACGCGCGCTACACGCTGGCGGTGCTGGTCGTCGTCTACGTGTTCAACTTCCTGGACCGCCAGATCATCTCGATCCTGGCCGAGGACATCCGCGCGGACCTGGGCCTGTCCGACGCCCAGCTCGGCTTCCTGTACGGCACCGCGTTCGCCGTCTTCTACGCGATCTTCGGCATCCCCCTGGGCCGACTGGCGGACCTGTGGAGCCGGCGTTCGCTGATCGCCCTCGGCCTGGCCGTCTGGAGCGGCATGACGGCGCTCTCGGGCCTCGCCCGCGGCTTCGGCCAGCTGGCGTCGGCCCGGGTCGGCGTCGGCGTCGGCGAGGCCAGCGCCACCCCCGCCGCGTTCTCGATGCTCTCCGACTGGTTCCCGCCGGCGCGCCGGGCCACGGTGCTGGCGATCTACTCCAGCGGCATCTACCTGGGTGCGGGCCTCGGCCTGGGCATCGGCGGCCTGGTCGTCGACGCCTGGAACGGCGCCTACCCCGAGGGCGCGCCCTTCGGGCTGCGCGGGTGGCAGGTTGCCTACCTCGTGGTGGGACTCCCGGGCCTCGTGGTGGCCCTCTGGGTGCGGAGCCTGCGCGAGCCGGTGCGGGGCCAGGCCGACGGCGTGGTCGCCCCCCCGGCGGAGCGCCCCTTGCGCGAGTTCGGGCGGGAGCTGGCCGCGGTCCTGCCGCCGCTCACGGTCTGGAGCCTGTGGCGGGAAGGCGCCGGGACCCGCGGGCTGACCTGGAACCTGGTCGCCGCCGCCGCGGTGGCCCTCGCTGCCGCCGGCCTGACCGCCGTCACGGGCGACACCGCGCAGTGGTGGTCGCTCGGCGCGGGGCTCTACGCTGCGATCTCCTGGGCCCAGTCCCTGCACCTGCGCGACCGGGAGGGTGCCGACCTCATCTTCCGCACGCCGTCGCTGCGCTGGGCCGCGCTCGGCTTCGCCTTCCTGGCCTTCACCGGCTACGGCATCGGCTTCTGGACCCCGCCCTTCCTGATGCGGGTGCACGGCGTCGACCCGGGCCAGGCGGGCCCCATCCTGGGCGCGACGTCGGCCGCGTCCGGCTGGCTCGGCGTGATCCTGGGCGGTGTCATCGCCGACCGCTGGAGGCTGGCGCGGGTGGACGGCCGCCTGCGACTCGGCATGGCCGCGGCGCTCCTGCCGCTCCCCGTCGGCTACGCCTTCCTCAGCACCGACAGCGTCGTGCTCGCCTACCTGCTGAACTTCCCGCTGGGGCTCTTCGCCGCGGGCTGGATCGGGGGCGGCGCCGCCACCGTGCAGGACCTGGTGCCGCCGCGCCTGCGGGCGACGGCCTCGGCCGCCTACCTGCTGGTGATCACCTTCATCGGTCTGGCCCTGGGACCCTACGGCATCGGCCGCGCCAGCGTGGCCTTCGGCGACCTCCGCCTGGCCATGCTCATGGGATTCGCAGCCAACGGGATCGCCGTCGCGTGCCTCTGGCGGGCGGGGCGCTCGCTGGCCGACGACGAGGCGCGCGTGCGCGACCGGCCCCCGTCCGTCGATCCGCTAGAGTAGTTCCGGGATGAAGCGCATCTGCCTGTTTCACGCCGGCTGTCCCGACGGCTTCGGCGCCGCCTGGGCGGTCCGACGAGCGTGGGGCGACGATGGCGAGTACCGCCCCCGAGGCCACGACGACCGGCTCCGCGCCCGCGACTTCGTGGGCTGGCAGGTGGTCTTCGTGGACATCGCGCCGCCCAACCCGCTGCTGCGCGAGCTCGGCGAGGCGGCGGCCCAGGTGGTCGTGCTGGACCACCACGTCTCCTCCCTGGATCGCTTCCGCGCGGAGCCCGAGCTGCACAAGCAGCTCGTCGCCGACGGCCACGTGGTGCACTTCGACCTGGATCACTCGGGCGCCGTGCTCGCCTGGAGCCACTTCCACCCCGACACCCCGACGCCGGACCTGCTGCGCTACGTCGAGGACCAGGACCTCTGGAACTGGAAGCTGCCCGCCTCCGCCGAGGTCAACGCCGCCATCGGCTCCCATCCCCACCGCTTCGAGGTCTGGGACGAGCTCGCCGTGACGCCGGTGGAGACCCTCGCCGAGGAGGGCGCGCCGATCGTGCGCGCCCAGCGCATGGACGTGGAGCGGGCCGTGCAGGGCGTGCATCCGGTCACCCTCGGCGGACTGCGCATCGAGGCGGTCAACGCCCGCGCCCTGCGCAGCGCCATCGGCCACGAGCTGGCCCGCCGCGCCGCCTACGGGACCCCCTGCGGTCTCGTCTACCGGATGTGCGGCGAGCGCGTCGACGTCTCGCTCTACTCCATCGGCGACGCGGACATGGCCAAGATCGCCGCGAGCTACGGCGGCGGCGGCCACCGCAACGCCGCCGGCTTCAGCGTCCGCCTCGACGACTGGCTCCACCGCTTCGTCGGCTAGCCAGCGCCCCGCCCCGAGGCCGCGCGGGACTGGCCTGCCGCCTAGCGCTCTTCCCAGCGATCCGGAGTGAGGGCGCGGATGGACAGGGCGTGGATCTCGCTGCCCATGAGATCGTCGAGGGCCTCGTAGACCAGGCGCTGGGACTCCACCGGCGAGAGCCCCTCGAAGCGGGTCGACACCACCAGGGCCCGGAAATGGCCCCCGCCGTCCCGGGCGCCCGGGTGGCCCTCGTGGCGATGGCTCTCGTCGATGACCTCGACGTGCTTGGCGCCGAGCCGCTCCCGCAGCTGGGACTCGATGCGCGCGCGCCGATCCATCAATCCTTGGGCATGCCGAGCAGCCGCTCGGCGATGATGTTCTTCTGGATGTTCGGCGTGCCACCGCCGATCACCACCTCGGGCCACGAGAGCGCCATGCGCTGCCAACGGCCGCCGGCCGCCACCGGGTCGCCTTCGACCAGCGGACCCGCACAGCCCTGGAGCTCGACGGCCAGGTCGCCGATCTCCACCTCGAGCGACGCACGGTGCAGCTTGTTCACCGAGGTCTCGCTGCCCAGGGGCTCGCCCTTGAGCTGCTTGGTGAGGAAGCGAAGCCCATTGAAGCGCATGGCCTGGATGCGGGTCTCGATCCGCGCGAGGCGGCGTCGCACGCCGTCGTCCTCGAGGGCCGGTCGGCCGTTCTTGCGGGCCTCCCGCGCCAGCTCGCGCAGGGACTCGAGCGAGCGCATCAGGCCCTCCACCTCGGCGATGCCCGAGCGCTCGTGGGCCAGCGCGGTGATGGTGACCTTCCAGCCCTCGCCCTCCTTGCCCAGGCGGTTTTCCACCGGCACCCGCACGTCGTCGAAGAAGACCTCGGCGAACATCGCCCCGCCCGCCATGTTCTTGATGGGCCGCACGGTGATGCCGGGCGTGTCCATCGGCACCATCAGGCAGGTGATGCCGGCGTGCTTGTCCCCGGGATCCGTGGACGTGCGCACCAGCAGGATGATCCACTTGGACCACATGGCGATCGACGTCCAGATCTTCTGGCCGTTCACCACGTACTCCTCGCCCTCGCGCACGCCCTTGCACTGGAGCGCGGCGAGGTCGCTGCCGTGGTCGGGCTCCGAGTAGCCGGTGCACCACTGGTACTTGCCGTCGAGGATGTCGGGGATGAAGCGCTGCTTCTGGGCCTCGGTGCCGTAGGCGATGATGGCCGGGCCCACCCACTGGAGCCCCATGAAGCAGCTGCCGAGGGGCGGCGCCTTGCGCTTGGCCATCTCCTCCTTGAGGATGGCCTGCTGCATGATCGTGCCGCCGCCGCCGCCCACCTCGGCGGGCCAGGAGAAGCCCACCCAGCGCTTCTCGCGCACCTTGCGCTGCCACTCGGCCACGAAGCCGGCGTCCCGCCGATCGGGCGGCGGAAGGTTCGCGTCGAGGAAGGCGCGGACCTCGTCCCGGAAGGCCTCCTCGTCGGAAGTCAGGCGGAAATCCATGGCTAGCGAGCTCCCAGCGAGGCGACGCGGTCGTAGTGGTAGTCGGCGTCGCCGTAGAACGGTCGCGCCCACTTGGAGCGCTTGAGGTAGAGGTGGGCGTCGAACTCCCAGGTGTAGCCGACGGCGCCGTGGAGCTGGACGGCGTCGATGCCGATACGGGCGAAGGCCTCGCTGGTGTAGGCCTTCGCCATGGAGACGTAGCGCGGCGCCTCCTCCGGGCTCTCCTCCAGACACCAGGCAGCGTAGTAGAGGAGGGACTTGGCGGACTCCACGTCGACGTACATCTCGGCCAGGGGATGCTTCACGCCCTGGTAGCGACCGATGGGGGCGCCGAACTGCACCCGGTCGCGGGCGTAGGCGGCGGTCAGCTGCAGGGCGCCGTCGGCAGCGCCCAGGCTCTCGGCGGTGACGGCGGCGGTGGCCCGGTCGACGATGCGCGCGAGGGCGGCCGCGGCCCCGCCGGCGGCCTCCAGGACGCGGTCCGCGTCGACGCGGACGCCGTCGAGGCGGAGGCGGCCGGTGCGCTTGGTGAGGTCCATGCCCGGCAGCCCGTCGACGCCGAGCCCGGGCGCTCCGGCCTCGACCACGGCCAGGGCCAGGGCATCCACGGCGGGGCCCGTGCGGAAGGGAACCACGAACAGGGCCGCGACCTCGGCGTCGGGCACGAAGGTCTTCTCGCCGCGCAGCAGCCATCCGTCGCCCTCGCGGGTGGCGGCCAGCTGCACGCCCTCGGCATCGCAGCGGCCGTCGGCCTCGAGGAGCGCAAGGGTGCCGATGGTGGAGCCGTCGGCCAGGGCCGGGAGCCAGCGCGCCTGCTGGGCGGCGCTGCCGGCCTCGCAGAGCGCCGCCGCGGCGACGGTGTGGGAGAGCAGGGGGGACGGGAAGAGCGAGCGCCCGGTCTCCTCCAGGAGCACCACCAGGTCCACCCAGCCCAGGCCGGCCCCGCCATGGGCCTCGGGGATGGTGAGACCGAGCCAGCCGAGCTCGGCGATCTGCTTCCACTGCTCCCGGGAGAAGCCCTCGCCCTCCTCGGTGAGCGCGCGAACGGCCTGGAGGTCGCAGTGGGCGTCGAGGTACTTCCGGACCTCGCTCCGCAGCAGCTCCTGCTCCTCCGTGAATCCGAAGTTCATCGGTCGACCTCTGTCTGGGCGGGGGCAGAAGCCCCTCGGCGGGCGCGAACCTCGTGAGTATACTTTGACTGACGAATCGGTCGACGTTCCCGTCGGCGCCCCCGCGAGGTGTTCCGTGGACGAAGAGAGCCAGCACGAGGCCGAGGCCCCCGAGATCGCCGCCTTCCGCAAGGAGGTGCGGGCCTGGATCGAGGCGAACCGACCCGAGGAACCGGGCTTCAAGCTTCCCCAGAGCTTCCTGGAGGTGGAGTCGGACCGGCAGTTCGACTTCCTCCTCGCCTGGCAGCGCAAGGTGTTCGACGCCGGCTACCTGGGCGTGGACTGGCCGGAGGCCTACGGCGGCGGGGGGCGGCCGGGTCTCCAGCGCATCGTGAGCCAGGAGATGGGCCGGGCGCGGGCCCCCTTCTTCGTGAACACCATCGGGCTGCAGTGGGCGGGCCCGACGATCCTCGACTACGGCACCGAGGCCCAGAAGCAGCGCTTCCTGAAGCCCATCCTCTCCGGCGAGGAGATCTGGTGTCAGGGCTTCAGCGAGCCCGGCTCGGGCTCCGACCTCGCCAGCGTCCAGGCCCGGGCCGAGCGCACCGCCGGCGGCTGGGCGGTGAGCGGCCACAAGGTCTGGACCACCCTGGCCCACAAGGCGAAGTGGATGATCCTGCTGGCGCGCAGCGACCCGGACGCGGGCAAGTACGAGGGTCTCTCCTATTTCCTCTGTCCCATGGACGGACCGGGCGTCACCGTGCAGCCCCTCGTCAAGATGAGCGGCGAGGGCGGCTTCAACCAGGTGATCTTCGACCGCACGCCGATGCCGGCCGACGCCTTGCTCGGCGCCGAGGGCCAGGGCTGGCAGGTCGCCATGACCACGCTCACCCACGAGCGCGGCGCCAGCGAGGGCTCGGGCGGCGGCCAGCTCGGAACGAGCGGGACCGTGAGCCAGGTGGTCTCCCTGGCCCAGCGCATGCATCGCAACGGCCGCGCCGCGGCGAGCGATCCGGTGCTGGCCGACCGCATCGCCGAGCTCTGGATCCGCGAGGAGGGGCTGCGGCTCGGGACCCAGCGGGCGCGGGTCCCCGCGCTCAACGCCGAGCGCCCCCTCGCCCTGCCCTTCATGCAGAAGCTCGTCTTCTCGGAGCTGGCCCAGGACCTGGCAGACCTGGCCTGCCAGGTGGAGGGCCCCGCGGCGGGGCTCTGGCTGGGCGACGAGAACGCGCCAGACCGCGCCGAGTGGCCCCGTGCCTACATGAACTCTTTCGGCATGACCATCGGCGGCGGTACGAGCGAGATCCTGCGCAACATCCTGGGCGAGCGGATCCTCGGCCTGCCCAAGACGAAGCTGCGATGACCGCGCGCTACCCCGACATCCCCCGCGACTTCGGCTTCTCCGAGGAGCACGACCTGCTGCGTGACGCGGCCCGTCGCTTCCTCGAGGAGCGGGTCCCCCTCGCGGAGGTGCGCCGGCTGCTCGACGATCCGCGCGGTCACGACCCCGCCGTTTGGAAGGAGATGGGCGCCCTGGGCTGGACGGGGCTGGGCCTGCCCGAGGCGGTCGGCGGCGCCGGCATGGGCGCCCTGCACCAGGCCCTGCTCTTCGAGGAGCTGGGTCGGGCCCTGGCACCGGGACCCCTCTTCGCGACGACCCTGGCCGGCCTGGCCCTGGCGGCGGCCGGCGACCGCGCCCAGCAGGAGCGCTGGCTGGCGCCGGTGGCCTCGGGCGAGCAGGTGGCGACGCTCGCCCACGCGGAGGCGGACGGCTCCTGGGAGCCCGAGCACGTGACCGCGATGGCCGAGGAAGGCCGCGACGGCTGGACGCTCCACGGGGTGAAGGCGTTCGTGCCGTCCCTCGCCGAGGCCGACCTGCTGGTGGCCCCGTTCCGCTGCGGCGGTCCGGGCGGCCCGGTGGCGCTGTTCACCCTGCCGCTGCCCCTGGCGGGCGCGCGCCTCGAGTCGGAGGTGCCGGTGGACCCGACGCGGCCCACGGGCCGCCTGGTCCTCGACGGGGTCCGGGTGGGCGCCGAGGCCCGCCTCGCCGGCAACGGCGAGGCCGCGCTGCGCGAGGTGCTCCTGCGGGGCGCCGCCCTGCTGGCGGCGGAGATGGTCGGCGGGGCCGAGCGGGTGCTCATGACCACCGTCGAGTACGCGCGCACGCGCGTGCAGTTCGACCACCCCATCGGCGGCTTCCAGGCCGTGAAGCACCCCCTGGTGGACGTGATGATCGCCGTGGAGACGGCCCGCAGCCACGCCTACGCGGCGGCCGCCGCCTTCGACGCCGACCCGGCGACCGCGGAGGTGCCGGCGCGGATGGCCAAGGCGGCCGCGGGCGAGACCTACAACGACGCGGTTCGCCGGGGCGTGCAGCTCCATGGCGGCTACGGCTTCACCTGGGACTGCGACGTCCACCTCTACTTCAAGCGCGCCCTCTACAGCCGGGCCGCCCTGGGCGACGCCATCCACCACCGACGCCACCTCGCCCGCGCGCTGCTCGCCCTGGCCTAGGCAGCCCGCTCCGGGCCTCGGCTCGCCCCGGGGCAGCGGCCCGCGGGGCCTCGGCGTCGGTCCGGCGTGATACGTTCCCGGCAGCATGAACGACGCGCCGCCGCCCGGCAGCAAGGACGCCGCGCCGCCGCCGGAGGGAAGCCTGAGCGGCCGGCTGGCCGCCCTCGACTGGAGCCAGCTGCGCGCCGAGCTCGCCGCATCCGGCCACGCGGTCACGCCGCCGCTGCTGGAGCCGGACGCCTGTCGGCGACTGATCGACCTCTGGGACCGGAAGGAGCGCTTCCGCGCCACGGTCGACATGGAGCAGCACCGCTTCGGCCGGGGTCACTACCGCTACTTCGCGGAGCCCCTGCCGCGGGAGGTGGGCGTGCTGCGTCGGGTGCTCTACGCGCGCCTCGCCCCCGTGGCCAACCGGTGGGAAGAGCTCCTCGCGAGCCGGCGCAGCTATCCCGAGAGCCTGGCGCGCTTCCGCGCCGAGTGCGCCGCGGCCGGCCAGCGGCGCCCGACTCCCCTCCTGCTCCGCTACGAGGAGGACGGCTACAACTGCCTGCACCAGGACCGCTACGGGGAGGTCGCCTTCCCGATGCAGGTGGCGGTGCTGCTCTCGGAGCCGGGGCGCGACTTCACGGGCGGTGAGTTCCTGCTGGTGGAGCAGCGCCCGCGCGTGCAGTCGCGGGCGGAGGTGGTGCCCCTTCGGCGCGGCCAGGCGGTGATCTTCCCCAACGCCGAGCGACCGGTCTCCGGCGCGCGCGGGATCTACCGGGTGGCGACCCGCCACGGGGTGAGCCGCCTGCGCCGCGGTCGGCGCTTCACGCTCGGGATCATCTTCCACGACGCCCGGTAGTCGGGTGGTCGATGATCCATCGCCGCCGGCGCCGTCGGCCGGCTAGATCACGCCCGCGGCGGCGAGGCGTTCGAGCTCGGCGGCGTCCAGGCCGAGCTCCGCGTACACCTCGCGGTTGTGCTCGCCCAGGGACGGGGCCAGGGGGCGGGCGCGGGGCTCCGCGTCGTCGAAGCGCAGCGGGTTGCCGTGGAAGACGACCTCGCCGAGCTCCGGATGGGCGTGGCGCTCCACCATGCCCCGGGCGAGGAGCTGGGGGTCGTGCACCAGCTCGTCGGGACCGGCCACCCGGGCGCAGGGCACGTCCGCGCCCTGCGGCCCGAGGGCCGCCAGCACCTCGTCGCAGGTGCGCTCGGCCGCCCAGGCGGAGACGATGCCATTGATCTCGAGGCGGTTCGCCGCCCGGCCCCGGTGGCTGCGGAACTTCGGGTCCTCCGCCAGCGCGGGCCGACCCAGGGCCTCGCAGAGGCGACGGAACAGCTTGTTGCTGGCGGTGCCCACCACGACGTGGCCGTCGCGGGTGGCGTGGCAGTCGTAGGGCGCGGTGAACGGATGCTGGTTGCCGCAGCGCTCGGCGGGCACCCCGAGGCCCTGGGCGATGGTGGCCCAGGAGTCGGTCACCGCGAAGATCGCGTCCTGGTTCGAGAGGTCGAGGACCCGCCCGCGGCCAGTGCGCCGGCGCTCGAGCAGCGCCGCCACCACCCCGAGGCCGAGGTAGAGGCCGCCGACGAAGTCGGCGAGGGCCCCGCCCGCGCGCAGGGGCGGGCCGTCGGCCGCGCCGGTCATGGCCAGGAGACCCCCGGTGGCCTGGGCCACGATGTCGTAGCTGGCCCGGCCCGCCAGGGGCCCGGTGCCGCCGAAGCCCGAGAGGGAGGCGACCACGAGGGCGGGGTTCGCCGCCTGGAGCACCGCCGGCGAGAGACCCTGCTCCGCCAGCCAGCCGGCCCGGAAGTTCTCCACCAGGGCGTCGGCGCCGCCGGCCAGCCGCAGCAGCAGGTCGCGACCCCCGGGCTTGCGCACGTCCAGGGTGATGGAGCGCTTGCCCCGGTTCACGTTCTGGAACGAGAGCGAGGTCTGTCCCTTCTGCGACGGGCCGTAGCGGTAGTCGTCGCCGGTGCCCGGTCGCTCCACCTTGACCACGTCGGCGCCCAGGTCGGCGAAGATGGCCGTGGCGAACGGACCGGCAACCACCCGGGTGAGGTCGAGGATGCGCACCCCGTCGAGGACCCGTCCGGCCATGGCGCGCTCCGCTAGCCCGCCACCGGCGCGGGCTGCAGCGCGGGATCGGCCTCCGGGGCGGGCGCCGACGCGCGCATCCCCCCGACCGCGCGCACGAAGGCCGCCGACATGGCGCAGAAGTACCAGGGGTAGGGGTAGTAGATCACCGACAGGAACAGCCCCCCCGCCAGGAAGCCCACCATCGCCCCGCCGAGGCCCACCGCGTAGAGCTCGACCTCCCGGCGCTGGGCGGGGGTGAGGGTTGGGTCGTCTGCCGCGCCCAGGCGCAGCACGCGCAACGTCTGGAAGTGTCCCCAGAGCAGGAGGCCGAACAGGACCACACCCACCACACCGAGCTCCGCCAGGAGCTGGAAGAAGGCGGAGTGCACGGACTGGCTCGACCAGTCCCGCTCGGTGTACTGGGGCGCATCGAAGCGACCCGTGCGCGGCTGGTACTCCCCGATGCGCCAGTTGCTGTTGCCGGCGCCGACGCCGAGGACCGGGTAGTCGCTCCACATGTTGTAGGCCGCGGTCCACATGAACTGGCGGATGTCCGCGGTGCCGGAGTCGGTGTCGGAGATGGTCTGGAGCTCGGCCTTGTACTCGGCCGGGATCAGCAGGAAGAAGAGGCCGGCGCCGACGGCGCCGAAGAGCAGGTTGCGCACGCGGTTGCGCCCGGTCCACACGCAGTAGAGGGCCGTGGCGGCCAGGGCGACGAAGCCGCCGCGGGAGAAGCTGATGACGATGGCCACGGCGTAGAGCGCCGTGAGGCCCATGGAGGCCAGGCGCCGCCAGCCCGAGAAGGCCCGCACGCCGACGAAGGTGATCGAGAAGGCGCAGGCGCAGCCCAGGGCCAGGTCGTTCTCGTCGCCGAAGAAGCCGCCCGAGCCGCGGCCGCCGTGGGTGATCGCGTAGAACGCCTGGTAGGCCATGATCGTGACCCAGATCCACAGCCCCAGGGTGAGGTTGCGCCAGGTCGCCAGGACCGTGGTGATCGCCAGGGCGACCACCAGGTGGCCGTACATCCCGCGCGTCACGATGTAGGAGGAGAAGGTGTTGGTGGCATAGAGGACCCCCGAGGCGCAGGCGAGGACGACCCCGGCGTGGAGCGTCAGGTTCCGCGACCAGTGGCGATCGGAGAGGAAGAGCCAGAGCACCGGGAAGGCCAGGATGAACAGCATCTGCAGGCGCAGCTGGACGATGCCGGGCGGACGGGCGTACTCGAGAACGAAGAAGCCCATGAGCAGCGCGAACAGGAGCCCGCTCGGGGAGCGTTCGGGGCGCGGCTCCGACAAAGCGGCCGGCAGCAGCTCGCTGCGCGTCGCGGCGGAGGTGCCCGCCGTCACTCGACCGCCCCGGCCCGCGCCGAGCGGGCCGGGCCGAGGAGCGCGTGCCGGTCCAGGCCCGCGAGCAGCGTCTCGGCCGCCAGCTCCATGCCGGGCTCGCTCAGGTGCATGGTGTCCCAGAAGTAGGGGCGCGGGTCGTCCAGCTGGGCGAAGCGCGCCGCGAGGTCCACCAGCGGCACGCCCTCCTCGGCCGCCACCCGCGTCAGGGTCCGGTTGTAGGCCGCCACCAGGTCGAGGAAGTCGCCCACCGCGTAGGCCGACGGGTACCACGGAAAGAAGACGCCCGCGGCCCGGAGCTCGGCGGCGGACATGTCCATTCGCACCACCCCGGGCAGGGTGACGAGCACCGGGGCGGCGTCGGCCTCCCGGATCGCGGCCACCATGGCGCGCACGTTCTCCTCGTAGATCGGCGGCCGGAAGTCGGCGAAGCGGCCGGAGCGGCTCTCGGGACCGACCTTCGGGGGCCGCAGGTACGGCCGGATGTGCATGAAGGCCAGCTTGCGCATGCCCTTCACCAGCCAGAGCTGGTCCAGGGCCCGGGCCGCGCCCGCCAGCGACGACTCCGCCGCCTGGCCCAGCGGATCGACCTTCATCAGGTCGTTCCAGCCGATGTAGACGGTGACCACGTCCGGCTCGAGGGGCACCACCCGGGTGCGCAGCCGGCGCAGGGCCAGGCCGCTGTCGAGACCCGAGATCCCGGCGTTGACGACCCCGTAACGACGGCCGGGGACGGCGCGCTGGTCGAGCAGGCCCTGCAGCTTCGCGGGATAGGTATGGCGTCCGTTGCCGCCGCCGAAGGTGCAGGAGTCGCCCACGGAAGCGATGCGCCAGAGGTCCGGGCCGTCGGGGCGCAGCTCGTCCCCCACGAAGCCGGCGCTGTTGATCTCGACCGTACCCTGGACGGAGCGGTGTCGGCCCGGGACCAGCACGAAGGTGCCGGTTTCGAGATCGTACTTCTCGGCGTCGTCGCGCAGGAAGTAGGCCCAGCCGCGGACCGCCAGCTCGGCGCTGCCGAGGACCGCGCCCATCAGCACCAGGCTGAAGACCACGGACTTCCAGAATCCGAACTGCGGCTCGTCGCGGGCCGGTGCCCCGTTCTCCGCCATCCGTGCCCCCAGGCCAGGTGCTGCCGAGCGTTTGCCGCGAGGACCGCTCCGACGGGAGCGGGGCGTAACCTAACCATAGTAGAGAGCCACCCACAACCCGACGGGTGACGCCCAAGTTCCCAGGAACACGCAGGAAATGCACGCGCGGGGGCGACGGCCTTGCCCGGGACGCCGAGCCCCCTAAGCTGCGGCGCGGCCTCGCCGAAGAGCATCCCCGGGGGTCAGGGCGACTGCAGGCAGGAGGCACGACCGTGCGCCGCTACGCCATTCTCGCCATCGCGACCGCCCTGCTCGCGGTCTACGCGGTGCGCCTGGACCCGAGCGAGCTCACCCGGCGCGCGGCCCACTTCCCCGCCGGCTACGCCGTGGCGATCGTGGCCCTGAACCTCCTCCCCGGGCTCCTGAAGCTCGCCCGCTGGCGGGGGCTGCTCGTGCGCGGCGCCGACAAGACGCCCCTGGCCCGGGCCTACCTGCTGGTGAACGCCTCCTTCTTCCTCGGCCTGGTCACCCCCGGCACCGCCGGAGAGCTCTCCCGGGGGCTCCAGGCCCGGGAAGACAGCGGCGAGGCGGTGGGCACCGTGGGCTTCGAGAAGATCGTCGACCTGGTGATCCTGGTGCTGCTCGCCGCCCTGAGCGGCATCGTGCACTTCACGTCGGGCGTCGCGTCCTGGGCGGTGACGGGCGGGCTCGCCCTGGCCGTGGCCCTGGGCTACGGCCTGGTGCTCCGCTACGACGGCCTGCTGACCCGCCCGCTGAAGGCCGTGCTCCAGCGGCTGCTCGCGGCGAACCACGTGACGAGCCTCCAGACGGCCTGGTGGGAGGTGCACGGGCTCCTGCGGCGCCCTCGGGTGATCCTGGTGGCCTCGCTCGTCTCCCTGGCACTCTGGCTCGTGCCCCTGATCCAGATGCAGCTCATCTACGCGGGGCTCGGTCTCGCCGACGTGCCCCTCAAGACCGTGGCCGCCACCTTCTTCGGGCCCTACCTGGTCGGTGTGCTCTCGCTCCTCCCGGTGGGCCTCGGCACCTTCGACGTCAGCATGCTCGAGCTCTCGCGCCTGCTCGACGGAGCGGTCGCCGCCGGCGCGGGACCGCTCTTCTTTCGGGTCTTCATCACCCTCCCCCTGATCCTGTTCGGCTACGGCTGCCAGCTCGCGCTCGTCCGTCTCGAGGGCCAGGAAGCCCGCGCGTGAAGCTCTCCCTGGTGCTGCCCGCCTGGAACGAAGCGGAGCTGATCGAGTCGTCGGTGCGTGCCGTCGACGGCGTACTCGCCACCCGCTTCGGCGCCGACTACGAGATCCTCGTGGGCGACGACGGCTCCAGCGACGGCACCGCGGCTCGGGTTCGCTCCCTGGAGCTTCCCCGCGTGCGCGTCGTCTCGCGGCCCCACGCGGGCAAGGGCGCCATCCTCTCGGCGGCCCTGGAGGAGACCCGGGGTGAGCTCGCCGGCTTCCTGGACGCCGACCTCGAGATCGAGCCCGCCTACGTATCGCAGCTGGTGGAGGCCCTCGGGCCGGAGTTCCAGGCCGTGGTCGCCTCGAAGAACCTGGCCCCGGAGACCATGCGCAGCCGCCCTCCCCTGCGGCGGCTGGTGACGGGCCTCTACAACGCGGGCGTTCGCGTGCTCTTCCGCTCCCAGGTGAGCGACCACCAGGCGGGCCTCAAGATCTTCCGCGGCGAGGTGATCCGTCGGATCGTCCCCCACGTGCGCAGCACCGGCTGGCTGTGGGATACGGAGGTGCTGCTGCGCCTGCAGGACGGCGGCGGCCGCGTGTGCGAGGTGCCGGTGCAGACCATCAGCCGGCGGGAGAGCAAGCTCGTGGCCGCGGGCGTCCCCTGGCAGGTCGTCCGGGACCTCGTCCGCCTGTGGTGGTGGCGCTGGCGAGGCTGGCGGTGACCGCCCCGGACCACCGGGCCTCCCTCTCCTTCCTCGCGATCCTGACCGCCGGCGCGGCGCTCCTCCGCTGGATCGGGCTCGAATCCTGGGACGTGTGGACCGACGAGGTCCAGACCCTCTGGGTGAGCGCCTCGGGCGAGTTCCGCGAGGGGCCCATGTACCGCACGGCCCCGCTGAACTTCTGGGTCACGGGCGGGACCACGCGCTGGCTCGGGGTGGACATCGTGGCGGCCCGTCTGCCGTCGTTCGCGTTCGGAGTGGCAACCGTCGGGCTCTTCTATCTGCTGTCCCGGCGCTGGCTCGGCGAGCGCCCGGCGCGGTTCGCCGCGGTCCTGCTCGCCCTCTCCTTCTGGCACGTGTACTGGTCCCAGAACGCGCGCCACTTCGCCCTGCAGACGCTGCTCCTGCTGCTGGCGCTCCACGGCTTCTGCCTCTGGTTCCGCGAGGGACGACGTGTCGGCCTGGTCTGGCTCTCCCTCCCCCTCCTGGCGGCGCTCTTCACCCACTCGTCCTCGGGCTTCTACGGCGGCGCGCTCGGCCTGTTCGCGGTCGGGGCCGGCGCGGCCGCGCTGCGCGGGCCCGAGGGCGCCGCCGCCCCCGCCTTCCGGCGTGCCCTCGTCGCCGCGATCGCCGTCGGCGTGCCGCTGCTCCTGTACGCGCCCGTGTACCTCTCGGTGGGGCGCTACCTGCTCGAGTACAAGACGGCCTGGAACCCGCCCTGGAACGTGGCGGGCAGCCTGGCCTTCTACGTGCCGCCCTATCTCGCCCTGCCCGCCCTGGGCGGGGCCCTCTACCTCGCGCGCGAGCGCAGCGCCCTGGCCCCGCTCCTGCTGCTGTTCGGCGCCGTGCCGGCGGTCCTGGTGGTGGCGGCCGCCCAGTTCACGATCGCCTCCGGCGCGTACTGTCTGACCTCGCTGCTGGCCGTCGCCGCCCTCGCCGGCGTGGCCTGCGACCGGCTCCTCGGCTCCGCCCAGGACGCCGTCGGACGCTGGGCCCTGGCGACCCTGGTCGCCGCCTTCTTCGTCGCTGCCGCCAACGACCTCGCCCACTACTACCTGTTCTGGAACGGCCTCAAGCCCCGCTGGCACGAGCTGACCCAGCGGGTGGCCGCCGAGCGCCGACCCGACGAGGTGCTCGTGGCGGCCGACGGCGACGCGGCCGTCTACTACCTGGGCGAGAAGGACAACGACTGGCTCCGCGAGCGCTTCCAGGAGCGGGCGGGAGCGCCCGACGCCTGGGACGAGGACACCGGCGGCGTCTGGTACGCGATCTACTGGACCCCGTCCCTGCTCCCCGGCTACGACCCCCGCCTCCTCGAGCACCTGCGCGAGCGCACCCGGCTGGTGGATCTCTATCCCCTGCACTACGGCGCCAAGAGCCAGACCCTTGCCCTCTTCCACGAACGCCTGCCCGGCCGGGCCGGGGAGCCCGACCCGGAGGGCGAGCCCCGAAGCAGATCGGGGCGTCCGCGCAGCACGGACGCCCCGATCGAGTCGAGCCCCTGAGCCGGCCCTAGGGCAGCAGCTCGGGCCGCGCCGGAGGCGGCAGCGCGCCACCGCCCCCGCCGCCGCCGCCGGCCTGACCGCCGCAGGTCCCCTCCATCTCGCAGGCGGGACCGATCGTGACCGACGGGTCGCGATGGCCGAAGCGGGCCTCCATCAGGTGGGAGATCCACTTGTGGCCGAGGCAGCCCGGCGAGCCGTCGCTCTGGCGGTACATGTTGATCTGGGTGCCGGTCATGCCCCCGCCGTCGCGGTTGTTGCCCACGTACTGGCGCGGGAAGGTGTAGGTCTTGCCCGAGGCCACGCCGGCCCACTCGCTCCAGACGTAGTAGTCCGTGCCGCTGTCGAAGTTGCCGTCCATGCAGGTCTCCACGCGACACCACTCGTTGGAGCAGTCCGACTCGCGCAGGGAGCCGTTGCCCGAGAGCAGGAACACCCGGTGCCCGTTGCCGCGGTCGAAGAAGTCCATGCGGATCTTCGGCTGCGAGTTGGAGCCCACGTGATCCATGTTGTCCGCGTGGAGCAGCGGACCGCCACCCTTGAACGCCGCCTGGTGGGCCTTGTTGGCGTTGCAGCTCGGCGTCTCGTCGCCCACGTAGTCGTTGGAGTACCGGACGTAGTAGCGCCAGCACACCTTCTTGATGCTGGAGTCCCGCATGACGTCGAAGTGGGTCGTGGCGTTGGATACGCCGCTCCTGGACGTGTTCCGCCACACCCACTGGACCTCGGGCGGCAGGTCGAGGCCGGCCGCAGAGACCGGATGGATCTTGTTGTTCGACTTGCTCGGGTCGCCGCGGCCGTCGTAGAAGATGTAGCCGTCGTTGCCGACCTGACCCGGGCAGCGCTTCGAGTTGGGCTCGTTCAGTCCGAAGAACCCCGAGTTCCCCGGGTACACCTTGTACTGGTTCGTGTTCATGGGCTCGGAGCAGAAGCAGTCGGCTCCGAGGTCGCTGCACCGCTGCTCCTGGGCCTGCGCGGTCCCGGCCCCCATCGCGACGGCGATGAGCGCGACCAGCAGACCTGCCTTGCGGAGCTCCTTCATGCGAGACGCTCTCGAGTTCTCCATCGGGTGACCCTCTCCTTCTCCCCCACTCCACCCCGGGTGGTCGGGACGGGCTGCCCTCGCCGGTTCGGCGTGCGCCCGACGACCTTGATCGTTCAACTCGGCCGGATCGGATGTGACGGACCTCACCGTACCGCCCTTCGTCGGGCGGCGTCAGCGTGACCCGGCGTTTCCCGTCGACGCGGACCCCTCGGGGCCCGGCGAACACCGGATGGGCTCGACCGCAGCATACCCGTGCGACGCCAGCGCCCCGAGCACGTGCTGCGCCACCAGGCAGTGGGCGAAGGCGGTCGGGTGGCCGTCACCCGGGATCAGCAGAGCGCCGCGCGGGTGCGCGCCGAGGACGCGACGCAGGGACGTCACGGAAACGTCTCGATCTCGGGCGAACGCCGCGAGCTCCGCCTCGAGCCGTCCGGCGAGCCCGGCCTCGCCGGGGCCGGCGTAGCCCTCCCGGGTCCAGAGGACGACGCTCGTGCCCGCCCCGAGGCTCCGGGCGCGCTCCACCAGGCCCGCCAGCCGGGGCCGGTCGGCCTCCCAGCCCTGGAGGTAGGCCCGCACCACCCGCTCGGGATCGTCGGGAGCCGGCACCTCCAGCTCGCCCACCCGCAGGTCGAGCAGGTACACGCCGTGGCTGGCCACGAGGCGCTCGAAGCGGCGGTAGACGTGGGTGACGAAGACGCTCGTCTTCACCAGGTCGAAGAGGCGGCTGGCCCGGTGCACGCGGGCGCGCTCCTCGTCGCTCGGCGGCTGGCGGAGCAGGTCTCCCTGCCAGAGTATCACCACCACGTGCTCGGGCCGGAGCGACGGCCCGACGCGGTCGAGGGTCGCCCGCATCTGGAACAGGCCGTAGCCGGGCTGGGACCCGTTCACGGCCGCCAACTCGGCGCCGAGGGCGCGGTCGAGACGCGCCACGAGCGTCTCGTCCTCCGCCACGCCCTGGCCGAAGGCGAAGGAGTCGCCGAGGACGAGCAGGCGCCGCGCAGGATCGGGCGGCGGCTCTCCGCCCCGGAAGCCCAGGCTGTTGATGTGGACCGGCGGCGTGGGGCGCCCGTTCGCGAGCTGCAGCACGCCCCTCTGGTTGGGCCGCATGATGTAGAGGGCCGCGTCGTCCGGCGCGTAGCGGAGCCGCTCGTCCGGAAAGAAGGCGCGGCAGACGGCCTCCCCGACGAGCAGGACGGCGAGTCCCGATGCGGCGACCAGGAGGAGGCGAAGCGTGATCTCTCGGGATCCGCGCAGGAGCGCCACGAAAGCCTCCGGGGAGGGGAGGAGCGTACCCAGCGCGCCTGCCCGGGACAAGGCCGCGAACGCCCCGGCCTGCGGTAGGCTTCGCCGCCATGCGGCTTCTGTGGCTCTCGCACCTGGTGCCGTGGCCGCCGCGCGGGGGCGTGCTGCAGCGGTCCTACCACCTCCTGCGGGAGGCCGCCGCGCGCCACGAGGTCCAGCTGCTGGCCCTCAACCAGCGCGCCGTGCTGCCGACGCCCGACGACGTCGAGGCCGCCCGCGCGGAGCTGCGCACGTTCTGCGCATCGGTGGAGGTCCACCCCATCCCCGCCGACGCCTCGCGCTGGCGCTGGGCCTCGATGGTGGCCCGCGGGCTGCTGCGCTCCACGCCCTACGATGTCAACTGGCTGCGCAGCCGCGCCTTCGCCGACCGGGCCCGCGCGCTCGCCGCCGGGGGCGACTTCGATCTGGTCCACGTGGACACCCTCGGCCTGCACCCCTACGCCGCGGCCTTCCGCGGCGTGCCGATCGCCCTGAACCATCACAACGTGGAGTCCCACATGATGGCCCGCCGGGCCGCCACCGCCGGCCGCTCACCCCTGCGCGGCGTGTTCGCCCTGGAGGCCCGCAAGCTGGCGCGGCTGGAGGCCCGGGCCTGCCCCGCGGCCGCCGCGAACCTGGTGGTCTCCTCCCTCGACGGCGACCGCCTGCGCGCGGCGGTGGGCGACGTGGCCCTGGCCGTCGTGCCCAACGGCGTCGATCTCGACTTCTTCCGCCCGCCCGCATCCGCCGCCCCCCCCGCCCGGCGGCTGATCTTCGCCGGGGGCATGAGCTGGTACCCGAACCGCGAGGCCGTGCGCTTCCTGGTGGCGGAAATCTGGCCGGCCCTCGCCGCGGCCGACCCGGGCTGGGATCTCGAGGTCGTCGGCGCGGATCCGGCGCCGGAGCTGCTGGCGGCCGCCGAGCGGGACCGCCGGATCTCCGCGCCGGGCTTCGTCGACGACGTGCGTCCGCACCTGCACCGGGCCGCCGTCTACGTCTGTCCCATCCGGGACGGCGGCGGGACCCGGCTCAAGGTCCTCGATGCGCTGGCGGCCGGCCGCCCCCTGGTCGCCACCCGGCTCGCGGTGGAGGGGCTCGAGCTGGCGGAGGAGGCCCACTACCTGGCCGCCGAGACCCCGGCCGAGTTCGTCCGCCAGATCCGGCGGCTCGGCGACGATCCGGGGACCGCGGCGGCCCTGGCGGCCCGGGGCCGGGCCTTCGTGGCGGAGCGCTTCGCCTGGCCCGTGGTGGGCCGGCAGCTCGAGGCCGCCTACGCCGAGGCCCTGGATCGGGGTCGGAAAACGTGATCGCGCTTACAGCCAGGACCGGGTTCCAGCCGATAGGAGCCCCGGAGGAGGTCGCCATGAGATTCCGGACTGCCCTCGTCGCCCTGAGTGTCCTGTTCGCCGGCCCGCCGGCGACCGCAGCGGAGCCGGGCTGCCCGGGGGGCCCCTCGCCCGACCCGGCGGTCCTGTTCTGCGAGGACTACGAGGACCCGTCGCCGGTCTCCTCCCGCTGGGTGGAGCACAACCAGGCCGGCGGCAGCTTCGTCCGCGTGGCCGGCGAGGGCGTCGGCGGCGGCCATGCCATGCGGGTGACCTACAAGTCGGGCCAGGTGGGGGCCGGCTGGATGACCCGGACCTTCGGAACGACGCCCCCCGGCTTCTACCCGCCCCAGAGCCACGCGGGCCGGCAGTTCCGCGAGATCTACTGGCGCGAGTACATCCGCACGGGGCCCGGCTGGAGCGGCAACCCCTACAAGCTCTCGTCGATCTACGTCTTTGCCAGCGGGAGCTGGGCCCAGGCGGCCCTCGCCCACCTCTGGCCGGGGGGAAAGTCGCACCTGGTGCTCGACCCCGTGAGCGGCATCGGCAACGATGGCAAGCTCGCCACCACCCAGTACAACGACTTCGCCAACCTGCGCTGGCTGGGGGGCAACAACGCCATCGACGCGGGCTGGACCGGCAGCACCCAGGGGAGCACCTCGATCTTCGGACCCCAGAGCGTGGACCGCTGGTTCTGCATCGAGGCCCGCGCCAAGCTCAACACGCCGGGCCAGAGCGACGGCGAGTTCGAGTTCTGGGTGGACGGCCAGGCCCAGGCCCGGCTCCAGGGGCTGAACTGGGTCGAGACCTGGGGTGACTACGGCTTCAACGCCATCACCCTCGAGAACTACTGGAACGGGGGCTCCCCCCAGCAGAACGTCCGCTATCGCGACCACCTGGTGGTGTCCGAGAAGCGGATCGGCTGCCTCGGCAGCGGCGGCGGCCCGACGAGCCCGCCCCAGCAGCCCTCGATCATCATCCGCTAGATGCGGACGACGGCCACGACGGCCACGACCGACAGGACGGCGGCGGCGGCGTAGATCAGCGGCGCCATGGCGCCGTCGCGATCGTAGCCGCCCAGGTCGATCAGGAAGTGGCGCAGGTGGTTGGCGGCGTTCCAGAGCGGGAACACGATCAGCGCCAGGATCACCAGCCGTCCCAGGGGATTCGAGGCCAGCGCGTAGGCCCGCTCCCAGGCCAGGCCGTCGGTCCAGCCGAGCGGCGCCGCGACCCCCACCACCAGCAGCCAGGCCGGGACGAGCAGCGAGCCGACGAAGAAGCCGGCACCGAAGAGCATCCAGATTCCCGGCTCGATGCGCGCGACGAAGCCCTTCACGGGAAGATCCCCCAGAGCACGACCACGGCGACGACCGTGGCGCCCAGCCAGAGCGCGCCGAACAGCGGCGGGAAGACCGCCAGGGGCGGCCGCCGCAGGGGCCCGATCTTCGGCGGGTTGGCCTTGGCGGCCAGCACGATCAGGAAGCGCCAGCCGGCCCAGACGAACACCAGCAGCGTCAGGGCGTGGAAGCCCAGGTAGATCGGGTTGGCGAAGTCCGCGAGCATCGCCTCCCAGGCCGCCCGGCCGTCGCCCAGCGCCCAGGCCGCCCGCAGCACCATCAGGCTCACGGCCAGGTAGAAGAAGGAGGTGACGCCGAACAGGGTGTAGGACAGGTAGCGTCCAGCCGAGGGGAACTTGTGGGGCATGCGCGCCGCCGCCGTGCGCGTGCGACCCGGCGTCGACGGCTGCATGGACTGCGGATGGGCCGTGCGCGCCACTACTCGCCTCCTCGCGGGAGCACCAGCCCCTTCGCCCACTCGACGAGCGAGAGCGCCTTGGACTGCTGGACCGCCGCCGCGGGATCCACGTTCTTCGGGCAGACCTCGCTGCACTCGTTGGCGTAGGAGCAGGAGAAGACTCCGCCCTCTTCGAGGAACACCCGGTTGCGCTCGTCGGCGCCCTCGTCGCGGGTGTCCAGGTTGTAGCGGTGGCCGAGGGCGATGGCGGCCGGCCCCAGGAAGTGGGGATCGTTGCCCACCACCGGGCACGCCGAGTAGCAGAGCATGCAGTTGATGCACATGCTGAACTGCCGGAAGTCCTCGAGCTCCTGGGGCGACTGCCGGTGGGTGCCCTCCTCCACCGCGCGCTCCTTGGCGCGCACGATCCAGGGCTTCACCGCCTGGAAGCGCTCCATGAAGCCCTCGAGCTCCACCACCAGGTCGCGCACCACCGGGAAGTTGGCGAGCGGCGCCACCTCGACGGTGTCGCCGTAGTTGTCGAGGCTGTCCTTGCAGGTGAGCTTGGGCTCCCCGTCCACCATCATCCCGCAGCTGCCGCAGACGGCCATGCGGCACGACCAGCGGTGGGAGAGGGTGGGATCCACCTCGTCCTTGATGTAGTTCAGCGCGTCGAGCACCTTCCAGTCGGGACGGACCGGGATCTCGTAGCTCTGGGTCTTGGGCACTTCGTCGACGTCCGGATCGAACCGGGTCACGACGAACGTCTTCTTCTGCAGGCCCTCGCTCATCAGTACTTCCGCTCCTCCGGCTGCCAGACGCCCAGGGTGACGGGCTTCTTGTCGATGCGCGGACGGCCGCCGGCCGGATCCCGATGGCAGAGCGTGTGGTGCAGCCAGTTGGCGTCGTCGCGGGTGGGGTTGTCCTTGCGGGTGTGGGCACCGCGGGACTCGGCGCGCTGGGCCGCCGACTCGGCCACGGTCTGGGCCACCTCGAGCATGTTCTCGAGCTCGAGGGCGGCGATGATCTCGGTGTTGAACACCTTGCTGTTGTCGTCGAGGCCCACGTCGGCGAAGCGGCTCTTCAGCTCCTGGAGGGTGGCACAGGCCGCTTCCATGGAGGGACCCTCGCGGTAGACGCCGCAGCCCTCCTCCATGGCGTTCTTCATCTCGGCCCGCAGGGACGAGAGCTTCTCGCCGTTGCCGCGCCGGCCGCGGAGGGCGTCGATGCGCGCCGCCTCCTCCTCGGCCTGGCGCCGCAGGTCGGCCTCGTCGCCGGCGGACGCACCGCGGACGAAGGCCACCGCGCAGCGGCCCGCGCGCGCGCCGAACACCAGGCACTCGGTGAGCGAATTGGAGCCCAAGCGGTTGGCGCCGTTGAGCGACACGCACGCTACCTCGCCGGCGGCGTAGAGCCCCGGCACGTCGGTCGCGCCGTCGATGTTCGTGTCGACGCCGCCCATCATGTAGTGCACCACCGGGCGGATCGGGATGGGCTCGTGCACCGGGTCGACACCGATGTAGGTCTTCGCCAGCTCGCGCACGAAGGGCAGCCGCTTGTTGATCTTGGCCTCGCCCAGGTGGGTGAGGTCCAGGTGCACGAATTCGCCGTAGTTGCCCTTGATGCCTCGCCCCGCCTGGATCTCCTGGACGATGGCGCGCGAGATCATGTCCCGGGGGCCGAGCTCCGCCTTGGTGCCGACGCCGTAGTCGTACTCCACCAGGAAGCGCTCGCCCTGGCTGTTCTTGAGGTGACCGCCCTCGCCCCGCGCGGCCTCGGTGATCAGGATGCCGGTGCGGGGCAGGCCGGTGGGGTGGTACTGGACGAACTCCTGGTCCTTCAGCGGCACACCGATGCGGTAGGCGAGCGCCATGCCGTCGCCGGTCTTGATGTTGCCGTTGGTCGTGAAGGGGAAGACCTGGCCGGCGCCGCCGGTCGCCAGGATCACCGCCCGACCCTGGAAGACCCGCACGATCCCGTCGCGCACGTCCAGGGACACCACGCCGCGGACCGCGCCGTCCTGCACCAGCAGCTTCGACACGAACTGCTCGTCGTAGCGGACGATGCGGTCGTACTTCATGGAGGTCTGGAACAGCGTGTGGAGCATGTGGAAGCCGACCTTGTCGGCCGCGAACCAGGTGCGCTTGGTGGTCATGCCGCCGAAGGCGCGGGTGGCGACGGTGCCGTCGTCGTTGCGGCTCCAGGGACAGCCCCAGTGGTCCATGCGGATGAGCTCCTTGGGAGCGTCCTCCACGAAGAACTGGATCACGTGCTGGTCGCCGAGGAAATCGGAGCCCTTGACGGTGTCGTAGCCGTGCATCTCGAGGTTGTCGTCGTCCCGGGCGACCGCCGCCGCCCCGCCCTCGGCGGACACGGTGTGGCTGCGCATGGGGTAGACCTTCGAGATCATGGCGACGGAGATGTTGGGGTCGGCCTCGACCGCCGCGATCGCGGCCCGGATTCCCGCCGCCCCGCCGCCGACGACGAGGACGTCGTGCTGGATGACTTCCACGCTCTCTCCTTCGGGGACGCGCCGTAGGGATTAGCAAATCGGCGTCGGACGGGCAGGCGGCGAAGGCCGCTCCGACTCCCGCCGCCTGTCCGCTGGCGGACCCGGACTAGGGCGCGGGGAAGGGATCACACGGCTCGAAGCTGCCGCCGGGTCGCTCGAGGGCGAAGACATTGCCCGCCGGCCCCGTGGCCACCGCCCCCGGATCCGCGTCGCAGGTCCCGTCGCAGAAGTTCAGGATCCGGCCGCCCGGCTGGAAGAGCTCCTGGAGCTGGAGCAGCGAGGCGGGGATCTGGACGCGCTGGCCGTGGGGGTCGCAGCGGTTGATCTGCGACGAGAGGTTGGCCAGGGGCGGGATGATGGCGGCCTGGGCCGGGTCCGTCGGGTCCAGGGTGCCTGTCGAGTAGACGACGAAGGCCGAGTCCAGCGGACCGGGCACGTCCGGGATCTCCGGCAGCCCCGGGAGGAACGAGCCCTCGAGCGAGGGCAGACCCAGGGTCCGGGCCGTGATCTCGGTGCCCTGGTTGGTCACCTGCTGGTCGAGCCAGGCCATGCTCACGAGCAGCTTGGGGTCGCCGGTGTCGGGCAGCCGGCCCGGGCCGTGGATGTGGTTGGCGAACGCCGCCGATTCGCCCAGCTGCCAGACCTCCCCGAGCAGCGAGAGCCCCAGGCCCTGGACGGTGGGATCCGTGTCCACCGTGAGATCGAGGAGCGTCTGGAAGATCTGGAAGGGCGTGGCGCGCTGGAGCAGGAAGAAGAAGCCGAAGGAGCCCACGTCCAGGTTGGCCGCCGCCAGGTCCGGCGAGAGGGCCACGTGCATGAGACCCATGATGCCGCCGAGGCTGATGCCCACGTAGTACATCTCGCGATCGGCCGGGAAGACGCCGTGGCCCGCGGGCGCCTGGAAGGCGGGGTCCCGGTTGAACAGGCCCTGCTTCATCATGGTCCCGAGGACGAGCTGGTTCAGCTGTCCCTGGCGCAGGCGGGCGGCCAGCGCGGGGAAGTTGGCGAGCTCGAACGCGATCGTGTTCACGATGAAGCTGGGCATCCCCGAGGTGGGATCCGCGAAGTCCGGGCGGGAGAGGCCGCGCCAGTGGGTGCCCCCGCCGATGAAGCGGCTCGCCCCCAGGCCGAACTCCTCGGCGGCCTCGCCCACCAGGGAGCCGATGCTGATGGCCGAGGAGGGCCCGTTGCCGAAGAGCCCGTGGCCGACGACCAGCGGGTGCACGTTGGTGTTGGCGGGATCCAGGGCGTCGCACGGGATGGTGATCCCGAACTCCGGGTTCGTGAGCTCGCTCCAGACGGGGGTGAAGCCGTCCTCGGCGTCGGTCCGGAGCACTCCCGCCGAGAGGGGATCGGTCTCCGGATCCGCGGTGAGGAAGAGCGGCACCTGGTAGGTGCCGCGCACGTTCTTCCAGACGAACTGGTCCGGCTGCGTGCAGTCGAACTCCTCGCTGCTCTGGACGCTGAAGGTCTGCTCCTCCTGCGCGGCCAGCCAGCGGAAGGCCTGGTCGCGCATGGAGACCATCTGGCCCGTCAGGTTCTCCGCGCTCGCCGTGTGGAACTCGAACGCCAGCACCAGCTCGCTGCGCTCCACGCCGTTCTCCTCGAGCAGGCCCAGGATCCACTCCATGCGTCCGCGGCGCTCCTGGATGGCGGGAATGTCGGTCGCGCGGCGGTCGCGGAGGGCGGCGAAGGCCGGCTCGGCCTCGACGGGCTGGCCGTCGGGCGCGATCAGGTTGCGGAAGGCCACGATGTAGTGGCCGTCGTCCTTCAGCGCCCGGGCCGGCCGCAGGAAGAGGAGCGCCCGGGACGGATCCGCCGGGGGTCGGGCGTCGTTCTCGAGCCAGTGCAGGATGCGCTCGCCGGTCTCGGCATCGATCAGGAGCGTGGGGCTCGCATCCGAGAGCGAGGTGAGGTCCGTCGAGCGGGTGTCGGGCAGCAGGCGCGCCGCCCCCGAGGCCTCGAGATCGACACCCTGGGGGAAGCTCACCAGCACGTGGGCGGTGGGCGCGAAGCCGTCGCGCTCGGCGAAGGGCGCCACCGGCAGCTTCTCGCGCTGCCCGCGGCTGATGACCAGCTGGCTCGGCATCCCATCCGGGGGAAAGGCGATCCGCCGACCGGTGGGCGTCTCCTGCTCGGTCTCCAGGAAGCGCGACGAGGGGTAGGGCAGCAGGCAGTGGGCCTGGTTCAGCACCTCGCAGGCGTCCGGGTCCTCGAGCTCGACGGTCTCGAAGCGCACGTCCGCCACCTGCGAGAGGGCCAGGCTGCCCGGCGGCGGATCGACGCTGGCCAGCAGCTCGTGGACGCCGGGGCCGACGCCGGGCAGCGTCGCCGCCGCCTTGCGCTCGACGACGCTGAAGGCCGCGGTCACGTCGACGCCGTCGAGCTCGACCCGGAGGCTTCCCGGGTCCGATCCCAGCGGAAGGCCCAGTTGCACCGGCACGTCGCCGGCGAGGGAGAGCTGCTCGGCGATGGGCAGCGTGAACCCGAAGAAGTCCGCCTCCTCCTCGCAGTCCAAGGCCAGGCTGCCGGCGAGCAGGCAGCAGAGCAGGGTCACGCCCAGGCGGCGCGGCCGGCGCTGGGCGAAGGGAGTGGGAGAGGGCGGGGAGGCGGGAAGCATGGGAGATCCTCGTTCGAGCTCAGGGGCCAGGGACGGCGCATTCTACCACCCGTTCAGTAGTCCGCGGGTGGGATTCCACACCGGTCGGACCCGGATCAGGCGGGAGCCGGGCCGGCGGGCTGCTGCTGGGTGACGCAGTGCAGCGCCCCGAGGCCGACCACCAGGTTCTCGCAGCGGATGGGGACCACCGCCCGGTCCGGGAGCAGCTCCCGCAGAACCGCGGCGGCCCGGGCGTCGCTGGGCCCCCCGAACGTCGGCAGCAAGACGACGGCATTGGCCAGGTAGAAGTTGGCGTGGCTGGCGGGCAGTCGGCGGCCGTCCGCGAACCGCGGCGCGGGCATGGGCAGCTCGACCACCGTCAGCCGGCGACCCCGCGCGTCCCGCAGGGACCGCAGGCGCCGGAGGTTCTCCGCCAGCGGGGCGTGGTTGGCGTCGCCGGGGTCGGGCTCCGAGGCGGCCACCACGACCCCCGGCGCCACGAAGCGGGCGAAGTCGTCCACGTGGCCGTCGGTGTCGTCTCCGGCGATTCCGTCGCCGAGCCAGAGGACGGCCCGCGCGCCCAGGGACTCCGCCAGCAGCGCCTCGAGGGCCTCCCGGGTGCGTCCGGGGCCCCGGTTGGGATGGAGCAGGCACGACTCGGTGGTGAGCACGCTGCCCTCGCCGTCGCCGTCGATGGCTCCGCCCTCGAGCACCAGGGCCGCGCGCGCCCGCGGCAGTCCGAGGGCGGCGGCGACGGCGCCGGGCACGGCCGCGTCGCGGTCCCAGGGCGGATACTTGCCGCCCCAGGCATCGAAGGGGAAGTCCAGCGCCAGCAGCCGGGGCTCCCGCTCGCGGCAGACGAAGATCGGGCCGCAGTCGCGCATCCAGCCGTCGTCGGTGGGGATGGCGTGGAAGCGGACGCCCGCGTCCGGGTCCACGCCCTCGGCGCGCAGGCGCGCGCGGACCGCGGCCTCGCGGGGCTCGTCGGCGACCAGGACGCAGACCGTCTCGCGGCCCTGGAGCGCGCGCACCATCTCCACGAAGGCCCGCTCGGCGCCGGCGCGATGGGGCGCCGGCCAGGTGTCGGGGTTGTGGGGCCAGGTGAGCCAGGTGGCGGCGTGGGGCTCCCACTCGGCCGGCCAGCGGTAGCCCCGCGCGGCCGGCGACGACGACTCGGGCGCAAAGACGCCGGGGGACGACGGCTCAGTCACGCAGGCGTCGGGTCAGCTCGGCGTAGGCGTCGATGCGGCGGTCGCGCAGGAAGGGCCAGTCGCGGCGCACCCGCTCGATGGCGGCGAGATCGCACTCCACCACGAGCACCGCCTCGGCGTCGGCCGGGGCGCGCTCGAGCACCCGGCCGAAGGGATCGGCCACGAAGGACTGCCCCCAGAAGCGGATGTCGCCCTCGGGCCCGACCCGGTTCACGGCGACGACGAAGACCCCGTTGGCGATGGCATGGGCCCGCTGGGCGGTCTCCCAGGCGTCGTGCTGGGCGGCGTCGACCGCGTCGCCCTCGTCGAACTGCCAGCCGATGGCCGTGGGGTAGACGAGGACCTGGGCCCCGGCGAGGGCCGTCAGGCGCGCGGCCTCGGGAAACCACTGGTCCCAGCACACGAGCGGACCGACCCGGGCCGGACGGGTGGGAATGGCCAGGAAGCCCAGGTCGCCCGGGGTGAAGTAGAACTTCTCGTAGTAGAGCGGATCGTCCGGGATGTGCATCTTGCGGTACACACCCGCGAGTCGGCCGTCGCTGTCGAGCACCACGGCGGTGTTGTGGTAGACGCCCTCGGCGCGTCGCTCGAAGACCGAGCCCACCAGGGCCACGCCGTGGGCGGCCGCCGCCTTGGCGAGGGCCTCGGTGGTCGGGCCGGGGACCGGCTCGGCCAGGTCGAAGAGGGCAGCGTCCTCGCGCTGGCAGAAGTAGCGGGAGCGGAAGAGCTCCTGCAGGCAGACGAGCGTGGCGCCGCGTCCGGCGGCGTCCGCCACCCCCTCCAGGGCGCGGGCGAGATTGGCGTCGAGGTCGTCGGAGCAGGCCCGTTGGACCAGACCGACCCGGAGCGGCGGGCTCATCGCCCGTCGGGGTAGGTCAGGGGCGCGCCGGCCGCAACGGCCTCCCGCCGGCGGAACCCCGGCTCCCACGTGACCGGCGCTGTCACACCGCCCCGGGATCCTGGCGGCGCAACACGGGAGGCGAACCGATGCCGTCGATCTCGCAGCTGCGCGGACCGGTCCTGGGCGCGGCCCAGAGCCTGCGCGGACCGGTCCTGGGCGCGGCCCAGAGCCTGGGCGTACTGGGGGGCTTCGCCCTCCTGGGCCTGGCCCTCGGGGCGGGCCCGCGCCTGCTCCTGCCCCCACCCCTCGCAGACGCGCCGGCGGCCTATGCTCCCGCTTCGATGTCGCCCTGCGCCCCCGAGGAGCGGTCCCCGGAGACCTGGCTGGTGGACGGCTTCAACGCGATCCAGGTGGGCCTGCTCCGGGGCCGGGATCGGGACGACTGGTGGAGCGGGGCGCGCCGCGCCGAGCTCCTGGACGAGGCCCGCGCCTTCTGCGCCGGCGAAGACCCGCGGACCCGGGTCTTCGTGGTCTTCGACGGCCCCCACCCGGCCCCCGAGGCGCCCGAGGACGAGACGGGCGTGCGCACGGTCTTCGCCCCGTCCGCCGACGCCTGGCTGCTGACGCAGGTGCGGTCGGCGGTGGATCCCGGCGCGATCCGGCTGGTGACGGCGGACCGGCGCCTGGCCGAGCGGGCGCGCCGCCGGGGTGCCCGGATCGTCGCGCCCGGCGAGTTCCTCGCCGCCTGCCGCGCGCGGCGGGCGCCGGAGGGGTCGGCGCGGGCCCCGGCGCGGGAGGACCCGGGTCGGGCCTAGGCGCCGAAGGGGTCGGGGCGGGCCGGGGCACCGGCGTAGACGTCGGGGTTGGCGCAGTGGGGAAGTCGCCGGCCCTCGAGCCCGGCCAACAGGTTCTCCACGGCCAGGTCCGCCATCCGCCGACGGGTGGCGACGCTGGCACTCCCGATGTGGGGCGCGAGAACGACGTTCGGAAGCCCGAGCAGGGGGCTCCCCGGCGGCAGCGGCTCCGCCTCGAACACGTCCAGCGCGGCGCCGCCGAGACGGCCCGCCGCCAGGGCCGACACCAGCGCCGCCTGGTCCACCACCTCGCCACGGGCCGTGTTGACCAGCACGGCCGTGTCCTTCATGCGGGCCAGGGCCTCGGCACCGATGAGGTGGCGGGTCTCGGGGGCGAGGGCCACGTGGAGGCTCACGAAGTCCGAAGCGGCCAGGAGCTCGGCCAGCCCCACCGGCTCCACGCCGTCGGCCCGGGCCTCCGGGTGGGCGCTCCGGGACCAGCCCAGCACGCGCATCCCGAAGCCGCGGGCGCGGCGGGCGACCGCGCGCCCGATGGGCCCGAGACCCACCAGACCCAGCACCGCACCCTGCAGATCCCGGCCCAGCAGCAGGTCCGGCTCCCAGCGCCGCTCCGGCGTCCACGACCCGTCCCGCACGAAGCGGTCGGCCTCGGGAATCCGCCGGGCGGCGGCGAGCAGGAGAGCGAAGGCCAGGTCCGCGGTCGTCTCGGTGAGCACGCCGGGGGTGTTCCCGACCGGGAGACCCCGGGCCGTGGCAGCGGCCAGGTCCACATGATCGACGCCGACCGAGCAGCTGGAGACGACCCGAAGCCGGGGCGATTCCCCCATGACCTCGGCATCGATCGCATCGGTGAGCGCGCAGAGCAGCCCATCGGCCTCGCGGGCGCGGGCCCGCAGCTCGGCCCGCTCCGGGCCCCCGACGCGTTCGCAGACCTCCAGGGCCACCCGCTCGGCGAGGCCCTCGAAGGCGGCCCCGGGGAAGCGCCGCGTGGCGTAGACACGGGGGCGACCCGTCACGGCGCGCCGCCGCGATCTCCGAAACGGAGGGCTCCCCCCGGGTGTCGAACCCCGGCGCGGATCGGGCTGGATGCCGCCCGGGGCGTCGCTCGGGAGAACGCCGGAACGCCGCTTGCGGCATCCGCTTGACCCCGAGACGTCACCCAAATAACGTGCCGGGTTGCCGCCGGGCTGGGCGGCGGCGTTGCTCGAGGGGAAAGCGTTCGGACGCCGGGGTGTTCCACCTCGCGGGTCCGTTGTCTCTCCGTTTCGCGCACCGGGATCGAAGGACCCCAGCGGGGGTCACGACAGGGGGAGCGAGAAGGAGCCATGGCGGACATTCCGAGTCACCACACCCGCGAGACCGCGACACTGAAATTCGCACGCTGGGTCGTGAAGCACCGGGGCTGGGTGGCCAGCTTCCTGATCCTCACGACGCTCTTCTTCTTGTACCCGACGATGAACGCCATCACGACTCCCCTGGGGCTCGAGCTCCCGGGGCCGAAGGTGCGCCTGGACGCCAGTGAGCGCGCGCTCTGGCCGGACCATCCCTTCATCGCCGCCCAGGACAAGTTCGCCGCCCAGTTCGGCACCTCGGCCCTGGTGGTGATCGCGGTCGTGGTGAAGGAGGGCACGATCTTCACGCCGGAGATCCTCCAGAAGATCGACGCCATCACCAAGCGGCTGGACGGCCTCGGCTACGACAGCCAGACCGACGCGCGGGAGGAGCTGCGCTTCGAGCTGGAGGAGCGCGAGCTCGAGCCCGTCGAGATCAACAAGATCCTCGACCAGACCTATCCCCCCTACCCGGTCAACCACTACCAGATCCAGTCGATCGCGCATGGCTCGACGCGGGTGATCCAGATCGAGCCCGACGGCTCGATCACCTCCGACGTGCTCATGAAGGGCGGCCCGCCGGAGACGCAGGAGGAGGCCGACTCCCTGCGCGAGCTGGTGCGCCAGAACCCGCCGTTCATCTTCGGCCGGCTGGTCTCGCGCGACGAGCAGGGAGCGCTCATCGCCGCCGGCTTCGTGACGGACCGGCTGTCGAGCCGGGAGGTCTACACCGCCGTCTTCAACCACGTGACGGACATCAAGCAGGAGTTCGAGGACCCGGCCTGCCGCCCGGCCCAGGACGCCAACTTCCTGGTCCGCGGCGCGGGCAGCCTGGCCCAGTCGATGAAGCGCCTCTTCGTGGGCTCGTCCTCGAACCGCTCCTGGCCCCCAGGCTGTGACCTGCAGCTCTTCGTCTCGGGCGGCCCCGTCCACGTGGGCTGGCTGCTCAAGCACGCCTTCGAGATCTCGCTGTTCGTGATCCTCACGGTGGTCGTCACCTTCGGCCTGCTGCTCGCCTACTTCCGGCGGCTCCACGGCGTGCTGATCCCCTTCATCGCGGCCATCGCCACGGCGCTCTGGGGCCTCGGCTTCACCGGCTGGGCGGGGATCACCTTCGACCCACTGGTGCTGGTGATCCCGATGATCATCACCGCCCGCGCCGTCTCGCACACGGTGCAGATGGCCGAACGCTTCTTCGAAGACTACGAAATCATGATGGAGCGCTTCGACGGCGACGAAGAGCGCTCCAAGATCGAGGCTGCCACGGTGGCCATGGGCGAGCTGATCGTCCCCGGCACCCTGGGCATCGTCACCGACTTCCTCGGCCTGCTGGTGATCCTCAGCACGTCGATCCAGCAGATGCGCGACCTGGCCATCTTCGGCGCCTTCTGGGTGGCGACGATCCTGTTCACCGTGGAGATCCTCCACCCGGTGATGATCTGCTACCTGCCCCCGCCGCACGAGCCCGAGCACTACACGCCGGGCTTCATGGTCCGCCTGCTGCGGTCGGTGGGGAACTTCTGCACGAACGCCGTGGGCAAGTACGCCGTGGCCGCGGTGTCGGTGCTGCTTCTGGCCGGCTCCCTCTACCTGGTCTTCACCCGCTCCACGATCGGGGAATCGAACCCGGGCTCGTTCCTGCTCTGGCCAGACCACGAATTCAACGTCGCCACCGCGGAGATCGCCGACCGCTTCGGCGGGGTGGACTCGATGGTGGTGTACGCCAACGGCGACCGCTCCAACGCCAGTGCCGACGCCCAGCCCATCCACAGCATGGAGGAGTTCGAGCGCTTCATGTTCGTGCACACCAACCTGGGCGCGTCGGTGTCCCTGGTGCCCTTCATCCGTGGATCCTGGCAGATGAACCACTACGGCGACCCGAAGTGGCACTTCGTCCCGGGCGACCCCGCGACGGTGCGGGGCATCATCTTCCAGCTCCAGACGAATGGACCGCCCGGGTTCCTGCGGCCGTTCATGACCGACGACGGCAAGGACGCCAACATCTCGTTCTTCTACCCGGACCACAAGGGCGAGACCATCCGCCGGGCGGTGGTCACCGCCGAGGAGTTCATCGATCGCCATCCCCTGGGCGAGGTGACCGTCCGACTGGAGAAGAACCAGGTGGCCGCAGGCGCCGGCCTCTTCGACCGGGAGGGCCTGGCGGACGCCCTCTACTACATGATCGGGCCGGTGCTGGAGATGCCGCCGCTCACCTGGCTCGGCACGGGCCCGCGCGAGCACACGCTCAAGGTCCGGGTGCGCGACAACGGCGTCTACCAGTCCAAGGACGTGAAGCGGGTCACCGAAGACGGCCTCCCGGACTGGATCGAGGAGTTCCGCGAAGGCGCCATCGCCGACTTCGAAGAGACCCTCTACGACTGGCCCGAGGACCGCTACTTCCCGTGGCCCGAGACGCTCGCCGATTGGGAGGTGAGCGACGTGGACGAGTGGTGGGCCGACGAGGAGCTCGGCGTGCGGGCCATCGCGGTCAGCACCAAGGACCTGATCGTCCACGACCTGAAGGCCGTGGACGGCGAGCCCTCGTACCAGCTCACCAGCTCCTGGACCCGCGGCATGCAGTACGTGATGGCCGGGGGCTCCATGGGCGTGCTGGCCGCCATCAACGACGAGGTGGAGCGCGGCCACGTGGCCAACATCTCCCTGATCCTGCTGGTGATCTACGTGCTCCAGGCCCTGACCTACGGGTCGCTGTGGAGCGGGACCATCATCGTGATCCAGCTGGCCACCGCCACCATGATCTCCCTGGCCTACATGGCGGTGAAGGGCGTCGGCCTGAACGTGAACACGCTGCCGGTGCAGTCCGTGGGCGTGGGCATCGGGGTGGACTACGCGATCTACATCGTCGACCGAATCCGCCAGGAGGTGGCCGAGACGGGCGGCGACATCGACGAGGCCATCCGCCGGGCCGTGCGCACGACGGGCATGGCGGTGACCTTCACGGCCACCACGATCGTGGGCGGCATCTTCACCTGGGCGGCCTCGAGCCTGCGCTTCCAGGCGGAGATGGCCCAGCTGCTGGTCATCCTGATGGTGATCAACATGATCGGCGCGATCACGATCGTGCCGGCCTTCTACTCGATCATCCAGCCGAACTTCGCCCGGGCCCTGCTCACGGACGAGCAGAAGGAGGCGCTGAAGGCCCAGCGAGAGCGCGAAGCCGAGGCCTAGCTCCGGGGGCGCTCGAGCAGATCGAGGATGCGGGCGGCGTTCTCCTCGACGGCCCGGCCCGTGATGTCGACGACCCGCCAGCCGCGCTCGCGGAAGAGCCGGCGGGCGTGGCGCAGCTCCTCGTAGACCATGTCGGGATCGGCGTAGGTCGACGACGGCGAGGCGCCCAGCGCCCGGGCCCGCGCCCGACGCACGTCGACGAGCGTGCTGCGGTGGACCGTCAGCCCGATCACCTTGGCCGGATCCAGGTCCAGGAGCTCCCGCGGCGGCTCGATGCCGGACAGCAGGGGCACGTTGCCCGTGCGCAGGCCGCGCTGGGCCAGGTACATGGACAGGGGCGTCTTCGAGGTCCGGGACACGCCCGCAAGCACCAGGTCGGCCCGGAACAGGGTGTGGAGGTTGGCCCCGTCGTCGTGGCGCACGGCGAACTCCACGGCCTCCACCCGCTGGAAGTACTCGCTGGAGAAGCCGTGCAGGAGCCCGGGCTCGGCCCGGGGCTCGGTCTGCATGTGCTCGGCCACCCGGGCGATCACGGGCCCGAGCAGATCCACGGTGGGCAGCCCGTGCTCCGCGGCCCGTTCCAGGAGCGCGCCGGCCACCTTCTCGTTGACCAGGGTGAAGACCACGATGGCCCCGGAGGCGGCCGCCAGCGCCACCACCCGCTCCGCCTGGGCCACGCTGCGGACCTCGGTGAAGGTCCGCAGCCGCCAGGCGGAGCGGAACTGGGCCATCACCGCCCGGACCACCGCAGCCGCGGTCTCCCCGGTGCCATCCGACACGACGAAGATCTCGGGACGGGTGCCCGACACGCCCCCGAGCCTACCAGACGCCCCCGGCAGACCCGGTGCCGCCCCTGGCGGACCCGGTGCCGCCCCTGGCGGACCCGGTGCGCGGCCGGCACCCTACCGGCCCGATGGCCTACGACCCGAAAGCGATCGAGCCCCGCTGGCAGACCTACTGGCGCGAGCAAGGCACGTTCCGGGCCGAGATCGACCCGTCGCGGCCCAAGTTCTACGTGCTGGACATGTTCCCCTACCCCTCGGGCGAGGGGCTCCACGTGGGTCACCCCAAGGGCTACATCGCCACCGACGTGCTCTCGCGCTACAAGCGCATGCGCGGGTTCAACGTGCTCCATCCCATGGGCTGGGACGCCTTCGGGCTGCCGGCCGAGCAGTACGCCATCCAGACCGGAACCCACCCGCGGCTGACCACCCGGAAGAACATCGGCACCTTCCGGCGCCAGCTCCAGTCGCTGGGCATGGACTACGACTGGGAGCGGGAGATCGACACCACGGATCCCCGCTACGTGAAGTGGACCCAGTGGATCTTCACCCGCCTCTACGAGCGGGGCCTCGCCTACGAGGCGGAGGTGGCGGTGAACTGGTGCCCCGACCTGGGCACGGTGCTCTCCAACGAGGAGGTGATCGACGGCCGGAGCGAGCGCGGCGGCCACCCGGTCGTGCGCGTCCCCATGCGCCAGTGGATGCTGCGGATCACCGCCTACGCCGAACGCCTGCTGTCCGACCTGGAGCCGCTCGACTGGCCCGAGTCCATCAAGAAGCAGCAGCGCGAGTGGATCGGCCGCAGCGAGGGCGCCCGGGTGCGCTTCCCGGTGGTGGGGAGCGACGCGGTGATCGAGGTCTTCACCACGCGGCCCGACACGCTGTTCGGCGCCACCTACATGGTGCTGGCCCCGGAGCACCCGCTCGTGGAGGCCATCACGACCGACGCCCAGCGCGGCGCCGTGGACGCGTACCGGGAGGCCGCCGCCCGCAAGAGCGAGCGGTCGCGGATCGCCGACACCAGCAAGACGGGGGTGGACACCGGCGCCCGCGCGCGCAATCCGGCGGGGGGCGGGGAGATCCCCGTCTGGATCGCGGACTACGTGCTCGCCAGCTACGGGACCGGCGCGATCATGGCCGTCCCCGGCCACGACGAGCGCGACTGGGAGTTCGCCCGCACCTTCGACCTCCCCATCGTCGAGGTGGTGGCGGGCGGCGACGTCGGCCGGGCCGCCTTCGCGGAGCCGGGCGTGGCCGCGAACTCCGACTTCCTCGACGGGCTCGCGACGCCGGAGGCCAAGACCCGCATGATCGACTGGCTGGAGGCGGAGGGCCACGGCGCGCGGGAGGTCACCTACAAGCTGCGCGACTGGCTGTTCAGCCGCCAGCGCTACTGGGGCGAGCCCTTCCCCCTGCTGCACCTGGAGGACGGGGGCGTGAAGCTGGTGGCGGAGGACCAGCTCCCGGTCACCCTGCCCGAGCTCGACGACTACGCCCCCCGCGACGGCGGCCGCTCGCCCCTGGAGTCGGCCTCGGACTGGATCCACACCACGGACCCGGACACGGGCGCGCCCGCCCGCCGCGACATCAACACCATGCCCAACTGGGCCGGGAGCTGCTGGTACTACCTGCGCTTCTGCGACCCGGGCAACGACGGGGCCTTCTGCGCGCCCGAAGCCGAGCGCTACTGGATGCCGGTGGACCTCTACGTGGGGGGCGCGGAGCACGCCGTGCTGCACCTCCTCTACGCCCGCTTCTGGCACAAGGTGCTCTACGACATCGGCGCGGTGCACACGCCGGAGCCGTTCCAGCGCCTGCTCAACCCCGGCCAGATCCTCGGCCACAGCTACCGCTACTACGACGACAACGTCGCCGACGATCCGGACGTCCTCCCGCGCTGCTTCCCGTCATCGGCGGTCCGGGTGGAGGGCGAGAAGGCGGTGGCGGTGGCCACCGGCGCCGAGGTGAAGGCGCGCTGGATCCACCACCGGGACGTGCGCTGGGAGGACGGCACGCCGCTCCACCCCAGCGAGCAGGACCTGGTGCTCGAAGAGGTCATCGAGCGTATGTCCAAGAGCCGGGGCAACGTCGAGAACCCGGACCACGTGGTGGCGGAGTACGGCGCCGACGCCCTGCGCCTGTACGAGATGTTCATGGGCCCCCTCGACAAGGGCGCCCCCTGGTCCACGGAGGGCATCCCGGGGGTCTACCGCTTTCTGCAGCGGGTGTGGCGGGCGGTGGCCGAGGAGCCCCTGGCCGAGGAGGCCTCGCTCGAGCAGCGCAAGCTCCTGGCGCGCACCGTGGCGGGCGTCACCGAGGACATGGAGGCCCTGGGCTTCAACACGGCCATCTCGAAGCTGATGGTGCTGGTGCGGGACGTCGGGAGCCCGCTGCCCCGGGTCTGCGCGGACGCCCTGGTGCGCATGCTCTCGCCCCTGGGGCCGCACATGGCCGAGGAGCTGTGGCGCGCGCTCGGCCACACGGAGAGCGTGGCCCTGGCCGAATGGCCGGAGGCCGATGCGTCCCTGCTCGCGGAGGCGACGGTGAGCCTGGTGGTCCAGGTGAACGGCAAGAAGCGCGACGAGATCCAGATCGCGACCGACGCGGACCGGGCCTCGATCGAGGCCGCCGCCCTGGCCACCGAGGGCGTGCAGCGCCATCTGCAGGGACGGGATCCGAAGAAGGTGATCGTGGTGCCGGGGCGGCTGGTGAACGTCGTCGGCTAGGCGAGCAGGCGGTCGAGGATCATCGCGCCGAGGAGCGCGAACAGGTAGAGCATCGACACCTGGAAGACGCGGCGGGCCGCGCCGGGGGTCGACTCCCGCAGCAGCCGGACCCCGTGCCAGACGAACCAGGCATTGAGCACGAGCGCGACGGCCAGGTAGACACCGCCCAGCAGGCCGAGGCCGACCGGCGCCAGGGTGACCGGGACCAGGGCGAGGGTGCAGAGCAGCATGGTGGCGCGGGTGGGGCCGTCGCCGATGGCGTTCGGGAGCATGGGAATGCCCGCGGCCGCGTAGTCGCGCTTGCGGAAGAGCGCGATGGCCCACACGTGGGGCGGCTGCCAGAAGAAGACGATGGCGAAGAGCAGCCAGCCGGCGGCGGTCACGCTGCCGTGGACGGCGGCATCCGCGATGAGGGGCGCCGCGGCGCCGGCCGCGCCGCCCACCACGGCGTTCCAGGTGGACCGGGGCTTGAGCCAGACCGTGTAGACGAAGACGTAGAAGAGGATGCTCGCCACGCCCAGGGCGGCGGCGACCGGCCCGCCCACGGCCCACAGGAGCGCCGTGGAGACCGCCGAGAGCAGCCAGCCGAAGGCGAGGGCCCGGCCCGGGGCGAGCTGGGAGGCCGGGAGCGGTCGGCTCCGCGTGCGCGCCATGAGGGCGTCCCGCTCGCGCTCCACGTAGCAGTTGAAGGTGTTGGCCGCGCCGGCCGCGAGGGTGATGCCGAGCAGCACCGCAACGCAGAAGGCCGGCGAGGGCCAGCCGCCGGCGGCCATCGCCAGCACCGGCACCCCGCTGAAGATCACCAGCAGCAGCACCCGCGGCTTGGTGAGCGAGGCGTAGCTGCGCAGACTCTGCACGGCGGCCGCGGCCACGACAAAACCCTCATCGTCAAAGGTGATTATGGACCCGGTGGGGCGACTCCAGGTGGCAGGACGAGTACCACACGGGGAGCCCGGGGTCGACCGGATGGGTCGGCTGGCCGCGGGTGCTGCCCTGGGGGGATCCGGCTACCGTGCGGCCGCTACGGCCGAGCCCGGCGCGTGCCGAAGACGAGCGGGGCCGGGAGGGGCGCAGCGTGGGCGGTCGCATCCGCGTACTCACCGCAAACGTCTGGAACGGCAAGGCCGATCCGGCCGGGCTGGCGGAGGTCGTCGAGCGCCTCGAGGTCGACGTGGTGGCCGCCCAGGAGCTGGCCCCCGCCCAGGCGTGCGCCCTGGAGGCGCTCCTGCCCCACGGCCGCCTCGAGCCGGCGACCGACTTCAACGGGGCGGGCATCGCGCTGCGTCGGCCCGCGCGCCTGGCCCGGGTGAGCCTGTCCTACCGCGACGCCCACGCCGCCGTGCTCGAGCCGGTCGACTGGCCCGAGCTGCGGAGTCCGGTGGAGATCCTCGGCGTCCACATCATGGGCGCCCACGTCTGGCCCTACTGGACCAAGAACCGGATCCGGCGCGCCATGCTCCGCGCGCTCCTGGCCTACCTCGACGCCAGCCCCGACGCGCGCCGCCTGCTGGTGGGGGACCTCAACGCCACCCCGCTCTTTGGCGTCTACCGCCAGATCGCGCGGCGCCTGGACGACGCCGCGGCGCAGGTGGCCCGGCGCGAAGGGCGACGCCCGGAGCCGACCTGGGGGCCCGGGCCCGATGCGCCGAGGCTGCTCCGGATCGATCACGCCTTCGTCGCCGGTCTCCAGGTGGACGCCGTCCGCACCGTGGACCTCGGCGCCGACCACAGCGGTCTGGTCGTCGACATCTCCCCGGATCCCCGGAACCCCTGAGCGCCGGCTCGGGGGTTCACCCCTCGGGCCGGGTCGCCCTGCCTCCGATGAGCTTCACGAGCGCGCAACCCGCATGCAGCTCGACGGAGGAGCGGAACCCGTGTACCTGCTCGTGGACCTCGGCGAAACCGGGCCCGAACTGGCCCCCGTCTGGGAGCGCTCCGGCTTCTGGGAGCGCCTGGCGATCCTTCCCGCCGAGGGCCTGATCCTCTTCGACGCCCGGGGCCGACACTGGCCCGGCACGCCCGGCCGGGCCCACGGCGACCTGCGCGAGGCCCTGCGGGCCCACGGGGTGCCCGACGACGCCGTCCTGTGCTGGATCGACGGGCGCCAGGTGTTCCTCCTCCCCGAATGCGTGGAGACGGCCCGGAAGCGCGGCCCCGAGGTCGACTACTTCACCCAGTGGGAGCACTGCCGGCTGCCCGTGGGCCTGGGCGTGCGGACCTTCCGGCCGCGGAGTCTCCGCGAGAGCGGAGCCCGCACGCCGGAGGCGCACTTCGCCTTCGTCCGGTCGCATCCCGGTCGCTTCCGCATCCACCACGACGAGACGCCCTGGACCGGCGCCGAGGCCGCGACCCTGGACCTGCGCTATGCCGAGCCCCTCGCCCCCTTCGTCGGGACGCCGGCCCGCACGCTGCTCCGCCTCGCCGCCGCCGGCACCCGCGCCCTGCCCCGCTACGCCCCGGAGGCGGCCGCACCGCGCACCGACGAGCGACGCATGCCGGCGGCCTGGGGCTTCGAGACGCCCGAGGGAGGCGAGTTCCCGAACTACCTGATGTTCGACATCACCAACAAATGCAACGCCAAGTGCGTCCACTGCCCCCAGTCCACCCTCTACGCCGACAACGACCACCGCCCGGGGCACCTGGACTTCGCGATCTTCCGCAAGGCCATCGACGAATGTCGGGGGCGACGCCTCCAGCTCGTCCGCATCACCGCCGACGGCGAGCCGCTGATCCACCGGCATCTGTTCGACATGGTCGAGTACGCCGTGGCGGCGGACGTGGGCCCCGTGGCCCTCACCACCAACGGCTCGCTCCTCACCCGGGAGAAGGCCGAGCGCCTGGTGCGGGCCGGCCTGTTCATGGTCGACGTCTCCCTCGACGCCCTCCACCGCGAGACCTTCGAGCGGATCCGGGTGGGGCTCGACTACGACCGCACCCAGGCCTCGGTGCAGCACCTGCTGGACGCCCGCGACGCCCTCGCCGCCCCACTGCGGGTGATGGTGAGCTTCGTGGAGCAGGAGGCCAACCGCGCCGAGCGCGACGCCTTCGTGGCCCACTGGGAGGGACGCGTCGACAAGGTGCTGGTGCGCGAGCTCACCTCCAACGTCAACACGGTGGAGGTGAGCAACGCGACGCGCCCGTCGCGCCGCTGGCCCTGCCCCCACTGGTTCCGCCGGGTGGTGGTCAACTTCGATGGCAGCCTGAAGGCCTGCCCCATCGACTGGAAGGGCGAGTCGATCTACCGACACCTCTCGGAGACGACCATCGCGGAGGCCTGGCAGAGCGCCTTCTACCGCGACCACCGCCTGCAGCACCTCAACGACCGCATCGACTGCGGCTCGCTCTGCTTCTCCTGCGAGGACTGGAAGACGACGCCGTGGGAGATGGGATACGAGAAGGTGGTGGGACAGCTCGGCCGCGCACGCGGCCGACGCACGCGGCTTCCGGCCCCGGCCGGGCCGCCCACCCCGTGAGGTGCCGACGTGGGCGAGCTCCGGGTCGTCGCGGCCTGCCAGCCCAACTTCCTGCCCTGGCTCGGCTACCTCGAGATGGCCGATCGAGCGGACGCGTTCGTGATGCTCGACGACGCCCAGTACGTGCGGCGGGAGTGGATGAACCGCAACCGCGTCGCCAGCCAGTCGGCCGAGGGCTGGGCGTGGCTGCGCGTGCCGGTCCGGCGCTGCGCCCGGGACACGCCCCTCTGCGAGGTGGAGATCGACGCTGGCGCGCCGTGGGCGGCGCGGGCGTGCGCCCAGCTGCGGGCGGCCTACGCCGAGGCGCCGGCCTTCGCCCGCTGGTATCCGCGGGTCGAAGCCCTGCTCGCCCGACCGTGGCAGCGCCTGGTCGACCTCAATCTGGCCTCGATCCGCTTCCTCGCCGAGGCCTTCGGCGTGGCCGACAACCTCGTGCTCGCGTCGAGCCTCGGGGTTCCCGGACGCCGCGACGAGCGCCTGGCGGCGATCTGCGAGGCCGTGGACGCCGACGTCTACCTGGCCAACGAGGGCTCCCGCCCCTACATCCAGCCGGCCCGTTTCTGGCGGCGGGGCATCGGCTTCGTGTTCCAGGACTACCGGCATCCCACCTACTCCACGGGCGAGCGAGCGTTCGTGTCGCACCTGTGCGCCCTGGATGCGCTCTTCTGGCACGGCGAGGGAGCCCGGTCGCTCTTGCGGGCGGGGCGGGATCCGGCCTGGCGCGCCCGGGTCTCCACGGGATCGGCGCACCCGCCCGCGGCCGAGGCGCGGCCCTGATGGCGGCGGCGCGCACGATCGGCGTGGTGCAGGCCCGCATGGGCTCGACCCGGCTGCCCGGCAAGGTCCTGCGCACCCTGCGCGGCGAGCCGGCCCTGGTGCACGTGTGGCGGCGCCTCGAGCGCTGCCGCGGCCTCGACGCGATCTGGCTCGCCACCTCCGACCGCCCGCGAGACGACGCCATCGCCGCACTCGCCGCGCGCCGCGGCTGGCGCCTGCACCGGGGCAGCGAGCACGACGTGCTCGGCCGCCTGCTCGGCGTGATGCGGCGCGAGTCGGCGGACGTGCTGGTGCGGGTGTGTGCCGACAACCCGGCGCTGGATCCCCGGACCGTGGAGCTGGGCATCCGCGAGCGCGCGGCGCGCCGGCTCGACGTGTGCTCGAGCTTCCTGCCGTCGTGTCGCCTCCCCTTCGGCGCCGGCGCCGAGGTGGGATCCCGGGCCTGCCTGGAGCGCATCGACGCGGCGACCGAAGACGGCCCGGCCCGCTACCGCGAGCACGTCTTCCTGTACGCGACCGAGCGTCCGACGGCGTTCCGCCTCGGCGTGCCGCCGGCGCCCCCGGGTCTCGACCGTCCCGACGTGCGGATCTCGGTGGACACGGCGGCGGACTTCCGGCGCATGCGGGCCCTCTACGCCCGCCTGCCCGAGGGATCGACCTCCCTGGCCGACACGATCGCCGCCTGGGACGCGGTCTCACCCGAACTCGAGGAGGTACACCCATGCAGCCGGTGATGATCGGCGAGCGTCCGGTCGGCGACGGCCACCCCTGCTTCGTGCTGGCCGAGGCGGGCTGCAACCACAACCAGCGGCTCGACCTGGCGCTGCAGCTGGTCGACGTGGCCGCCGCGGCCCGGGCCGACGCGGTGAAGTTCCAGACCTACACCGCGGACGAGCTGTACTCGAAGCACACGCCCATGATGGAGCACTTCCGCGAGAAGATGGGCGCCGGGGCCGATGCCACCATGTACGACCTGATCGCCCGGACGGAGCTCCCGTACGCGCTGCAGCCGCGGATCGTCGAGCACTGCCGGGAGGTCGGGATCCCGTTCCTGTCCACGCCCTTCGGCCTGGGCGACGTGGACCTGCTGGAGCGGGCGGGCGTCCCGGCCTACAAGATCGCCTCCTTCGAGATGACCCACTTCCCGCTGCTCCGGAGGGTGGCCGAGACGGGTCGGCCCGTGATCCTGTCCACCGGCATGTCGAGCCTCGGTGATATCGAGAAGGCGCTCGAGGCCCTGGGCGGCAGCGAACGGGTGATCCTGCTCCACTGCGTCTCGAACTACCCGACCGACGCCGCCGACTGCAACCTGCGGGTGATCGAGACCCTGAAGCGCACCTTCGGCTGTCCCGTGGGCTTCTCGGACCACACGCCCGGGAACGAGGTCACCCGGGTGGCCCTGGCCGTGGGCGCCAACCTGGTGGAGAAGCACTTCACCGTGGACCAGACCCTGCCCGGCCCCGACCACCACTTCTCGCTCACGCCGACGCAGCTGCGCGAGCTGGTGGAGGCGCGCGACGCCATCGAGGCCATGCTGGGAAGCCCCTTCAAGACCTGCACCGCGGCGGAGCAGCCGATGAAGCGCATCGGCCGGCGCAGTCTGTGCGCCGCCCGCGCCATCCGGCGCGGGGAGCGCGTCCGGGCCGACATGATCGCCGTGAAGCGGCCGGGCACCGGCATTCCCACCGAGCTCGCCGATGTCGTGATCGGGGCGCGGGCGGTACGCGACGTGGGCGAGGACGAGCCCCTGTCCTGGGACATGTTCGTCCGCTACGAGCCGGCCGAGCCGCCCGCCGCACGCCCGGTCGACGACCGAGCGGAGGCCCGGCCGTGAAGGACGGCGCCTTCGTCGCCCTCGGGCTCTACGAGGTGCACATGGCCTCGGCGGCGCTCAGCGTCGACGGCGAGGTGGTGGCGGCCAGCCACGAGGAGCGCTTCACGGGGCTGAAGAACGACGTCGGCTTCCCGCTCCACGCCGCGCGCTTCTGCCTGGAGGCGGCGGGCATCGCCCCCGAGGAGGTGGACGAGGTCGGTATGGTCAACGAGGCCTTCCCTCCGTCGGGCATCGCCAACATCCTCTTCAAGCGTCCCGCGCTCTTCGAGATCGCCGACTGGGTCGACGAGAACGAGCGCTACTGGCGACCGCGGCTCCTGGAGGGCCGCGATCCCGGCAGCTTCTTCGAGGTGCTGGGCGGCTGGGACCGGGTGGCGCCGGGCCACCACTACGCACTCGACGGGCTCGACATGGATGCGGAGGCCGGACTGGTCTCGAAGGCCTTCAACGAGTGCCGCCGCCGCGCGGTCGCCGACGGCCTCGGCATCCCCGCCGACCGCGTCCGCTTCCTGCCCCACTACCTCTGCCACCACCACCACGCCTACTACTCGGGCCCGCTGCGGGGCGACGACGTGGTGGTCGTGCACTGCGAGGGCGACGGCGGCCTCTACAACCAGGCGGTGTCGCTGCCGGGGCCGCGCGGGCTGGAGGTGGTCGCCGGGAGCGCCAGCTGCGACCTGGGCCGCCTCTACCAGTGGATCACCCTCGCCCTGGGCATGAAGCCCTACCACCACGAGTACAAGCTCATGGGGCTGGCGCCCCACGCCAACCCGCGCGAGGTGGAGCGCGCCTACGCCGTGTTCGAGCCGGTGTTCCGCCTGGCGCAGAACGGCCTGGCCGTCGAGTACGCCGAACGCCCCCGGGATCTCTTCTGGAGCTTCCGCGATCGCCTGGTGGGCCAGCGCTTCGACGGCGTCGCCGGCGCGCTGCAGCGGCTCGTGGAGGAGCGGCTGGCCGAGTGGCTCGCCAGCGTCGTGGCGCACACGGGTCGGCGTCGGGTCGCCTACGGCGGCGGCGTCGCCATGAACACCAAGGCGAACCTGCAGCTCCGCGGTCTGCCGGGCGTGGAGGAGCTCTTCGTCCCCCTGTCGCCGGGCGACGAGAGCAACACCCTCGGCGCCTGCTACGGCCTCACGGAGGCGCGCTTCCGGGCCGACGGGCGGGATCCGGGCCGCATCCCGGCGCTGTCCCATGCCTACCTGGGCGCCGACCTGCGCGCGTCGGACGTGGCGCGGGTGCTCGAGCAGGCGGCGCGGGACGGCCACGCCGTCCAGCCCGGCGTCGACGCCGAGAGCGTCGCGGCGCGACTCGCCCGCGGCGAGGTGGTCGCACGGGTCGACGGTCGGGGCGAGTTCGGCCAGCGCTCCCTCGGCAACCGCTCGATCCTGGCCCACCCCGGCCGGCCGGGCACCGTCGACAAGATCAACCACCAGATCAAGTACCGGGACTTCTGGATGCCCTTCGCGCCGACGATCCTGGCGCGCCGGGCCCTGGACTACCTGGACGTCGAGGCACCGCCCCACGCCCCCTTCATGACCGTATGCTTCGACAGCCGGCCGGAGCGCCGCCGGGAGATCGCCGAGGCCACCCATCCCGCCGACGGCAGCGTGCGGGCCCAGGTGCTCGAGCCGGGCGCGAACCCCGGCTACCAGCACCTGCTCGAGGCCTTCGAGCGGAGAACGGGCATCGGCGGCCTGCTCAACACCTCCTTCAACCTGCACGGCGAGCCCATGGTGAGCACCGCCGACGAGGCCTACCGCACCTTCGCGCGGTCGCGCCTCGACGCGCTGTGGCTGGGCGGGGCGCTCATCGCGCGGCGACCGGGGAACGCCGAGGGATGATCGCCGAGGGTGTGGCCGCGGGCGCGGCGGCGGCGGTGGCGGCCGAGGCCTGGCTCCGCCGCCGGCATCCCCACCGCCTCTGGCGCGACGCCTTCGACGAGGCCTCGGTGATGGAGCCCCACGCCACGCGGGGCTTCCGGTCGCGGCCCGGGGCCCGCTTCGCCTTCCACCACCGCTACCTGGAGCGGCCGAACCCGGTCCGCTTCGACGCCTGGGGCCTCCACGACCGACGGCCACCGGAGGGCCCCCGCCCGCCGGGCACCCTGCGGATCCAGGTCTTCGGGGGCAGCACGGCGGTGGGCTGGGAGCTCAGGGCGGGCGAGACCGTGGCCGCGCGCCTGGAGACCCGGACCCGGGCGCTCCGGGGCGCGGCGGTCCAGGTGCAGAACGCGGCGGCGCGCCACTACGCCACCGGCCAGCTCTACGACTGGTACCGCGAGGACCTCGCGGCCTGGGGCGCCGACGTGGTGGTCTACCATTTCAACCTCAACCATCCGCGGCGCGCCATCACGCTCCACGAGTCGGGCAAGCCGGTGGGGCTGCACCAGCCGGTCTACGGCGTCGACCCGGACGGCCGGCTGCGACGACATCGGGCGGCGCCGGCCCGCCACCGGAACGACCTGATCTATCTGCGCGGACAGCGGCCGGACGGCGCGCCCGACCTGGTCCGGCTGCCGGGCGCCGACGCCCCGAGCGGGGCCTGGCAGCACCTGCGCGACCACAGCCACCTGGCCTGCGCCCTCGAGGACTGGTGGCTGGGACCGACCCGCCTGCGCCGGCTGCGCGACCGCGCCGAGATCAAGGACCTGGAGCATCGCACCGCCGAGGAGGCGTGCCCGTTCCAGTGGCGGGTCGTGGGTGCCCTGCTGCGCGCCTGGAACGAGGCGGTGCGCAGCGCGGGTGCCCGCTTCGCGGTCTCCTGCCAGCTGGGCTTCTACAATGCGCCCGCGGTCGACACGCGCTGGCGGATCCGGCATCCCCTGGGCTTCGCGTACGACGAGATCCCGGAGCGCCGCCACCTGCGGAGGCTCACGCGGGACCTGGGCATCCCGTTCTTCGACAGCTACGCCTACGCCCGCGACCGCGCCGTCGACACCACGGACCACTACCTGCACCCGCGCTACGCCTACCCGTCGCCGGCGGGCGCGGACTTCCACGCCCGGGTGATCGCCGAGGGCCTCCGCGGGCTCGGCTGGCTGGACCGATGAGCGAGCGGCCGCGCATCCTGCTGCGGGCCCGGGGCGGTCGTCGCTACGGCTGGGGACACCTGGTGCGCTGCGACCGGCTGGCCCGGATCCTGGACGGCGTCGCCGAGGTGACGCTGCTGGCGGAGGGCGACGCCGGGGTGCGTCAGCTGGCCGGCGGCGTGGGCCGCTGGCATCCGGGCTGGCGCGCCGTGGAGACGCCGTGGGCCCGGGAGGCGGAGGTCCGCTGGCTCGAGGCGCTCCGCCCCGACGCCATCGTCGTGGACGAGATCGCGCTCGAGCCCGCCCGGCGCGCGCTCTACCGGGCCCGCGCGCCGCTGCTGTGCGTGTTCAGCGATCTGGGAGCCCCCCAGCCGGGCGCCGACCTGGTGGTGTGTCCCGCCGGACTGGACACGGCGGCCGGAGACGGGGCCCGCTGGCTGCGGGGTCCCCGCTACGCCGTGCTCGATCCGCCGGAGGCCGGACGCCCCCGCGCCGTGGCGCCGGCGGCTCGCCGGCTGCTGGTGATGCTGGGCGGCGCGCTGGCGCCGGAGGCCGAAGGGTGGCTCGCCGACTTCGCCCGGGAGGCCGCGTCGCTCCCGCTCGAGACCCGGATCCTCGCGGGCTTCGACCGCGGCGAGGCGCTCGCCGACCGCGTGCGCGAGGCGGGCCCCCGGGTGGTGCTGGTGGAGGGCCGCCGCGACGCGGCCCGCTGGATGCGGACGGCGGACCTGGCCCTCTCCGCCAGCGGCTTCGCCCGCTTCGAGCTCGCGGCCCTCGGCACCCCCGCGCTCCTGGTCAGCATCGTGGCCCACCAGGATGCCCTGGGCCAGGCGTTCGCCGCCGACACCGGGGCCGCGCGCTTCCTGGGCCGCATCGGCGCGCTCTCGCCCGGCGCCGCCGCCCGGGCGGTGGCGGCGCTGGCGGCCGACCGGACCGCCCGGCAGGCCCTGGCCCGGGCCGGGCCGCGGGCCGTCGACGGTCGCGGCGCGGCCCGCATCGCCGACGCCCTGGTCCGGGCGCTGCCGACGGCCCACCCGGGCTCCGCAGGGGACGTCGAGCCGGCCTGGAGCGACCGCGCCGACGGAGCGGCATCGTGAGCGACGTGCTCCCCGTCCCGAGCGACGTGCTCCCCGTCCCGAGCGACGTGCTCGTCGTCGCCGCGCACCCGGACGACGAGGTGCTGGGCTGCGGCGGCACCCTGGCCGTGCGACATCCCCGGGACACGGTGCACGTGCTGCTCCTGGCCGACGGGGAGACGTCGGCCGACGGCGACCGCCGCGAGGGCGCCGTGGCCGTGGCCGCGGCGCGGCGCGAGATGGCGCGCCGCGCCGCAGAGCGCCTGGGCGTACACGCGGTCCACTTCCTGGGCCTGCCCGATCAGCGCCTCGACGAGCGGCCGCTGCTCGAGATCCTGCGGCGGGCCGAGGCGGCGCTGGCGGGCATCCGACCTCGCGTGGTGTATACCCACAGCCAGGCCGATCTGAACCTCGACCACCGGATCGCGGGCCAGGTGGCGCTCACCCTCTTCCGGCCCGGCGCCGCCAGCCCGGTCGAGGAGATCCTCGCCTTCGCCATCCCCGGCAGCGACGCCGACGGCGGACAGCTGGGCCGGCCCTTCCAGCCGGCCGTCTTCGTCGACGTCGGGGCGGGGCTGGAGCGCAAGCTCCGTGCCTTCGAAGCCTACACCAGTGAGGTCCGGGAGCCGCCCCATCCCCGGTCGCTCGAGGGGATCTCGCGCCTGGCCGCCCACTGGGGCGGCCAGGCCGGCTGCGCGGCCGCGGAGGCCTTCGAGCTCGTGCGGCGGCTGGTGCGGACCGCGCCTCAGAAGTAGCGGCGCGGGAGGGGCGGCCGAAGCCGCGCCCGCACCCGTGCCTCGGGCTCGTGATAGAGCAGCATGGGCGACGAGCCGGCGGGATCCGCCTCGAACAGGGACGCCGCATCCCGGAAGCCGAAGCGGCCGAAGAAGCCGGGGATGCGCGTCCAGAGCCAGAGGGCCGGATAGCGCGCGCGGGTCGCGGCCACGGCGTCCAGCAGGAGCCGCGCGCCGATACCCCCGCCACGGGACTCCGGGTGGACGCACACGCCGGAGACGCCTCCCACCTGCAGCGAGCCCAGCGCGCGCGGCTGGACCACCAGGCAGCCCCGCCAGCCCCGTGGGTCCACCGCCGCGTGGATCCGCGTTCCCGGCGCGAACGCCGCGGCGTTGGCCTCGAGTCGGGAGGCGGGCAGCGCCCGGAACACCGTCGCGGCCAGCTCCAGGTAGCGGCGCACGGCGTCGGGCGTGGCCTCCTGGCGGACGACGGCGAGCGACGGCGCGGGCATCGGGCAGAGGGTACCCGCGGCGCCGACGGCCAGGAGGGGTCTTCCCCGGAGACGGCACACGGGCGCCTTTCGCGGATCGTCTGGGGTGTTCCCCGGTCGTGTACCGGACACGGATTCCGATGAGCTTCAGCGGAACGCAGCGAAGCCGCAACTCACGAGCGGTGCGGAGCGGAGAGCCCCATGGATCGCGTGCTGATCACGGGCGGGATGGGCTTCATCGGAAGCCACCTCGCCCACCGCCTCCTCGAAGCCGGACGCGAGGTCTGGGTCCTGGATCTCTCGGAGACGCCGTTCACGCGCGTCCTCCGCGATTACGACCGCTTCCACATGGTGGTCGACACGATCCGCAACCGGCCGATCCTGCAGCGGCTCGTGGATCGGGTGGACTGCGTGGCGCACCTCGCCGCGGTGGTGAATCCCGCGGAGTGCGCCCGCCGGCCGCGCAAGGTGATGGACGTGACGCTTCTCGCCGCGCTCGAGATCGTCGAGATGATCCGCTGGACCGACAAGCTCTTCCTCTTCACGTCCACCTCGGAGATCTACGGCCGCAGCGAGGGCGTGCCGTTCCGGGAGGACGACGACCGCGTACTCGGTAGCGTCGACGTGAACCGCTGGTGCTACAGCACGAGCAAGGCCGCGGTCGAGCACTACATCAAGGCTTGTCAGCTCGAGGGCCAGCTGGACTACGTCATCGGCCGGGTCTTCAACGCCTACGGCCCCCGACTCCGGCACCGGGTGGTGGATGCCTTCGTGGACGCCGCCCTGCGTGGCGATCCCCTGGTGGTCCACGGCGACGGCTCCCAGACCCGCTGCTTCACCTACATCGACGACGTGGTCGACGCGTTCGTGCGCCTGCTGGACGTCCCCGAAGCCCACAACGCCAGCTACAACGTGGGCGACCCCCGAGAGGTGACGATCCGCGACCTGGCCCACCGGGTGATCGAGCTCACCGGGGCCTCGCCGAACCAGATCGAGTACGAGAACCACCTCGAGGCCATCGGGGACAGCTACGAGGACATCCCGCGGCGGGTGCCCGCCATCGAACGCATCGGCGACGCGGTGGACTGGTCGCCGCGGATCGGCCTCGACGAGGGGCTGCGGCGCATGATCGAGTACCGCCGGGCCGAGCTCGCCGCGGAGGCTCCCCGGCGCCGTTCGGCGGCCGCTCGCAAGCGGACACCGCGGCGGCCCGTTTCCGTCGAGCCCGCGCTTCCGCTGCGCTGAGGCTAAGCGGCGTCCCGCCGGGCCGCGAGCAGGCCCAGGATCTCGTCGCAGGTGCGACGGGTGGAGTCGCCGCGAATCCCGTCGAAGAAGTCGAGCCGATACGCGCGGGTGTAGGCCTGCACCAGGACCGGGACGCGTCCGCGGGCGTACTCCTCCACCCGGGGCAGGTCTGCCGGCCCGGTGAGCTTCTCGGCGCCGGCGTGGCGGGAGAGCCCGGCGATGGGATCGGTCTCGCTGCCCTCCCAGGCCAGCTCCAGGAACGGCACGCCCAGGGCCACGGCCTCCCCGGCGAGGGTCGAGGCGTGGCCGATCACGCAGTCGGCGGCGAAGAGCACGTCGTAGGCGCTCTCCTTCCAGAAGCTCGCGTAGCGGGGGCCCAGGACGTCGCGGCTGCGCTCGTCGAGCGTCTCCATCACGGGGAAGCGCCCCCCGGGCCACCACTTGAGGCACAGGTGCAGCGCGGGCCGCGACGCGACGAAGCGGAGCAGCGCCTCGTGGAACGTCCGCGAGACGGGAACGTTTCCGGGGTTGGCCGGGGCGAAGACCACGAGGCCCGCGCCGTCCGGGATCTCGAGACCCAGCTTCGCGCGGGCCTCGGCGCGGCTGGGCCGCGAGGCCACCAATGCATCGAGATAGGCCGGCCCGACCACCCGCAGCTGCTCGTCGCGCACGCCGGCCCCGAGCAGCCGGCGGCGCTCCGACTCGCCCCACAGGAAGGTGCGATCGGCGTAGTAGCCGTACTCCGAGAGCAGCGTGGGCGTGAAGATGTCGTAGGAGGGGCCCTCCTGGAAGGTGAAGAAGGGCACCCCCTGCTCGGCGCAGACCACGGCGAAGTTGCGCGACCAGAAGCCGTTCTCGTGCAGGGCCAGGGCCGCGTCGGGACGCTCCTCCTCGAAGAGCAGCTGGAAGAGGACGTGGTCCTCCACGCTCTCCAGAAGCGAGTAGCCGAGATCCGCGTCGGAGGTGTAGCCGGGCGGCCGCTCGCCGCTGCCGAAGCGCTCGGCCAGGCCCGCCGCCAGGGCCCGCAGACGCGGGCGCAGGCGGGCGTGGAACTCGGGATGCAATCGCAGCTCGGCCAGGCGCCGGTAGCAGAAGCCGCAGCCGCGCAGCGCCGCCTCGAAGTCGCCGCCGGGCAGCCAGACGCTGTTCTGGGCGGTGACCAGCTGGATCTCGCAGCCCCGCTCGCGGAGCTCCTCCAGCACCGAGCGCATCTTGCCCAGGTGGTGGCGCAGGCTGGTGACGACGAGGACCTTCACGCGACCTCCGCGGCGGTCTTCACGCGACCTCCAGCAGGTGGGGCGCGAGCCGCGCCGGCACCCGCCCCAGGCAGGCCCGTACCTCGGCGCCGAGGACGCCCACCCGCGTGCCGGACGGGAGCCCTCCGGTGTAGACGGCGGACCAGGGCTCGAAGGCCAGCACGTCGGCGCCGCCGCGCCTCGCCCGTTCGAGCAGGGGCGCGGCGTCGTGGGCGACCGGCACCTGGGCCCAGCTCGTGCCGAAGTGCTCGCGGAGGTTTTCGAGATAGGGACCGTCGTGGTGGAAGCAGAGTCCGGCCACCCGGTCGCGCACCCCGGGGAGCCAGTCCTGCAGGGTGCGCTTCACCAGCGCGATCGACGTGCGCATCCGCAGCTCCAGGTGCAGCACCCGGGGCTCGGCCGGCGTGAGCGCCAGGGGCGCCAGGGCCAGGTCCGGCGCCAGCCCGGGCTCGACCCAGACCCGCGGCCCCGCGCCCGCCTCGGCCAGGGCCTCCGCCGCATCGGCGTCGGCGACGCCCACGGCGTCGCAGCCGTGGATCCAGAAGGGCGCGTAGCGACCGAGCACGAACCCGGGCACCAGGCCGACCACCTGCAGCCCGCGGGCGCGGGCCGCTGCGAGGCACTGACCGCCCAGGGGATCGTCCGCCGCGCCGCCCAGGAGCACCAGGGTGTCGGCCTCCTTCCACGGAAGGCTCGCGACGAAGGGAGCCAGGTCGCGCGGCAGCAGGCACCACTGGAGGCGGTCCCAGTGGAAGGTGCCGACGCCCGAGCGCTCGCGTCCCGGGAGGGGCAGCTGCGCGAGGAAGCGATCCTCGAGGATGCGCTGCTCCACGTAGCCCATGCGCGGCGCCACCTCGACAAGCCGCGGCCGCAGCGGCGGCGACTCGTCGCCGGGCGTCCGCACCGCGTCCCGGTCCTCGCGGGCCAGGGCGCGCAGCGCGCGGCTCTCGGCGGCGGCCGCCACGCGGCAGGTGTCGGCCGCGCGGAAGCAGGCGAGCAGGAGCGGCTCGAGCAGCGACTCGGGGGCACACGCGTCGTTCGGCAGGTAGACCACCAGCAGGCGCCGACCCGCGAGGGCGCCGCTCCCCGGCTGGGAGAGACCGCTCATGATCGGGTGCATCGGCCGGCGCCGCGGTCCGTCCGAGGGGGGAAGGCCGGAGTGTCGACGGGAGATAGACCTGCCCCGGCCGGCGCGGCCTCGGCCAGGCCGGCTTGCGGGGCTCAGCCCAGGCCGGCGCGCTCCAGCAACGCCCGCAGCCAGGCTCCCAGGTCGGGGTGCTCGAGCAGCCCGTAGGAGCGCAGCCGCCCCGCCGAGATCGCCTGCACCTCCCGCGCGCCCGGCTGCTCCAGGGCGCGGCGGGCGTCCTCGGCGACGACGCCGGCGTCGAGCGCCCGGACCACCTCCTTGATGGCCGGCACCACGCTCGGCGCCGCCGAGAGCTCGGTCACGCCGAGGCCCACCAGGAGCGGGGCGGCGAGCGGATTGCCCGCCATCTCCCCGCAGACCGAGAGGGGGATGTCCGCGCGCCGCGCCGCGCGCACCGCGCGGTCGATGAGCACCAGCACGGCCGGATGCAGCGGCTCGTACAGGTGCGCCACGCGCTCGTTGCCGCGGTCGCAGGCGAGGGTGTACTGGGTGAGATCGTTGGTGCCCACGGAGAAGAAGTCGCACTCGGTCGCCAGGGCGTCCGCCACCAGGGCCGCCGCGGGCACCTCGATCATGATGCCCACCGGGATCTCCGGATCGAAGGGAACGCCGCGCTTGTCGAGCTCCTCCTTCGACTGCTCGACCAGGCGCTTCGCCTGCCGCAGCTCCTCCATCGACGACACCATGGGCAGCAGGATGCGGACGTCGCCGAAGGCGCTCGCCCGCAGGATGGCGCGGAGCTGGGCCCGGAAGTCCCGCGCGTGGGAGAGCAGGAGGCGGATGGAGCGCCAGCCGAGCTGGGGGTTCTCCTCCTCGATCAGCCCCTCGAGGGGCACCGACTTCTCGCCCCCCAGATCGAGCGTCCGGAAGGTCACCGGCCGCGGCGCCAGGTGCTCGGCCACCCGCTGGTAGAGCCGCTCCTGCTCGTCCTCCTCGGGGAAGCCCCGGTGAGCCAGGGCGAGCAGCTCGGTGCGGAAGAGACCGACGCCCTCGGCGCCGTGCCGGTCCACGAGCACCATGTCGTTCCACAGGCCCGCGTTGGCCGACAGCACGATGTGACGGCCGTCGCGGGTCTCGGCGGGCCGGCTCCCCAACGCGTCGAGCCGCTCGGCCTCGACGGCGTGGCGATGCTGGGCCCGCTGGTACTCCTCGCGCAGCGGCTCGTCGGGCGCCAGGTAGACGCGCCCGATGGCGCCGTCGACGATGGCGGTCTCGCCGGGCTGGACCAGGCGGCAGACCCCCCCGACGCCGGTGACCAGGGGGATCTCCAGGGAGCGGGCGAAGATGGCGCCGTGGGCCGTGGCGCCGCCGTGCTCCGACACGATCCCGGCGATCTTCTCCACCTCGAGGGTCGCGAAGTGGTTGGGCAGGATGGTGTCGGTCACCAGGATCGAGCCGGGCGCCAGGGGCACGTTCTGGTGGCGCACGCCCAGCAGGTTCCCCATCACGCGGCGGCCCGCGTCGACGATGTCGGTCACCCGATCCCGGAAGTAGGGGTCCTCGATCGACTCGAAGGTCTCGCGGTAGGCCTGGAGCACCCGGCGCAGGGCGTCCAGGGCATTGCCGCTCTCCGCCACGACGGCCTCGAGCCGGCTCACGAAGCCCGTGTCCTCCAGGATCTGGATGTGGGTGTTGAAGACGGCGGCGAACTCCGGGCCGAAGCGGTCGCCGACCTTGTCCCGCACCTCGTGCAGCTCGCGCCGCGCCTCCGCCACCGCCCGCAGCAGGTCGTCCTTCTCCTGGTCGGGATCCTCCCGGGGGAGGTACTCCAGGCGGTCGAGGTCCAGGGGGTCCTCCAGGAGGTAGACCGGTCCGATGGCCACCCCCAGGGCACCCGGGATGCCGTCGAGCTCCACGTTGCGCGTGGGGCGGTTGCGGTCCGAGGCGTGGACGGGCAGTCCGGTGCGGGAGAGCTCGTCGAGGACGTGGGTCCGCTCCTCGGGGGTCTGGGCCACGAGCGCCAGGAGCTGGGCGTTCATCACCACCGGCGCGATCAGGTGGGCGCAGGTGTGGAGGAGCTCCACCTCGGCGGCGGTGAAGCGCCGCGGCTTCTCGGTCTGGACGACGATCGCGCCGATCGGGACGTTGCGGAGACGGATCGGCGCGGCCATGAGCGAGCGGAAGCGCTCCTCGCCGGTCTCCGGGAAGTAGCGGAAGCGGGGATGCTCGTGGGCGTGCTCGATGGCCACGGGCTCGCCCAGGTCCACGGCGAGACCGACGAGGCCCTCCCCGAAGGCCACCCGCACCCGGTCCCGGGAGGCGCCGTCGAGGCCCCGGGTGGCGCGGAGGGTCAGGTGCTGGAGGTCGGTGTCGGTGAGGTAGATGGAGCACGCGTCGGCCCCGAGGCGCTGCCCCACGAGGTCCACGACGTTGTCGAGGGTCTCGCCGAGGTCGTGGGATCGGGAGACCAGCTCGGCCACGTCGGCCAGAAGCGGGGTCCGGTCGGGAATGGTCACACCTCCGAGGCTGGCAGCCCCGGGAGCCGCCTCCCCGGATACTAACGAAACGGGACCGCCACACGGGATGTGGCGAAAGGATGACGCCCGCGGGGCGCTGCGGAGACGCGATGCCGGTGGGCTGCCGCCGGGAGCGGCGTTCAGGCCTGGAAGGGCTCGCTGGGTGCGCTGGGCGGAGCCTCGCGGCGAATGGGCGGGAACACGTAGTCCTTGTCCTCGAAGCGCATGCCCAGCGCGAGCAGGATCTTGCGCTTCGTGTCCATCCGACAGTTCATGCCCTTCTCGACGCTGTGGATCGTTCGCAGGGCGACCTTGGCCTTCCGAGCGAGCTGGGCCTGGGTCATGAGGCGGTTCTCGCGAAGCTCTCGCACGCGATTGGGGCTGCGGCCGTTGTGTGCCATTGGGGTCGCACTCCATCCGCCCGGCGCTCGCCGGGATGCTTGACCAATCAGCGAGCTGCATCGGACTTGCGCCGGATTTCTTGAGGGAAAATGAGTGCTTGCAGCGTTCGACCGGCCGGGAACGGGTCGGACTTAGTGCTTTTCCTGCGGGGACCTAGGGCGACCAGGCGCCGGTCCGAGAGACACCCCTGAAGCTTGTTTTTGCGTGAACGTCCGAGCCTTTCGGGGGGTGTGGCGGAGCCTGCGAACGGCCGAAAGGAGGGCGGGGAGCTGCTAGATTGCGCCGACCTCCCCTGGAGCCTCATGCGCCGTCCCGTGATCGCAGCCTCGATCGCCGCGCTGATCCTGCTCGGCGCGGCCGTCGCCGCCGGCTTCCTGGTCGCCCGCAGCCTGGGCCCGGAGCAGATCCGGAGGACCGCCGAGCGCACCCTCGCTCGCGCCCTGGGGGGCGAGGTGGCGGTGGCCTCGGCGCGCCTGGTCCTGGGCGCCGGCGTGGCCCTGGAGGCGAGCGACCTCCGGGCCTGGAGCGACGACCACGGACCGGGCCTCGAGGTGGCCCGGGCGGCCGCCGAGGTGGACCCGCTCTCGCTCCTGCTGGGACGGGTCCGGCTGCGCCGCATCGTGATGGAGCAGGCGACCCTCCGGGTGGAGCGCCGCGCCGACGGACGCATCACCCCCGCGCCCGTGGTGGCCGCCGTCCTGGGCTCGGAGTCGGCCGCCCGCGAGCCCCAGCCCTGGTGGAACTCGGTCGAGGAGCTGGGCGATGCCGCCCGGGCGCTGCTCCAGGCCCCCATCCCTCTGCTGCGCGCCGCCCTGGCGCCCCAGCGCATCGAGCTGCGCGAGGCGCGCTTCGTGCTGGTCGACGAGGGCGGAGCGGAGCCCCGGGTGCTGGCGCTGGAGGACTTCACCGGCTTCCTCGAGCAGGACGCCCGGGGGCGCGCCGCCCGCATCGGCGCCAGCGGACGGCTCGTCGACGCCCGGGGCGAGTGCGGTCGGGTGGCGCTCCACGGCGCCCGCGACCGCCGGGGCTCGGTCCGCCTCGCGCTGGAGGCCACCGCGGTCGACCTGCGCGCCTTCGCGTCCTACGCCAGCGACCTCCATCCCGACCTCCGCCTGGGCGGCCTCGCGGGCGGCCGGGTCGAGATCGAGGTCGACGAGCGCGACGGGCGGGGCGCGCGTCGGCTGCGGGTGGACCTGCTGGCGAGCGACCTCCGGCTCGACCTGCCGCGGAGCGAGAAGGCGCCCCTGGAGATCCGCGGCTCCACGGCGTCGGCGAGCGCGGAGTTGGACCTCACCCCGCGCCGGCTGCGCGTGCGGCAGGCCCGGCTCGACGTGGACGGCCAGGAGTACGCCCTGGACGGCGTGGCCGAGCGCCCCCTGAAGGCCGGCTCGATGGCCCGGGTGAGCCTCCGCCTCGACAACGTCGACCTGGGCGACGCCCAGCGCTTCACCCGCTATCTGCCCCGCGACCTCGAGCGGCGCTTCAGCGGGTCGCTCGCGGCGGTGGAGAGCGGCGTGCTCACCGAGCTCGAGGTCGTCGGCCGGGGCAAGCTGGCGGGCTGGCAGCAGCTGGCCAGCCCGGGCTCGAGCAGCAGCGGCGTCCACCTCGAGGGCCGGGCCCGGTTCGAGGAGCTCTCGCTGCGGACCGGCGCGTCGGAGCGCACGCCCCCGATGACGGGCGAGCTGCGTCTGGCGCGCCAGCGCCTCGAGCTCCGGGATCTCCGGACCGGCGGGCGCTTCCCGCGCCTCGACGTCACGCTCGAGGGTCTGGACCACCTGCCGGCTCGCGCCGTTCACACGGAAGCCCCCGCCCCGCCCCGCCTGGCCGGGCTCTCGACCCTGCTCGAGGTCATGCAGCCCAAGACGCCCGTGGACCGCCGGCGAACGGCGGTCGAGCTGCAGCTCGACTGGCTGGTCCATCCGCGCCTGGGCTTCCCGCTTCGCGACGTCCGGGCCGAGGTCGGGCCCGAGGAGCGCGGCGTGCGCGCGGTCCGCGCCCAGGGTCTGTGGGGCGGCGTCCCCGCGGAGGTCACGGGCCGCTGGTGGGCGCCCGAGGCGGGCGGGCCTGGGAACGTGCGCATGCGCGTCGTGCTCTCGGCGCCGGGGACGGCCCCCGAGCCGGTGCAGGCGACGGCCTGGGCGCGGGGCACCTGGAAGACCCGACACATCCGGGTGGTGCGGGTTCCGCTCGCCAGAGCGTCCGGCGGCTTCTACGCCGAGGGCGGCCGCCTCCGGCTGGTGGAGGCCAACGCACCCTTCGCGAAGGGCGGTCGCCTGGTCGCGTCCCTGGCGCTCGACCTCGATCGGTCCGACGCCGTGCCGATCCACGTGAACGTGGCCGCCCAGGAGGCGCCGATCCGCCAGATCGGGCGCATCCTGCGCCTGCGCCCGGGCGCCCTGACGGGTCGGCTGGACGGCGTGGCGGAGCTCGATGGCAGCCTGCGTCCCGGCGTGCCCGAAGCCCGTCAGCTCCACGGCACCATCACGCTGCACGCGCGGGATGCCCTCCTGCACGATCCGCCCTCGTTCTCGGACGCGCTGGCCAAGCTGGGCAGCCCCTTCGACAGGATGGGCGAGGAGCCCCTGCCCTTCCGGGCGATCCAGGGAGACTTCGTCCTCGAAGACGGCGTGCTCCGCAGCGAGGCGCTCGTGATGGACCTCCCGGGCGTGCGGGTGGTGGGCTCGGGCCAGGTCCGGGTGGATGGCGCCCCCAACCCCATGGAGGCGGTCGTCGGCGTCTTCCCGGAGCGGCGCGTGGACGCCATCGCGCGCTCCGTGCCGGTGCTCGGCTCCTTCTTCCTCGGCCCGGACGACAACCTGATGGGCCTCTACCTGCAGGTGGAGGGTCCCTGGAGGCAGCCCCAGGCCGAAGTCATCCGCGGTCGGACCCTGGCCTCGGGCCCGGCCAGCTTCATGGTGGAAGGCGTGCCGAACTTCGTGAAGAGCGGTGTGAAGGCGATCCGCGGCGTGCTGCCCCAGGTGTCGGCCCCGGCCGAGACCGACGCGCAGGCCGACGACTCGTGAGGCACGGGGGCGCCGACGTCCCGTGACCCAGGCCGTGACCCAGGCCCGGCGCAGGATCCTCTCCCGCGCCGCGGCGCAGGCCGCGGTGCGGCGGGCCCAGCGACGCGGCGAGACGGTCGTCTTCACCAACGGCTGCTTCGACCTCCTCCACGTGGGGCACGTGCGCAGCCTCGAGCAGGCGCGCGGGCTGGGCGACCGGCTGATCGTGGGCCTCAACTCCGACGCCAGCGTGCGCCGCCTGGGGAAGGGGCCGGGCCGGCCGGTGGTCCCGGCCCGTCAGCGCGCGGAGGTGCTCGCCGCCCTCGCCTGCGTGGACTGGGTGAGCATCTTCCCGGAGTCCACCCCCCGCAACCTGATCCGCGCGCTCCGACCCGACGTCCTGGCCAAGGGCGGCGACTGGCGCATCGACGAGATCGTGGGCCGCGAGGAGGTCGAGAGCTGGGGCGGCCGGGTGGTCCGCCTGCGGGAGATCCCGGGCGTGCGCACCACGGCCATCCTGGAGCGCGCCGGCGGAAGTCCGAAACGCCGAACGCGCGGGGCACGTCCGACACGGTAGAGTCGCCGTGATGGACCGCTCCGAGGATCTGCTCAAGCGCCTGGTGGACGAGGTCGGCCGCGTGGTCGTCGGCCAGCGGGACCTGGTGGAGGGACTGCTCGTCGGGCTCCTGGCCCGGGGGCACGTGCTCGTGGAGGGCGTCCCGGGGCTGGCCAAGACCACCGCCGTGCGCGTCCTCGCCGAGGCCCTGGGTCTGGGCTTCCGCCGCATCCAGTTCACTCCCGACCTGCTCCCCGGCGACCTGCTGGGGACGCCCATCTTCGCCCCCGACCGCCAGCAGTTCGTGGTGCGCAAGGGGCCCATCTTCGCGTCGGTCCTGCTGGGCGACGAGATCAACCGCGCCCCGGCCAAGGTGCAGTCGGCCCTGCTCGAGGCGATGGAGGAGCGCCAGGTCACCATCGGCGACGAGACCTTCCCCCTGCCCTCTCCCTTCCTCGTCATGGCCACCCAGAACCCGGTCGAGCTCGAGGGCACCTATCCGCTGCCCGAGGCCCAGACCGATCGCTTCCTCGCCAAGCTCGTGGTCGGCTACCCCGACGAGGCGGAGGAGCGCGAGATCGTGGCGCGGGACACTTCGGCCGCGGAGCCGCCCCGGGCCGTCGGCGATCCCGCCGCCGTCGCCGCGCTGCAGGCGGCGGCCGACGCCGTCCACGTGGCGCCGCCGGTGCGCGACTACGCCGTGCGCCTGGTGCGCGCGACCCGCGACCCGGCGTCGGTGTCCGCCGCGCCGCGGGGAGGCGTCGGATCGGTCGTGAGCCTGGGCGGCTCACCGCGCGCCTCGGTCTTCCTGGTGCGCGCCGCCCGGGCACGGGCGCTGCTCCACGGCCGCGACTACGCCACGCCCCACGACGTGAAGCGCGCCGCCCCCGACGTGCTCCGCCATCGCGTGCTGCTCACCTACGAGGCCGAGGCCGACGGCCTGCGACCCGAGGACGTGGTGGAGGCCGTGCTGGACGCCGTCGAGGCGCCGTGACGGCCGCTCCGCCCGGCGACCTGGGGCGCGTCGCGCGGCGGCTTGCGATCCGGGCCCGGCGCCAGGCCGCCGGCGCCTTCCACGGCGCCTACGCCAGCGCCTTCCGCGGCGGGGGCATCGAGTTCGAGGAGTCGCGGCCGTACGTCCCCGGCGACGACCTCGCCACCCTGGATTGGAACGCCACCGCCCGCACCGGGGAGCCCTACGTGAAGCGCTTCCGGGAGGAACGCGACCAGACCGTGCTCCTGGTCCTCGACGTCTCGGCCTCCATGGCCTTCGGCAGCGGCGCGCGGACCAAGGCGGAGGCCGCCGCCTGGTCCGCGGGGCTGCTGGCCGCGGCGGCGGGCCGCGCGGGCGACCGGGTCGGCCTGCTGGCCTTCGCCGACGGCATCCGCGCCGAGCACCCACCGCGGCGCGGTCCCGGTCACGTCGACGCGGTGGTGCGGGCCGCCCTGGCGGCCAGCCGCGCCTGCGCGGGCGGCACCGGGCTGGAGACCGCGCTGGAGCGCGCGCGCGCCCATGCCCGTCACCGCGCGCTGATCTTCGTGCTCTCCGACTTCCGGGACGACCCCGCCTCGGGCGCCGCCCTGCGGGCGGCCGCCCGGCGTCATGAGCTGGTGTCGGTGGCGATTCTCGACCCGCGGGAGGTGGTGCTCGTCCCGGCGGGCGTCCTGCGTCTGGCCGATCCGGAGCGGCCGGACCGGGTCTACGAGCTCGACAGCCGCTCCCCGGGCGTGCGGGCCCGCTTTGCGGCAGCGGCCGCGGTGCGCCGGCGGGCCCTCGAGCGCCGCCTCCGCCGTGCGGGCGCGGACCTGCTCTGGCTCTCGACCTCGGAGGATCCCCTGCCGCGGCTGGTGCGCTTCTTCCGCGAGCGCGCGGCCCACCGGCGGACGTCCTGATGGGACCGCGGCCCGCGCGCGTCGCGATGCGCGCCCTCCGGAGGGCCGTGCTCCTGGTGGGCCTGGGGGACGGCGTCGCGCTCGCCGCCGACGGCGCCCCCGTCTCGCTCCGGGGCAGCCTGGTGGTGGAGCCGCCCCGGGTCGCGGTCGGGCAGGTGATCGCCGCGGACCTCGGCGTGGTGACGCCGCCCGACCACCGCATCGTGCCGCCCGAGCCCCCGGAGCTCGCGGGCTTCTGGGTGCTCGATACGCAGCTGCTGCCCGTCGAGCGCCAGGCCGACCGCTGGCTGCACCGGGTGCGCTACCGCCTGCGGGCGCGGGCGCCGGGCTCGGTGCCCTGGCCCGACACCGAGGTGCGTGTCGAGGGTCCGGACGGCCCTGCGGAGCCCGTGAGCATCCGCGGCCGGATGCTCGAGGTACGCTCGGTGCTGAGCGAGCATCCGCAGCGCACGGCGCCGTTCGGCCTGCGCGCCCCGCCCGCGCCGGCCGCGGGCGGCGGGCGTCTGTGGCTGGGCATCGGCGTGGGCGCGGGCCTCACGCTGCTCGGACTCGGCGGGGTCCGGCAGCTGCGCCGCCGGGCGCGTGCCCCGGCGCGCGCACCGCGCGCTCCCGGGGCCGCGCCCTGGGCTCGGGCCCAGACCGAGCTCGACGCCTGCGCCTCCGTGGACAACGCGCTCGCGGCCGCCGACGGCGCCGCCGCCGCGCTCCGTCGCTACATGGCGGCGCGCTTCGGCGCGGACGCGGTCACCCGCACCACCGAGGAGCTCCGGGCCGCGCGTCCGCCCTGGGGTGCGCGCTCGGCCTGGCCGCAGTTCCTGGGCCTGCTCGAGCGCCTCGACGGCGCGCGCTTCCGACCACCGGCCCGGCGGACCGGCGCGCCCGCCGAGATCCTCGCCGACGTGCGCGCGTTCGTCCGCGACACCACGCCGCCCGAGGCCGGACCGTGATCGACCCGCGGGCCTGGCTCGGGGCGATCGAGCCGCTGGCCTGGCTCGGCGCCGAGGGCCTCGCCCATCCCGCCCGCAGCGCGCTGGCCCTGGCCGTCGTCCTGGCCGGCCTCGTCCTGGCCTGGCGGCGACGGCCCACCGCGCTGGCCTGGCCCGCCCTGGAGGAGGCCCGCGCGGCCGGTGCGCGGCATCGGGGACGGGGCCGCGTCCTCGCCCTGGCGCTCCGGGCGGCGAGCCTGCTCCTGCTGGGGCTGGCCCTGGGAGAGCCCTACGCCGTGGCGCGTCACGCTCCGGAGGCCGCGCCGGGGCTCGACCTGGTCCTGGCCGTCGACGCCTCGGGGAGCATGCGCGCCCTCGACGCCTCCCGCGGCGGCGAGCAGCGCACCCGCTTCGACCTCGCCCGGGAGGTGGTGGCGCGCTTCGCGGAGCGCCGGGTCGGCGAGGGGGACCGGGTCGGCCTCGTGGTCTTCGGCGAGACGGCCTTCACCCAGACGCCGCTCACCCGCGACGGCGGCCTGCTGCTGGCCGGGCTCGGGCGCATCCGCCCCGGCATCACCGGCGAGAACACCGCCTTGGGGGACGCCCTCGCCCTCGCCGCGCGACGCGCCCTCGGCGGCCGGGACGCGCCGGGGGGCGCCGGCCGGCTCGTCGTGCTCCTGACCGATGGCCGCAGCAATGCGGGGGCCGTGCCCACGGAGGTCGCTGCCGACGCCGCCCGTGCCCTCGGCGTCCGTGTCCACACGGTGGGCATCGGCAGCACGGGAGAGGTGCCCGTGGCGGGTGGCCCGCGCGGGCTGCGCTTCGAGCGCCACGACCTCGACGAACGCACCCTCGCCCGGATCGCCGCGCAGACCGGGGGCCGCTACTTCCCGGCCCGGAGCTCGTCGGCCCTCGCCGCCGTCTACGCAGAGATCGACGGCCTCGAGCGGGTGGAGCGCCCCCTCCCGGCCTCCGGCGCCGAGCGGCGGGCGTCGCGCAGCGCCCCGCTCCTCCGGGCAGCGGGCGCCCTGGTCCTCCTCGAGCTGCTCCTCGCGCGGGTCGCCTGGAGACCGCTCCCGTGAGGGGCGAGCTGCTCGCGCGCCTCCCGGGCGAGCTGCTCGCGCGCCTCCCGGGCGAGCTGCTCGCGCGCTTCCCGGGCGAGCTGCTCGCGCGCTTCCCGGG
>CAYTZH010000004.1:128175-182620 GCA_964442285.1 uncultured Spirochaetales bacterium | reverse complement strand
GCCTTCGGCGGTCGCCGGGCTCGGGGCTGCCGCGGCGTCGCGAGGCAGCTCGGGCGGTGCCGCGGCGTCGCGAGGCAGCTCGGGCGTTGCCGCGGCGTCGCGGGGCGGCTCGGGGGCTGCCGCGGAAAGGGCCGGCGCTGCGTCGTGAGGCAGCTCGGGCGCCGGCGAGCGGGGCCCGCTGCGACGGCCGCCCGGCGCCCGTGCGCCCGCTCCGCCTCCTCCCGCGCCGGGGCCGGGACTTCCGCCGCGGAGCTGTCCCTCCAGGGCCTCCAGGCGGGTCAGGAGGCTCCCCACCTCGTCGCCCGAGGGCATCGTCGCCAGCCGCACCAGGGCCATCTCCAGCACGGCCATGGGCTGGGGCGCCCAGGCGAGGTCCTCCTGCTCCTTCAGCAGGGCCCGGAACATCCGCCGCAGGCGTGCCTCCTCGGCGCGCTCGGCCAGGGCGCGCAGGGCGACGAGCTCGTCGTCGCCGGCCTCCACCAGCCCGGCCTCGGGCGCGACCCGCAGCACCACCAGGTCGCGCAGGGTCTGCAACAGCTCGGCGCCCAGGCGCTTGGCGTCGGTGCCGGCGGCGCCGGCGCGGGCGCAGGCCTCGAGGACGCGCGCTGGCTCGCCGTCCACGCAGGCCTCGGCGACGGCGAAGAGCAGGCGCCGGTCGACCAGGTCGAGGATCTCGGCGACGCGCTCGTCGTCGACCTGGCCGCCGCCCGAGGCGATCACCTGGTCGAGGAGCGTCAGGGCATCCCGCAGCGAGCCGTCGCCCTCCCGGGCGATCGCCGCGAGGCTCGCCCGCGAGAGGGCCACCCCCTCCGCCCGGGCCACCTCCTCCAGGCGGCCGGTGATCTCGGCACCGGAGATGCGCCGCAAGTCGTAGCGCTGGCAGCGCGAGACCACCGTGAAGGGGATCTTCTCGGGGTTGGTGGTGCAGAAGATGAAGAGGCTGCGGGGCGGCGGCTCCTCCAGGGTCTTGAGCAGCGCGTTGAAGGCGGCGGTCGAGAGCATGTGCACCTCGTCCACCACGAAGATCCGGTGCTTGCCGGGGGAGGGCGCATAGCGCACGGCCTCGATCAGCTCGCGGACGTCGTCCACGCTGGTGCGGCTGGCCGCGTCGATCTCCTGCACGTCGGTCGAGGCCCCGGACGCGATCTCCGCGCAGCTGGTGCAGGTGCCGCACGGGCTCTCGGTCGGCCCCTTCTCGCAGTTCAGGCAGCGGGCGACGATGCGGGCCAGGGTGGTCTTGCCGACGCCCCGGGGACCGCACAGCAGCAGCGCATGGGGCATGCGGTCGGTGCGGATCGCGTTGCGCAGGGGCGTGGTGACGTGGGCCTGCCCGGTCACCTCGTCGAAGCCCTGGGGCCGCCACCTGCGCGCGAGAACCTGATAGCTCAAGAGGGGGATCGACCTCGTCGGTCAAGAGGGGGATCGACCTCGTCGGCAGTGCGGGGAGGCGGGATCGCAGGGCACCCCCCCTCGCATCGCTGCCCCCGCTGCCGCTGCTTCCTTCCGGACCTGACGGGGTTCACGAAGACCGGCGACCGAGCGGGACCCTGCGATCGCGCCTCACCACACCCGCAGTCGACTCTACCGAGGCCATCCGAAGCCGGCAAACGGGCGCCGGCCCCACCCGGCCCTCGCACCTTTCCGGCCGGGGCCGCCGCGGTGTAGGCTGCCCGGGGAGAAGCGGCCGTGAAACCCGCCGAAGCCGACTCCAGAGACGCCGACGGACCCGTGCGCCCCTGGGGAATCGCGCGCCGACTCTTCGCCATCGACCTCCGCTCCCTGGCGCTGTTCCGGATCGCGCTGGGGCTGCTCCTCCTGGCCGATCTGGCGAGCCGCTCGCGCGCGCTGATCGCCCACTACACGGACGCCGGAGTCCTCCCGGCACAGGCGATCGCCGCCCTCTCCTCCGTGGGACCCGCCCTCCAGCTCTCGCCCCACTACTGGCTCAGCGGAAGCGCCGCCGGCGTCGCGCTGATCTTCGCGCTCGCTGCGGGGGCGGCGATCGCCTTGATCGTCGGCTTCCGGACCCGGCTCGCCACGATCGCCTGCTGGGGCCTCCTGGTGAGCGTCCAGCTCCGAAACCCACCGGCGTCCTCCATGGGGGGCGACCAGCTCATGCGGCTGCTCGCGTTCTGGGGGCTGTTCCTTCCCCTCGGCGCGCGCTGGTCCCTCGACGCCCGCCGGCTGGCGTCGCCCGGCCCGGTCGCGACCCACCACCTCTCCCTCGGGAGCGTGGCCCTCCTCGTCCAGCTGTTCCTGGTCTACTTCGCCACTGGCCTGCACAAGAGCGGCGACACCTGGAAGGACGGGACCGCCGTCTACTACGCCCTGCACCTCGACTACTGGGCGACGCCCCTGGGGCAGTGGCTGCGCGAGCAGCGCGTGCTGATTCCCTGGTTGACCCACGGCACCCGTTGGTTCGAGATCCTCGGTCCGTTCCTGGCCTTCGTGCCGGTCTACACCGGCGCGTTCCGACTGCTGGCCATCGTTCTCTTCACGGGGTTCCATCTCTCGCTGGCCGCGGGTCTCTCCATCGGGCCCTTCCCCCTCGTCTGTCTGGCCGGCTGGACGGCGTTCGTGCCGGCGCTGTTCTGGGACGACGTGCTGCCGCGGCTGCGTCGGATGCCGGCCGCTGCACCTGCGCTCCCCCGCTCGAGCGGGCTGCCCCGGCCGGTGCAGGCGCTGCTCGCCCCGTTGCTCGCCTACGTGGTGCTCTCCGTGGCCTCCCACGTCCACCTCCTGCCCCGCCGCTGGCTGCCCCCGGGCTTCGACGGCTACGGCCGCGTCCTGGGAATCCAGCAGACCTGGGACATGTTCTCCCCGGACGCGCCCCGGGGCGATGACTGGCTCGTGGTCGTGGGCGCGCGGGCGGACGGCTGGCGCGTCGACCTGCTGCGGTCCGATCCGGGGCCCTGGCGGCCCTCGGTGCTCCACGACCGACACCCGTCCTTCCGCTGGCGTCTCTACCTCGACGCGCTGCACGAGCCCGTGGCCGGTCCCCTGGGCAGTCTCGACCGCCGCTTGCTCCTGGACGCCCTGGCCCGCTACGGGTGCCGGCGTTGGAACGACCGCGAGCCACCCGAGCGCCGGGTCTCCAGCGCTCGGGTGCTCTCGTTGGTCCAGCCGACCGATCCGCCCTCGAGGATCGAGCAGCTGGAGCTGCACCGGCGTCCCTGCACGACGCGCTAGCCATCGTCCGGCGTTGGCCGGTCCCGGGAGCGGAGCCGCATCGGCGGCGCTGCGCGGCGGGATGGGCTAGGTGGCCGGGCCGCCATCCTCCAGGGCCTCGCCCGTCCAGCGCATCACCCGGTCGCGCGGCGCCACCCGCGACCAGTCGAAGTCGGCCAGGAGGGCGTCCGGGAGGATGGGATCCGCCGCCGCACGAAGGCCGACGGCGTGGGCCAGCACCCCGCAGACCGCCTCGGGCGCGAGGTGCCTGCGCAGGGTGTCCCAGCCCACCGCGCCGTGGAGCTTCGCGAGCTTGCCGCCCCGCTCTTCCAGGAGCAGCAGGTGGTGGCGCCAGACCGGGGCCGGGAGCCCCAGGTGCTGCTGCAGGACCCGATGGATCGCCGTGGCCGGCGCCAGGTCCCGGCCCCGCACCACCCGGGTGATGCCCTGGTGCGCATCGTCGACGACCACGGCCAGGTGGTAGGCGACCGCGCCGTCGCGGCGGCGCAGGATCGGGTCGCCCAGGCTCGCGAAGGGATCCCGGGCGAGGGCCAGCCCGCCCTCGTCGCGGACGTCCACGCAGCCGGGCTCGAGGCGCAGGCGCAGGGCGTCCGGGCTGGCGCGCCAGCCGCCCGGCGGGAGCGCCCGGCCGCGACACGTTCCGGGGTAGCGCCAGCCCCCGTCCAGCGCCGGGGTGCCCGCCCGTTGCAGGTCGCTGCGACTACACGAGCAGGGGTAGAGGCGGCCCGCCGCCGCCAGGGCGTCGAGGGCCGCGTGGTGTCGCCCCACCGAGTGGCTCTGCACCACCTCGTCGTCCCAGTCGAGCGCCAGCCAGCGCAGCGCGGAGCGCATGGCCTGGGCGTGCTCCGGCGTGCAGCGCGCGGGGTCGACGTCCTCCAGGCGGAGCAGGAGGTGCGCACCCCGGGAGCGCGCGTCGAGCCAGGCCAGCAGCCCGGCCAGGAGGGTTCCCGGATGCGCCGGTCCCGAGGGCGTGGGCGCGAAGCGACACCGGATCAGGAATCGCCGCCCTTGCGCTTCAGCTGGTCGACGTGGTCCTGCATGAACTGGCGGATGTCGTCGCCCATGCCGAGGATCTTCTCCCGCTCCAGCTCCGCCTGCACGTCCTCGTCCGACTCCGACACGGCAGATCCTCCCCGAGGTTACACGCGTTCGGCGCGCCCCAGGGTAGACCAGCCGCCGGCGCGGTGGCTCCGCCCGGCGCCGAATTTCCCTCCTGACGCCCCCGTCTCATCCGGCAGAACCCCGGGCGACCCGGGGAGGAGGTGAGAAGCCATGAGGAAGATCGGAGCGACGCTCGGGTTGCTGTTCCTGGGGTCCGCGCTCGTGGCCGTCGCGCCGGCGGCCGCCCACGATCGCGGCCATCGCCACGACCACGACCGCTACGACCATCGCGATCGACGGGGCCACGACCGCGACGCCCGACGCGTGCACGACCGCTCGGTGAGGCGCCTGGCCCACCGTCTGGAGCGGTCGGTCGACGCGCTCTGGCGCGAGGCCCGCCACCTGGGTGGTCCCCACGCCCGTCGCAACCGCTCGGCCCTGGGTGCGATCCTCGAGCTGGAGCACGCCACCGACGCCTTCGCGCGGCGCGTCCACCGCCACGGCCGGGTGGCGCTGGGTCGCGAGCTGGCGCGGCTCGCCTACTTCTACGACTGCGCCTACCGCGAGGCCGGCTTCCTGCTGCGCGACCGGGACGTACGCCGGGCGTTCCGGCGGGTGGAGCGTCTGCTCGGCGAGCTCCAGTACGCGCGCGCGGACCTGCGCCGCGACTGGAGGCACCGGCGTGACCACCGGGACCGCTACGCCCGGCGCTGGTAGCCGAGGCAGGGGGAGGCGCCGGGGCGCTAGCCCCGGCGCGTCTCCGCGTCGAAGCGGTACTGGGACTGGAAGCGGTCCACGTGGTGGTCCGCGTCGCCGAACAGGCCCTGCAGCACCCGCACCCGCTTGAAGAAGAGCCCCTCGTCCTGCTCGTCGGTGACGCCGATTCCGCCGAAGAGCTGGATGGCGTTCTCCTGCACGTACCAGCCGCCGTCGGTGAGCTGGAGCTTCGCCGCCGAGACCTCGGCCTTGCGCTCCTCGGGGTCCTCGCTGTCCACCTGGATGGCGGCGAGGATCATCGTCGACCGGCACAGCTCCACCTCCGCGAACATGTCCGCCGCCCGGTGCTGCAGCGCCTGGAACGAGCCGATGGGCACGTCGAACTGCTTGCGCTCCTTCAGGTAGGCGACGGTGCGCTCGAAGAGCTCCTGGAGCCCGCCCTGGCCCTCGGCGCAGGCGGCCGCCGCGCCCCGGTCCACGGCCCACTCGAGGGGCTCGAGGCCCCCGTCGAGGTCGCCCAGCAGGCGGTCGGCGCCGACGCTGACGCCGTCCAGGCGCAGCACGGCAGTGCGCTGGCCGTCCATGCCCGGCACCCGCACCCGCGACAGACCCGGGGCGTCCGCGTCCACCACGAACAGCGAGAGCCCCCGCGCATCGGTCGGATCGCCGGAGGTGCGCGCCACAACGATCAGCTGGTCGGCCGCGTGCCCGTTCAGCACCCAGACCTTCTCGCCCTGGATCCGCCAGCCGTCGCCCGCCTTCTCGGCTCGGGTGCGGCAGTCGGCCAGGTCGTAGCGGCTCTGGCGCTCGGCGTAGGCCAGGGCCAGGGAGCGCTCGCCCTCGAGCATCGGGGAGAGGAAGGCCTCGCGCTGGGCCTCGCTGCCGAGGCGGGAGAGCAGCCCGCCCGCCAGGATGACCGACGGGATGTAGGGCTCCGGCACGAGGCCGCGGCCGAGCTGCTCCAGGATCAGGGCCGCGTCGACGAAGCGCCCGCCGAAGCCGCCGTGCTCCTCGGGGAAGCAGACGCCGAGCCAGCCGTTCTCGCCCATGCGCTTCCAGATGCCCGTGTCCCAGCCCCGCTCGGTCTCCCGGAGCTTCCGGAAACGCTCCACGGGCGACTCCTTCTCCACGAACTTGGCGACGGAGTCGACGATGATCTGCTGCTCTTCGGTGAGGTCGAAGTTCATGACCGCTCCTCAGGCGCTCGGCAGGCGCAGGATGTGCTTGGACACGATGTTCTTCTGGATCTCGTTGGACCCGCCGTAGATCGTCGTCGCCCGCAGGTAGTTGAACTGGGAGGCGATGTCGCGCTCGTGCTCCCGGAGGGCCTCCCCCGGCGAGTCGATCCAGCCCTGGGCGGCCTGGCCCAGGGCGTCCATCGCCAGCTCGGTGGCCTCCTGGTAGCACTCGGTGCCGACGATCTTCAGGATCGAGCTCTCGGGACCCGGGGCCCGACCCAGCTGGGCGGCGGCGAGGGTGCGCAGGTTGGCCATGGTCACCGCCCGGTGACGCATCTGCAGCCGCGCGATGCGTCGCCGGAAGGCCGGGTCGTCCAGCAGGGTGGCGTCGCCCACGGGCATGTCCCGGGCGATGCGCTTCACCTGGGTGATCCACTTGCCGGACTCCGAGACGCCGCCGATGAGGGTGCGCTCGTGGCCCAGCAGGGCCTTGGCCATGGTCCAGCCGCCGTCCTCGGGGCCCACCCGGTTGCTCTGGGGCACCCGCGCGTCCTTGAACCATGTCTCCGAGAAGGCGTAGTCGCCGCCGGTGGTCATGAAGGGCTTCACGGTGATGCCCGGCGTGTTCTTCACGTCGGCCAGCAGGAAGGAGATGCCCTCCTGCTTCTTGCCGTCGTGCCCGGTACGGGCGAGCACGAAGATCCAGTCGGCGTACTGGGCGTAGGTTGTCCAGGTCTTCTGGCCGTTGAGGACGTAGTCGTCGCCGTCCTTGTCGGCCCGGAGCTGGAGGCTCGCCAGGTCGGAGCCGGCGTTCGGCTCCGAGTAGCCCTGGCACCAGATCTCCTCGCCCGAGAGGATCTTCGGCAGGAAGCGCTGCTTCTGCGCGTCGCTGCCGAACTGGATCAGGAGCGGGCCCACCATGGAGAGCCCGAAGGGCGAGAGCTGGGGCGCGTTGGCCCGCACGATCTCCTCGTTGAAGAGGAAGCGCTGGGCCACGTCCCAGCCGGTGCCGCCGACCTCCTTCGGCCAGTTCGGCGCGATCCAGCCCTTCTCGAAGAGGATGCGATGCCAGTCCATCTGCTCTTCGTGGGTGAAGCTGGCGCCGGCGGCGGCCTTGCGGGCCATCTCCTTCGGCATGGCGCCCTGGATCCAGTCGCGGACCTCCTGCTGGAAGGCCAGCTGCTCGGCGGTGAAGTCCATGTCCATGTTGGGTTCTCCTCGGCGGGTCGAGTACGCGTCGCGGAATCTACCCGCTGCGCGCGCGGCTGACCAAGCCGAGAAGTGACCAGGAGTCCGCTTTCTACTGGCCGAGGTTCATGGTCGCGCTGGCGATCGCGGCCTGGAGACGTCGCGGCAGGAAGCGCAGGAAGAAGGCGTTGAAGCGGTTGACGAAGCCCGGGATCACGCTGGGTCGGCCCTTCCACACCGCGTCCAGACCGACCTGCGCCACCCGCTCCGCGGGCATCACCGTCAGGCGCTGGAAGAGGCTCGGCGCCTGGCCCGAGACCTCGAAGAACTCCGTGCGGGTGACGCCGGGCGAGAGGGCCGAGACCTTCACCCCGGTGCCCCGGAGCTCGTAGTTCAGGGCCTCGGTGAGGTTCAGCACGTAGGCCTTGGCCGCCGAGTAGGCGGCGTAGGTCGGCGCCGGCTGGTAGCCGCCGATGGAGGCGACCTGGATCACCCAGCCGCGGTCGCGCGCCAGCATGTCGGCGACGTAGCGCTTGGTGAGGTCCGACAAGGCCACGATGTCGAGCTGGAGCATCTGCTGCTCCCGCTCCCACGGGATCTCCATGTGCGGTCCGTAGACCCCGAAGCCGGCGTTGTTCACCAGCAGGTCGATCTCGAGTCCGGCCTCACGGGTGCGCCGGTGGAGGGCCTCGCAGGCGCCCGGCGCGGCGAGGTCGAGCGCCTCCACCCGGGTCTGGACGCCGTGGGCCGCGGCGAGCTCCTTGGACAGGGCCTCGAGCCGGTCCTGACGCCGCGCCACCAGCACCAGATGGGCGCCCTGCTCGGCCAGGAGCCGGGCGAAGGCCTCCCCGATGCCGCTCGAGGCCCCGGTGACCAGGGCCCAGCGATCCTTCCAGCGCTTCATGCCGCCATGGTCCGGGCTGGACGCCTCGGCGTCAACCAGCTCGCACAGGGGCTGTGTCGTTGACCGCACGCGGCGTCGGACCTATCCAGGGCCTCGAGGAGGCACACCATGACCCCTTCCCTCATCGCCCTGTGCGGCGTCGCCGGCTGGACCATCCTGCTCGTGGTGGTCCTCGCCGGCTATCGCGGCGTCTACGGCCAGCGGACCGGCAAGGCGCTGAACAGCTTCGCGGCCGACGGCTCGGACGTGGACGACTTCGGGCAGCGGCTCACCCGCGCCCACCTGAACTGTCTGGAGTTCCTGCCGATCTTCGGCGCCGTGGTGCTCTCGGCGGCGGTGGCGGGGAAGGGCGAGGTGACCGACGGCCTCGCCATGCTGGTGCTCTTCGCCCGGGTGGCCCAGTCGGCGGTGCACCTGATCTCCACCTCGGTGCCCTTCGTGATGGCGCGGGCCGGCCTGTTCGTGGTCCAGCTGCTGATCACCGGGAGCTGGGTGATCCGGCTGATCACCTGAGCCGGGGGCCGGCCCCCGGCCGGGTCTCAGCCCAGCTCGGCGGCGGCGCGCTCCACGGCCTGCTGCGGGCCCGCCAGGCCCAGGGCCTCGGCGTCGCTGTGGGCCTCCGCGAGGGCACGCGCGGCGGCGTCGGCGTCGCCTTCGCTGCGCCAGGCCCGGGCCAGCTCGAGCCGCGTGAGCACCACCTGGGGCCGCGCGCCCATGCGCAGCTCGGCGGCCAGCGCCTCGTCCAGGGCCTCCCGCGCGGCGCGCGGCTCGCCGCGTACCCGGGTGAGCACGCCCAGGTAGTGGCAGCCGGCCCCGAGGGCCAGCAGATGGGGGACGTGGAGATAGCGACCCCGATGGGGCTCGAGGGCCGCGGCAAGGCGCGCGGCCGCGGCGCGATCGTCCAGCAGCGCCACCGACTCGGTCAGCAGGGAGAGGTTCAGGGGCAGGTTCGGATCGCCCGGCTCGAGTCCCCCGCCCGGACCGTCTCCGAGCAGCTCCGCGACCAGGGCCGACGCCTCTCCGTGTCGTCCGGCCTGGGCGGCGGCCAGGGCGAGGGCGCAGCGGTAGCTGGCGATCATCGGATAGCGGGCGGCGCCGGCGCGGATGGCGGGCTCGACCGCCGCCTGCTGGCCGCGCAGGCGGAGGAGCTGGAGCGACTGGGCCGCGCGGGCCTGCTCCGCGAACTCCGGCTCCGATCGCCGCCCGGCCTCGAACGCCCGCGCGATGCCGCGCTCGGCCTCCTCCACCTCGCCGCGCCAGAGGGCGCGGATGGCGCGGGCCGAGGCGGCGAAGGCCCGGAAGTGGGGATGGCGCAGCTCCTCGGCCAGGCTCGCGAGGGTCGCGCTCTCGAGGTTGACGCTCTCCGGGTCGGCCCGCTCGATGGCGTGCTGCAGGCGAAACCAGCAGGCGTCGGCCTCGTAGCTCGGCAGCCGGGCGGTGCGCGCCCGGGTCTGCACCTCCGCGGCCAGGGCGTTCCGGCGCGCATCGTCCAGGGGGTCGATGGCGGCGAGGGCGGTCACCAGGGCCTCGAGCAGGCTCGGGGCGTCGTCGAGTCGGCGGGCCATGGCGACGGCCTCGTCCAGGAGGCGGAGCCGGCGCGCGTGGTCGCCTCGCCAGCGCAGCTGCCGTGCCAGGCCCGCGAGCAGGCGCACCCGCAGCGGTGTGTCGTCGGCGGGCAGCGCGGCGAGGGCCTCCTCCACCAGCCGGGCCAGCTCGTCGTGGGCGTCGGCCGTGAAGAACTGGTTCAGCGAGAGAGTGGCGGCGGCGCGCCCGAGGCGGTCGGGCTGGCCCGAGGCGCGGGCCGTGCCCACCAGCGTCCGCAGGGTCCGGACCGAGGCCTCGCGCTCGCCCACGCGGAAGCGCGCGTCGGCCAGCTCCTCGAGCAGGGCGCAGCGGCGGCGTCCGTCGTCCGGTGCGCCCGCATCGAGCGCCGCCAGCCCGGCCTCGCACAGGTGGATGGCCTCCTCGAAGGCGAGGCCGTCGCGGGCCCGGTGGGCCGCCCGCACCACCACGTCCACCGCGCGGCCCGTGTCGACCAGCGGCAGCGCCGCGAGCAGGTGCGCCGCCAGGCCCCCCAGGTCGCCCGCGGGATCCGCCGCCTCGAGGGCGTCGGCCAGGTCGCGGTGGATGCGCGCCCGCTCGGCGGACGGGGGCAGCGCCAGCAGGGCCTCGTGGATCAGGGCGTGGCGGAAGCGCAGGCTCCCGAGGCCCGCGCCGGCCGGCTCCACGAGCCGGGCCGTCTCGGCCGGCTCCAGCCGCTTCAGCACCGCGTCCGGGGCCTCCGCGGTGGCCCGGGCCAGGAGCGGGACCGGGAACTCGCGCCCGATCACCGCGGCCACCTGCAGCAGCGCGACGGTGGTCTGCGGCAGCTCCGCCAGGCGCGAGCGCACCACCTGCTCGACGCCGAGCGGGAGCACCTCGGGCAAGGCCGGCGGGACCTCGTCGCTGCGGGACACGAGCTGCAGGATCTCGCGGGCGAAGAAGGGATTGCCCTCGGTGCGGTCGAGCAGCGCGTCCACCAGCTCGGGCGGGGCGTCCTCGCGCAGCTCCGACGCGGCGAGAGCCTCCACGGCCTCGCGGTCCAGCCCGCGCAGCTCCACCAGCCCCGCCGCGCCCGAGACCCGGGCGAGGGTCGTGAGCACCCGGTCGAGGGCCTCGCTGCGGGCCTCGGTGTCGCGCAGGGTGGCGACCAGCAGCACCGGTGAGCGGCGCAGCTCGCCCAGGGCGAAGTCGAGCAGCAGCAGCGAGGCCTCGTCGGCCCAGTGCAGATCGTCGACGACGAGGACGAGGGCCTGGCGGCGGGCGGCGCTGCGCAGGGTCGCCGCCACGCTGTCGAAGAGTCGGAAGCGGGCCTCCTGGGGCTCGAGGGGAGCGGGCTCGGGCAGGTCCCCCAGCGCGCCCACCACGTCGGGGACTAGGGTCGCCACGTCCGCCGCGCCCCGGCCGAGCTCGCGGCGCAGGGTCTGGGGATCGCAGGCCGCGGCGTACTCGCGCAGGAGCTGGATCCAGGGCCAGAAGGGCGGGGCGCCGCCCCCTTCGCGCCCGCGGCCCCAGAGCACGCAGGCGCCGTCGCGGGTCGCCACCGCGGCGAGCTCCTCGGCCGTGCGGGTCTTGCCGATCCCGGGCTCGCCCAGCAGGGCGAAGGCGTGCAGGCTGCCGGCGCGCGCACCGGCCAGGGCGGCGAGGCCCTGCTCGAGCTCCCGGGTGCGTCCGACGAAGGGACGGTTCTGGCCCGGCCCCGGGGCCGGGGCCGCGGTCGGGGGCGGGCTCGCGGCGGGCTGCGCCGGCGCGCCCGCGGCCGGGCTGCCCAGGGCCTCCACGGCGACGCCGATCCGGAAGCCCCGCCCCCGCACGGTCTGCAGGATGCCGGCGTCGCCCGCCTGCTCGCCGAGCGCGGTCCGGATGGCGCGGGCGGCGCGGGTCAGGACGGCGTCGCCGACGACCGCGTCGGGCCAGACGGCATCGAGCAGCTCCTCCTTGCTCGGCGCGGAGGGATGGCGCTCGAGCAGGTAGAGCAGGAGCCGCAGGGGCGTGGGCTCCAGGGGCACCCGCTCCCCGGCGCGGCGCAGCTCGAAGCGATCGGCGTCGGCCTCGTACTCGCCGAAGCGGTAGCGCACCCAAGACCGTTAACGCGGATCGGTCAGCGGCGCCTCAGGGCGAGGGCGAGGCCGGCGCCGGCGAGCAGGAGCGCGACGAGGCCCAGCCCGGACGGGCCCGGCCCGGGAACCGGGGTGGGCGCGGGCGGCGGCAGCGGCGCCGTGAGGATCATCTCGCCCGCGAACCGCAGGGGCATGGGCAGGGGCTCCGCGATCGGGAGCATGGCGAACTCCACCGGCAGCGTGAGCTCCACGGTGGTGCCCCCCTTGACCTCGAACCGGGCCGTGCCCGAGCCGGCCACCAGGGTGATCGGGGTGACGGCGAAATCGACCACGGTCGAGACGGTCTGGTCCAGGGCCGTGCCGGCGGCGGCGTAGCTCCCGCCGCCCACGGTGAGCTCGAAGCCGGCCAGGGTCGCCTCGGAGGTGTTGCCGCCGGCGTCCGTGGCCGGGCGCTCGGCCCCGCCCGGCACCGCGTCGATGTCCGTGGCCGTGAGGTTCACGCCCACGATGTCGTTGCCGGCCGGGGTCTGGCCGGGACCGAAGACCACGGACCACATGCCGGCGGGCTGGAAGGTGAGGGTGCCGCCGGTGGGATCGAACGAGGTCACCTGCTCGCCGAGGATGCCGAGGTTGGCCTGCAGGGTGCCGATCACCGTCACCGGCTGGCTGGCGCTGCCGATGGCATCGAGGGTGCCGGTGAGGGTCGTCCCGTTCTGGACCGTGAAGGTGACGGGCGTCTGGGCCTGGGCTGCAGCTGCGGGAAGCAGGGTCGCGGTCGCGACGACCAGAACGCCGGCTCGGGCGCGCCGCGCCCGCCGCCGGAGCCGCGACCCGAGGGACGCCAGCGCCACCAGCCCGAGGAGCTCCGGGCCGAGCAGCCCGCAGGACGGACCCGAGATCCCGAGCATGGCGGGATTCAGGTCGATGGGCTCGTCGAAGACCGAGCTGCCCCCCGCCAGGATCTCCACGTGGGCCGTGTCGGAGACGGGGAACGAGAATCCGCCCAGGCTGACGATGTCGGGCACGCCGGGCAGGTCGGCGCAGGTGTTGGGCGCCACCGAGCCGAAGTCGAAGCAGCATTTGTCGGACACGGCGCCGGCCGGCAGGCTGGCGGTCGCCATGCGGGCCTGGCTGCTGCCGAGGGTGCTGCACGTGAGCGGGGTCAGGGCCAGGCCCGGGATCAGGCGCTCCGCGCGGGCCGCGTGCACCGGGAAGTCGAGGCTGGTGTCGGAGTCGTCGGTGGCGGTGAGGTCGATCTGGACGCTCAGGGCCCCGGCGCTCTGGTTGAGGGCGGCAAAACAGACCTCCAGGTTCCACCCGCCCGGGTCCTCGAACGCGGTGCTCCCCACGAGCACCAGCTTGATGCCGCCGCCCGCGGCCTCGTCCTGGGGCCAGAGCTGATGCGTGCACTGGGCGGCGGCGGGGGTCGCGCGCATCGCCAGCGCGAGGAGGAGCGCTGCCCCGAGCGTGAGAGCCCGGCGGGGGGCTCCGGATCCAAGCGTCGATCTCGTCACGCCCGACTCCTGTCTGCCGCCGGCCTCATGATGCCATGGGCCGGGGGTCTCTGGCCACGTCGCCCCACGAGCGGGCGGGGCCGGGCACCCTGCCCGACCCCGCCCTGGAGCGACCCGATCGGCCGTCCGCGAGGATCCCTAGCAGGGTCCCACCGTGTACTCGTAGCTCCGCGTATCGGTCGCCTGCTGTCCGTCCCCATCCTGGGCGCGCAGCTCCAGCTCGAAGCTCCCGCCGCCGCAGAGCCCCTGCCAGAGGTGGTCCGACGGGAGCCAGCTCACGCCGGCCGACGTGTTCTCGTCCGGGCCGATCGCGCTGCCCAGGTCCACCTCGGTGATGCCGTTGGCGGTGCCCAGGATGTCCTGGGGCGGGATGTCGTTGCGCAGCAGTCCCGGCGCCGCCCTCAGCACCCACTGGTAGGTGATGGGGGTCTTGTCGTCGGGGTCGTTGCCCCAGGCCAGCAGGAACTGGCTCTGGTTCAGCACCACGCCCGACGAGATCGGCTGGACGATCGACACCGCCGGCGGACCCGTGTTCGGCCCGGGTACGACCGTCACCCAGTGGGTGTCGGTGGTGCTCAGGTTGCCGGGATCGACGCCCGTGAGCTGCACGTAGAAGCTGCCGGGGTTCCAGAAGATCACCGGCGAGGTGCAGCCGCCCCCGGCCACGGTGCCGTTCGAGCTCCAGCCCATCGACGTGCACGGCAGCGGGGAGAAGTACTCCGGGTCGAACGACGTTCCCTCGAGGACGTAGAGGCTGCCCGCCTCGATGGTCTCGTTGTGGACCGGCTTCAGGATCGAGACCGAGGGAGGCGAGTTGCTGGTCACCACGTACACCGAGTGGGTCGAGGTGGCGCCCCAGCCGTCCTCGGCCTGGGCCACGATGAAGCGGCCGCCGGCCCCGAAGAGGGTCACCGGCAGGCTCGCCTTGCCCCCGGAGACCGAGCTCGTGCCGAGGATGCCGCCGTCGGTCGGGCCGATCCAGGTCACCGAGCAGCTCGGGCAGCTGCTGCCGTCGCCGTTCTCGAAGTCCCAGAAGTCGGCCTCCAGGGTGAGGCTGAAGGTGTTGCCCGCGCCGAGGCTCGTGCCGTGGACGGGATTGGTGATCGTCACCTGGGGCGGCTCGTTGCCGCTGGTGGGATCGATCCCGCCGAGCCCGAAGCTCTCGATCATGCCCGTGGGCGTGTAGAGGAAGTAGTCGCCTCCGCCCTTCGGGCCGCCCCACAGCAGGCCGTGGAACTCGACGCTGTAGACCGTCGAGGCGTAGCGGATCACCGGGGAGCCGCTGTCGCCGCCGGCGCTGTCGCCGTCCACCCGGTTCTGGCAGATGTAGTAGTTGCCGTTGTCGAGCTGGTAATCGTCGCAGGTGTCGGTCACCTCGCCCGCGGAGTGGCCCGTGGTGCGACCGACCTTGTTCAGCCACTGGCCCTGGAACGCGAACAGCGCCTCGGTGCCCACCACCGAGTTCGTGGTCTCCGCCTTGACCGAGCCCCGGATGCCGGTCACCCCCGGGCTCATCTGCACGAAGGCCGCGTCGGAGCGGGTGCACAGGTTGCCCGGGCAGCCCTGGGCGAAGAAGGGCGAGTCAGCGATCTCGGTGCCCACGGCGTTGCCCGGCATGACGGTGGCCTGGAAGAAGATGTCGCCGTTCACCACGCCCACGTTGCTGGTGCAGTGCGAGTTGGTGAAGAAGCCGAGCTGTCCCCCGAGCCGGCCCACCACGCCGAGGGTGCAGTTGCCGTTGATCTCGAGCCCGCCGCGCAGGGGCCGCGTGGTCTGCCGCAGCTCGTCCACCAGGGCGAAGGTCTGCGCCAGGGGCGTCTCGACGAACTCCAGCACGTCCACCGGGATGCCGACCGCCATCGCCACGTCCGTCGCCGCGGTGCGATCGGCCAGGTTCTTCAGGCCCACCTTGATCGTGTTCTTGCGCTCGTTCACGCCCAGGCTCGTCACCGCGGGCAGGAAGAGCAGCTCCTGGCCGTCGGTGCGCCAGGTCATGAGGTCGTTGAAGCCGTAGCGGCCCTGCACGGCCTCCAGGGGCAGGTCGGGCAGGTGATCGCCGAAGACGTCGGCCAGGGCGGCCTCCGCCTCACCGAGGTGGCCGAGGTCCGTGAGCACCACCTTCAGCGCGCCGTCCTCGACGTAGACGCCGCCGAACGACGGCGCCTGCGCGGCGACCAGCGCGAACATCTCGTCGAGGCTCGCCGACGGCGGCGGCGGCGGCTCGGTCGGCGTCGGCGGCGCGGCCTTGCCGATGGGCCCGCCGTGGCAGACGGACGCGATCTCCACGCCCGTGTCGGGAAGGCCCGAAGCGACGGCGTCCATCATGGCCAGGGCGGTGCGCAGGGCGCGCATGTCGGCCTCGTCGGCCGGGCCGCCGCAGGGCAGGGCTACGTCGGCGGTCTCCGGGCCGTCCGGCGGGCTCGGGTCGGTGGTGTTGGCGGTCAGGATGACGAGCAGGGCGTCGAGGTCGAGCTGGTCGAAGACCTTGTCGCCATTGACGTCGCCGATCTTCGGCCCCTGGGGGCGGCAGCCCGTCAGCGGCAGCAGGGCGAGGGCGCCCGCGGTCAGCAGGGCGCCGGTCCAGAGTCGAAAAGTCCTCGCGAACATTTGGGTTTTTCCTCCAGGGGGCGCGCTCGGCGCCCGGTGCGTTGGCGTTGGGAGGAGTCTGCGGCCGGGGCGGAATCCCCACCTGACGGCTGCCGAACGGTTCTCGAACGGTTGGTCGGGAGGGCGAGAGCGCGCGGGCGGGGCCGGGCAGAAAGCCCGACCCCGCCCCGGGGGCCGATCGGTCCCCGACCCTGTCCGCTAGCAGGGCTTGTCGGGGACGTAGGTGTACGCGAGCGGGTAGCTCGGGTCGTTGGGGGCGACGCTGGCCGGCTGGCCATCGGCGTCCTGGGCCTCGATCTCCAGCGAGAAGACGTCGGAGCCGCAGAAGTTCCCGGCCAGGTAGTCCGACGGCACGAAGTACAGCGGGTTGCTGTCGGTCTCGTCCAGGCCCTGCGCCACGCCGAGGCTCACCGAGGTGACGCCGCCGGAGCTGCCCAGGATCTGGCTCGCCGGCACGCTGTTGAGCACCAGCCCGTCCGCAGCCTTCAGGATCCACTGGTAGGTGAGCGGGTGCTTGTCGTCGGGATCGTTCCCGTAGGCCACCAGGGTGAAGAGCTGGTCGTAGCCGACCAGGCCCGGCGCGGGCGTCGGGGGCGTCATGGGCCAGACCGTGGGCGGACCCGAGCTCGGACCGAGCACCACGGTCACCTGGCGGGTGACCTCGTCGTAGGCGCCGTCCGCGTCGGTGCCCTTCAGCGTCACCAGGAAGACGCCCGGGTTCGGGAACACCGCCGGCGACAGGCAGCCCGGCGCCGCCGTGGTTCCGGCGGAGATCCACTCCAGGGACGAGCACGGCAGCGGCCCGAAGAGCTCCGGGTCGAAGGAGGTCCCCGTCAGCGTGAAGAGGTCTCCCGTCTGGACGATCACCGGGTTCGCCGGGTTGAGCATCGTCACCGTCGGCGGGGCGTTGTCGGTGCCCACGTAGACCTGGTCGGTGGTCTTGTTGCCGAAGGCGTCCGTGGCCTCGGCGATGATCCAGCGGCCGCCGGGTCCGAACAGGCTCACCGCCAGGGTGGCCTGTCCGTTGGTCGGCGTGCTGGTACCGAGGATTCCGCCGTCGGTGGGCCCGATCCAGGTGACCGTGCAGCCGCTGCAGGTGCCCCCGTCTTCGAAGTCCCAGAAGCTGGCGGAGAGCGTGAGGTTGAAGGAGTTCCCCGCCCCGAGGCTCGTGCCGTTGATCGGGTTGGTGATGGTCACCTGGGGCGGCTCGTTGATGTTGAGGGTGTCCACGGCGCCCACGCCGCGACTGCTCTCGATCATGCCCAGGGGCACGTACCAGAAGTGCCCGCCGCCGCCGACGGGGCCGCCCCAGAGCAGCCCGTGGAGCTCGACGCCGGACACGCTGCCCGTGAAGCGGTACACCGGAGAGCCGCTGTCGCCGCCATCGCTCTGGGCGTCGACCTTGTTCTGACAGATGTAGATGTTGTTGTTGTTGAGCTTCACCGTCTCGCAGGTGTCCGTCACCTCGCCCTGGGAGAAGCCGGTCGTGCGGCCGGTCTTCGCCAGCTGCATCCCCTGGAACGAGATCGGGGCCTCGAGCTGCACGATCGGATTGACCCCGCCGGAGCCCCGGATCATGCCCCGGCGCCCGGTCACGTTGGGGCTGATCTGCACGAAGGCCACGTCGGCCTCGGTGCAGAGGAAGCCCGGACAGCCGATGCCGAAGAAGCGCCCCTCGACCGTCTCGGTGCCGACCCAGGTGTTCGCCGCGACCATCGACTGGAAGAAGAGGTCGCCGTCCACCTGGGTGAGATTGCTGGTGCAGTGGGCGTTGGTGAGGAAGCCGAGCACGCCGCCCCGCTTGACGACCAGGCCCAGGCTGCAGGTCCCGCTGCTCTGGATCTGCAGGCCGCCGCGCAGGGGCCGCTCGGTCTGCTGCAGCTCGTCCTTCAGGGCGAAGGGCTCGGCCAGGGGCACCTCCTCCACGACCAGCGCCTCGGCCGGCACGCCGAGGACGGCCGCGAGGTTGAGGACCTGGTCGCGGTCGGCCAGGTTGGCCACGCCCACCTTGATGGCGTTCTGGCGCTCGTCCACGCCCACGCTGGTGACGACGGGCAGGTAGAGCATCTCCTCGCTCAGGGCCCGCCAGCCCATCAGCTCGCCGAAGCCGAAGCGGCCTTCGACGGGCTCGGGCAGGAACTCGGCGGGACGGTGCTCGCCGAAGACGTCATCCAGGGCGGCGAGGGCGGGGTCGAAGGCGGCCGTGTCGGTGAGGACCACCTTGAGCTTGCCGTCCTCCACGTAGACGCCGCCGAACTCGGGCACCACGGCGGCGACCATGTCGAAGAGCTCGTCGAGGTTGGCCGAGGGCAGCGGCGCCGGGGCGCTCGGGGCCTGCGGCACCGTGTCGCCGATCGGGGCGCCGTGGCAGGCCGACCCGATCACCACGCCCGTGTCGGGATGGCCGGCGGCCAGGGCGTCCCTCACGGCCAGGGCCGCGCGCAGGGCGCGCAGGTCGGCCTCGTCCAGGGGGCCGCCGCAGGGCAGGGCCACGTCGGCGATCCCGGGGCCGTCCGGCGGGCTCGGGTCGGTGCTGTTGGCGGTCAGGATAATCGACAGGGCGTCGACGTCCGCGTCGTCGACGACCTTGTCGCCCGTCACGTCGCCGATCTTCTCGGCCTTCGGGGTGCAGGCGGTCTGGGGAACCAGGGCCAGGGCGCCCGCGGTCAGCAGGGCGCCGCTCCAGTGTCGAAGAGTCCTCGCGAACATCGGGTTTCCTCCTCCCGTGGGGGGCGTCGCGCGCCCCGTCGTGTGAAGACGAGGCTACGGAGCGGGCGACACAGGAACCTGACGGCGTGCGAACCATTGCCGAACGGCCGGGTGAGCAACGCTGGCTTGTAATCGAGTGCTACTTGGTTAGAGTTAGTGACAGTGTGAGAAAGGAGTGGTCCGATGCCCGCCCGCGCCCCGACCCGCCGCCGCGATCCCGAGGCCAGTCGCGCCCGCATCATGCAGGCGGCCACGGCGCTCTTCTGCGCCCAGGGCTACGGCGCCACCACCACGGCGGAGATCGCCAGCCGCGCCCGGGTGTCCGAGGGCACGGTCTTCCACCACTTCCCGACCAAACGCGAGCTGCTCGCCGCCGTGGGCGAGCGCGCCGCGGAGGCGCTCAGCCGCGCCGTGTTTCGCGAGGACGACCTGGCCGGTCCCCCCGACGTCGAGGCCCTGATCCGACGCCTGTTCGCGTATGCGGGCGAGAACGAGCCGCTCTACCGGGTGTTCGTCATGGACGGCGACGCGGCCGACCTCGCCCACGGCTTCGCCCGCAAGCAGGAGGGCGTGGTCCGCGAGCTGGCCAATCGCCTGGCCCACTGGAGCGCCCGCGGCTTCCTGCGTCCCATGAATCCGGCGATCCTGGCGGAGCTGATCTTCGCCATGGTCGACGCCGCGGCGCGCCACCTCTACGTGCTCGGCCGTCGCGAGGACGAGGAGGAGTGCGTGCGCGAGCTCGTCCACTGCCTCGCCGGTGCCCTGTCGCCCCGTGCCTGAGCCCGAAGGCTGAACCCCAGAAGGAGTGTCCATGACCGCCGCCTCCCCGACCGCCGACGCCGGGCGCGTCACCCTCGAGCCGCCCCTCTCGGTGCCCGCCCGCATGCGCCACTGCATGTGGCGCCAGCGCAGCCGCAGCCTGGTGTGTCCCGCCACGCCGCGCCTGGACGGCCAGCGTGCCCTGGTCACGGGTGGGGGACGGGGCATCGGCCTCGAGACCACCCGCGGCCTGACGGCCCGTGGTGCCCGGGTGATCAGCGCCTCGCGAAGCGCCCACGGCGAGCACGTCCCGGCGGGCTTCGCGGCCCTCGATCTCGCCGACCTGGCCTCGGTGGAGCGCTGCCTGGACGATCTGGCCGAGGCGCTCGGGAGCGCGCGCCTCGACGTGGTCGTCGCCAACGCGGGCCTCTGGCCCACGCGCTACGCCGAGTCGGCCCAGGGCCACGAGATCGCCTTCGCCACCAACGTGCTCGGCCACCACGCGCTGGTGCGCGGGCTGCAGGCACGTCGCCTGCTGGCGGACGACGCGCGGATCGTGGTGGTGACCGGCGACATCTACATCATGGCCCGCGACTGCACGCCGGACTACCGCTACCGCGGCGCCTACGGCGGTCAGCTCGCCTACTGCCGCAGCAAGCTCGGCAACCTCTGGTGGGTGCGCGCGCTGGCGCGACGCGAGCCGGGGCTGCGGGTCCACGCGGCGCATCCGGGCGTCGTCGCCTCGGAGCTCGGCGGCAGCCATCGCGCGATCGCTGCGGTGAAGCGGGCGCTGCTGCTCTCCCTGGAGGGAGGCGCCCAGACCTCGCTCTTCTGCGCCACCCAGCCGGGGCTCGCCTCGGGCACCTACTACCACAACACCCTCGGCCGGGTGGAGCTGCGGCCCGACGACCCGGCCGCCGACGCGGCGAAGGCGGAGGCTCTGTGGGAGCAGCTGGAGTCGCTCTCGGCGCGGGGCTGAGCGGCGCGGCGGGCCCGAGCGGACTCAGCCCGCGAAGCGCGCGAGCTCCTCGGCCATGCGCGCGCGGAACTGCTGGGCGCGGGCGAGCTTCAGGTCCTCGTAGCCGCGAACGTCGTCGGCCAGCCGCGCGATGGCCACGGCGTCGTCGAGGAGTTCGGGCTTCAGCTGGGAGAGGACGCGCTCCAGGGCCGCCACGTACTCGCCCGGGAGCGCGCGCTCGAGGCGCCGGATGCGGGTGCGTCCGAAGGGGTCGAGGGGGGTGCCGCGCAGGCGGCGGCCGGCGGCCAGCAGCCGGAACACCGGCGCGGCCCAGGCGCCGATCGCGAGCTTGCGGCGCAGTCCCAGGGCGCGCAGGAAGGGCGGGTGGAGCTGCCAGGCCATGCGGCTCCCGGGCTTGGCCAGGACCCGGGCCGGGGCCAGACCCTCCGGATCGAGCATCAGGCGCGCCACCTCGTACTCGTCCTTGTAGGCCATCAGCTTGTGGAGGCCGCGGGCGAAGGCGCGGGCCAGCCGGGTCGAGCCCGGGGCGACGGTCGACTCGCGCTCCGCCACGCGCGCGACCCGCTGGCGGAAGCGCCGGGCGTAGGCGCGGCTCTGGTAGGCCGCGAGGTCCGCGGCCAGGAAGTCGATCTCCGCTTCGAGGGTCTGCACCGGCGCCCGCTCGGACGCCGCCTCGGGCGCGTCGGGCACGGCGCTCGGGTCGGCGACCCGCAGGCGTCCCCAGCGGAAGGCCGCGCGATTCGTCTCGACCGCGACTCCGTTCAGCGCCAGGGCGTGCTCGATCGCCTCCGGCCGGATCGGCAGCAGCCCGGCCTGCACGGCCATGCCCACCACGAAGAAGTTGGCGCTCTGGGTGTCGCCGAACAGGCGCGTGGTGATGGCCGCGGCGTCGGCCCAGTGGTGTCGCTCCGCGCGAGTGACCGCGGCCAGGCGCTCCGCCAGCTCGCGCTGCCCCGGCGTCTCGAGGCCCGGCTGGGTGATCATGGCGCCCGTCGGGGTCGCGGCGGTGGAGCCCACCACCGCCGTGCGTTCCGCGTCCGCCACGTCGAGTCCGGCGGGGGAGGCCGCCACCAGGGCGTCGCAGGCCAGGATCAGGTCGGCCTGGCCCTCGCCCAGGCGATTGGTCTCGGCCGGGCGGCCGCGACGCAGGCGCAGGTCGCTCACCACCGGGCCGGCCTTCTGGGAGAGGCCGATCTGGTCGAGGCCGCGCACCGCGTAGCCGTCGAGCCCGGCGGCCGTGCCCAGGACCTGGGACACGGTCACCACGCCCGTGCCGCCGATGCCGGTGATGCGGGTCGAGAAGTCATTGGCGTCGACCGCCAGGAGCGGCTCCGGCAGGGGCGGCTCCGGCCACGGCACGGCGCGGGCGGGGGCCTCCTCCGGCGCGTCGGGCTCCGGCAGCACGATGGTCATGAACGAGGGGCAGTCGCCCTCCAGGCAGGAGTAGTCGAGGTTGCAGGTGGTCTGGTCGATGGCGGTCTTGCGCCCGAACGGCGTGTCGACGGGCTGGACCGAGAGGCAGTTGCTCTTGCGACCGCAGTCGCCGCAGCCCTCGCACAGGCGCGGGTTGATCGCGACCCGCCGGCGGGGCGTCGGCGCCCGGCCGCGCTTGCGCGCGCGCCGCAGCCCGGCCGCGCAGGCCTGGTCGTGGATCAGGACGCTGACGCCCTCCTGGCGCGCCAGGGTCTGCTGGGCTTCGAGGAGCCGATCCCGGTCCCAGATCTCCACCCCGTCGGGAACGCCCTCCTCGCGGGTGCGCGCCACGTCGTCGCTCGTCACGAGCACCCGCGCCACGCCCTGGGCCTGCAGCGCCCGGATGGTGGCCGCCAGCGAGCGGGCGCCCTGGGGATGCTGGCCGCCGGTCATGGCCACGGAGCCGTTCCACAGCAGCTTGTAGGTGAGGCTCACGCCGGCCGCGACGGCGGCCTGGATGGCGAGCTGGCCGCTGTGGAAGTAGGTGCCGTCGCCCAGGTTCTGGATGGCGTGACGCCGCTCCACCAGCTCGCTCATGCCGATCCACTGGGTGCCCTCGTTGCCCATGCAGGTCACGGCGCTGATCTCGCCCACCCGCCGCGGGTCCATCAGCATCACCATGGTGTGACAGCCGATGCCGGCGGCGACGAGCGATCCCTCGGGGACCTCGGTGCTGCGGTTGTGTGGGCAGCCCGAGCAGAAGAAGGGCGTCCGCTGCAGCGAGATCGGGGCGACGTCGGGCCCGGAGGCAGGCTCGGGCGCGAGGCGGTCCGCCAGCCGCGGCGCCAGGCGCCCGCGCAGAACGGGGACCAGCTCGTCGGCCGACAGGCTTCCGTGTCCCGGCACCAGGGGCCGCTCCCGCTCGTCGGTCTTGCCGACGACGAGGGGGTGCTCCGCCTGGTTGTAGAGGGCGTCCTTCACCAGCGACTCGATGCCCGGCGCTTTCTCCTCGACCACGAGGATCTCGCGCAGGCCTCGCGCGAACCGCCGCACCGTCCGCGGGTTGAAGGGCATCGGCATCTGCAGCTTGAGCAGGCGCACGCCGGCGCGGGCCACGTCGGCGTCGGTGGCCAGGCCCAACCGCCGCAGGGCCTCGCGCACCTCGCGGTAGGTGATGCCCGAGGAGACCACGCCGATCCAGGCGTCCTCCGGGTCGACCGTGGCGCGGTTCAGCCGGTTCTGGGAGGCGTACTCCCGGGCCAGCGCGTAGCGCACCTCGTAGATCTCGCGCTCGAGCTCGAGGGTGTGGGGCGTGAGCAGGTTGCCGTCGGGCCGGTGGACGTAGGGACGCCCGTCGATCCGCGGCAGCACCGGAACGACGCGCTCCGGATCGAGCTCGACCGTGGCGCTGCCGTCGGCCACGTCGGCCACGATCTTGAGGCCGGCCCACAGGCCCGTGCAGCGGGAGACGGCGATGGCGTGTCGCCCGAGATCCAGGGCCTCCTCGGGATCGCCCGGGTAGAGCAGGGGGATGTGCATGTCGAAGAGCGAGCCCGCCGACGACGAGGGCAGGGTGGAGCTCTTGGCGTTGGGATCGTCGCCCACCAGGGCCAGCGCCCCGCCGCGCGGGTCGCTGCCCGCGTAGACCGCATGGCGCAGGGCGTCGCTGGCGCGGTCGACCCCGGGCGCCTTGCCGTACCAGATGCCCAGGGCGCCGTCGTAGCGGGCGTCGGGCTGCACGGAGGCGAGCTGGGAGCCCATCACCGCCGTGGCGGCGTACTCCTCGTTCAGCGCGGGCCGACACAGGATGGGCAGGTCCGGCACGGCGCGGGCGGCCGCGGCAACGGCGCCGTCGTAGCCACCCAGGGGCGAGCCCGGGTAGCCCGAGACGAAGGCGGCCGTCTGCAGTCCCCGGGCGCGATCGGCGCGGAGCTGCTCGATCGGGAGCCGGGCCAGGGCCTGGATGCCGGTCAGGAACACCGTGCCCCGATCGGCCGTGTACCGGTCGGAGAGCTGGTAGTCCCGGGAGATCCCCGAGGGATGGCGCTGCGGGCGGCTCACCTCCGCCTCATCGGTCTGCCGGCCCGCGCGCTTGCGGAGCGACACCCCGAGTCCGAGCTGCGCATGGGTGGATTGTAGCTCGCCGGTCCGGACCGCGTCGCGGGGAGCGCCCTGCGGTACGCTGCGCCCCCGTGCGTCTCGTCTCCACGGGTGTCGTCGGGCTGCTGCTCGTCGCGGCGAGCATGGGTTGCGGCGGCTCGGAGGGTCTCGCGACACCCGGGGCCCACCTGATCCTCGTCTCCCTCGATACCCTGCGCGCGGACCGCCTGGGCCTCTACGGCTACGACCGGGACACGAGCCCCCGGCTCGACGCGCTGCTGGCGGGCGGCTTCGTCTTCGAGCGGGCCTACACCCACTCGCCCAACACGATCGTCTCCCACGCCAGCCTGCTGACCTCGCTGCATCCGGTGGCCCACGGGGTGCGTCCCGATGCACCCCTGGGCGACTCCCTCACCACCCTGGCCGAGGCCCTCTCCGCCGCCGGCTACCAGACGGCAGCCTTCACGGCCCACGGCGACTGGCTCAACCGCGAGAAGGGCTTCGCCCAGGGCTTCGAGCACTTCGACGCGGCCTACCGCGACGCCGACGCCCTGCACCGCGCCCTGTTCGCGTGGCTCGAGGCCGGCCGCGACGGCGAGCGCCCGCTCTTCCTCTTCCTGCACTACTACGACGTGCACTCCGACTGGGGCCGGCTGCCCTACGAGTCGCCGCCCGCGTTCCGACCCGGGGTGGCGCCGTCCGTGGGCGGCTTCTCCGGCTGCCGCGACGGCGTCTGCGCCTCGGAGCTGCTCCTGCGGGTGCGCGAAGGCACCGCCTCGCTCTCGGCGGCCGAGGTGGCCTGGGTGAGCGACCTCTACGACGGTGGCGTGCGCTTCATGGACGACCGCATGGGCCGACTCGCGGATCGCCTGGGCGAGGACGGCCTCCTGGACGACGCCTGGCTCGCGGTGACCTCCGACCACGGCGAGGAGTTCCTGGAGCACGGCAAGGCGCTGCACTCCCAGCCCTACGAGCACACGGCGCGCGTCCCGCTGCTGCTGCGCCCCCCCGCGTCGGCCCGCCCCGCAGCCGGGCCGGTGCGCATCGGGGATGCCGTCGCCCACGTGGACGTGATGCCCACGCTGCTGGCGCTGGTCGGCCTCGCGCCGGCGACGGGAATCCAGGGGCGCTCGCTGCTCCCGCTGCTGGAGGGCCGGAGCCTCCCGGAGGTGGCGGTCTTCTTCAACGGCTACCAGCAGCCCGATCACGTGGCGGTGCGCAGCGGCGAGTTCGTGCTGCTGACCCGCGACGCGGAGGTGGAGCTCTACGACCGCAGGGCGGATCCGGTGCAGCAGCGCGATCTTGCGACCGCGCGGCCCGAGGTGGTGGAGCGCCTGCGCGGCCAGGTCCGGGCGTTCCGGCGGGCCCAGGAGGCCCGCGCCGCGGCGCGGGCGGGCGACGCCGCGCCGCTGGCGCCGGACGCGGCCGAGCGCGAGCGCCTGCGCAGGCTCGGCTACCTGGACTAGACGGAGGCGTCCTGCCCCCCGCCCCGAGCGCGTCGGGGCCTACCCCCCGACGCGGCGGGTGTGCCCCTTCCAGTAGGGCTCGCGCAGGTCCTTCTTCAGGACCTTGCCCGTGGGGTTGCGGGGCAGGGCGTCGACGAAGTCCACCGACGTGGGGCGCTTGAAGCCCGCCAGCTTGCCGCGGCAGTAGTCGATGATGTCGTCGGCGGTCGCGCTGGCGCCCTCGCGCAGCACCACCGCCGCCTTCACCGCCTCGCCGAAGCGGGCGTCGGGCACGCCGAATACCGCGGCCTCGGCCACGGCCGGGAACCCGTAGAGGACCTCCTCGATCTCGCGCGGGTACACGTTTTCGCCGCCCGAGACGATCATGTCCTTCACCCGGTCCTGGATGAAGAGGTAGCCGTCGTCGTCGAGGATCCCGGCGTCGCCGGTGTGCATCCAGCCGTTGCGCAGGGCCTCGGTCGTGGCGTCGGGCAGGTTCCAGTAGCCCCGCATCACCTGGGGGCCGCGCACGATCACCTCGCCGATCTGGCCGCTGGGCAGGCGGTTGTCCTCCTCGTCGACGATGCGGATCTCGGTGCCGGCCACCGGGCGGCCCGCCGAGAGCAGGAGGTCGGGCCGACCCGAGAGGGCGAGTCGATGGTCCTCGGGCAGCAGGTTGGAGGCCACGGCGGAGAGCTCGGTCATGCCGTAGCCCTGGAGGAAGCCGCAGTCGAAGACGTCGATGGCCTGGCGCAGGGTCTCCTCGGCGATGGGTGAGGCGCCGTACACCACCAGGCGCAGCGCCGGGTACTTGCGCTCCCCGGCGTCGGGCACGGCCACCAGGCAGAACTGGATCATGGCGGGCACCAGCAGGGCGATGGCGATGCGCTCCTCGGCCAGGGCCCGCACCACCTCGGCGGGATCGAAGTCCTCCTGGATGTAGAGGCAGCCGCCCGACTGGACCGTGCAGAAGGTGATGATGCCGGCCGCCGCGTGGTAGAGGGGGGCGACGATCAGGGCCCGCTCCCCCGGCTCGCCGCCGAAGTTGAGCAGCACCTGGTGCAGGTTCGAGCAGAGCGCCCGGTGGGTGATGACGGCGCCCTTCGGCCGTCCCGTCGTCCCGCTGGTGTACATCTGGTAGAGGTCGTCTTCCGGCGAGACGTTCCGGTCGGGCCGGGTCTGCGGCTGGCCGGCGACGAAGTCCTCGAAGGGCTCGAAGCCCGCCGCGTCGGTCTCGAGGCCGACGTAGCGCTCGACCCCGGGGAGGTCGTTGCGCACCGTGGCGAGGGCGTCGGCCAGCCCTCCCCGCGCCAGCACCAGCCGGGCCCCGGCGTCGCCGAGGATGTAGGCCCACTCGGGCGGCGCCAGGCGGTAGTTCATCGGCACCGGCACCACGCCCGCCTTGGAGGCGGCGTAGTAGAGAAGGGCGTACTCGATGCAGTTCTTGGCCAGGATCGCGAAGCGGTCGCCCTTCTCGAGCCCGGCCCCGGCCAGGGCATGGGCCAGCTGGTTGGCCCGTCGGTCGGCCTCCCGGAAGGACAGCGTGTGGCTGCCCATGGTGGCGAAGGGCGCGTCCGGCGAGACCCGGGCGCGGAACTCCAACAGGTCGTGCAGAAGCATGGCGGCCTCCCCTGGCTCGGAACTCGCCACCTTCCCAGAGGCGGCGGCCGGAATCAACCCTCGGAGCGCGCAGTGCGGTCCACCGGCATCTCCCGACACGGGCGCGGGCTCCGTCGGGAATCCGCGGCCTCCCCGGGCGCAGCGGGGTCGTTGGCGGGGACGGGGTTGCTAGGTTACGGCCTCGGTGGTTACCAGAGGCTCCCCCCGACGGCGGCGTGTCCCGCTTGCGGCACACCTGCCGAGTCTGCTGCTGTTGCTGGCCCCGCCCGCGACCGCCCAGGTCGTGCGCGACGGGTCGATCGGTCCCGACGCGGGGGTCCAGCCGGAGGGCCCCGACTACCGGATCTCGCCGGGCATGGGCGAGCCTTCGGGGAACTTCCTCTTCCACAGCTTCTCGGAGCTCAGCTTCGGCGATCCCGAGAGCGTGCACTTCGAGGCGGGCGGCCCCGTGACCGACATCGTCGCCCGGGTCACCGAGGCGGCGTCGACCATCGATGGCCGCCTCGGAGCCGACGCCAGCCTCTATCTGGTCAATCCGGCCGGGATCCTCTTCGGTCCCGGCGCGCGCCTCGACGTGGACGGCTCGTTTCGCGCCACCACGGCCGACGGCCTCGTCTTCTCCGACGGACAGGTCTTCTTCTCCCGGGGGAGCGACGCGGTCCCGGTCCTGTCGCTGGCGGAGCCGCCCCCGGCCTTCGGCTTCCTCTCGAGCAACCGGGGCGAGATCGACCTGCTCGGCAGCGACCTGGCGGTGCCCGAGGGGGAGACGCTCGGGCTGGTCGCCAACGCCGTCACGCTCCGGGATGCCAGCCTGTTCACCTACTTCGGCCCGGCCTCCCTCACGGCGCCCGGCGGGCGGATCGAGGTGATCGCACGGAACGGATCGGTGCGCACCGACGGCTTCGCCTCCCTCTTCTTCCTGGGCGAGCGCGGCGTCGTCCTCGACGTGGGCTCGGCCGCGCGCAACGGGCAGATCGTCATCCGGGGCACCGACGTGCTCCTGTTCGATACGGAGCTGCGCTCCCGGGGTGGCGCCGTGGCCGGAGCGCCGCGCTCGGTCGACCTGCAGGCGACGGGCCGCCTCTCCCTGCTCAACGCGCTCGTCGACGCCGACGGAACGGCCGACGGCGCCGGGGGCGCGATCCGGCTGAGCGGCCGGGAGGTCGCGCTCTCGGTCGACACGGAGGTGCGCACGGGATTCGGGAACTTCCTGGCCGCTCCGATCGCGCTCGACGCGAGCGCGTCGATCGGGCTCGCGAGCGGGGCCCAGGTGCTCTCGGCAGCCGACGGCCAGGCGGGCGGGGCCGTTACCCTCGCCGCCCCGCAGATCCGGCTCGAGGGCGACGCCCGCGTCTTCACCGCGAGCTTCGGCGCCGGGACCGGGGGCGAGATCGCGATCACGCTACCCGCCGAGGGACGGCTGTTCGTCGGGTCGGGGGCAGCGGTGATCGCGTCGTCCAGCGGAGCCGGGGAGACGGGCCGGATCCGGATCGTGGCGCCCGAGGCCGACGTGGAGATCCAGACCACCACGGGCTCGATCAGCCTCGTCCAGGTCGTCACCCAGGGGCCCGGCGACACCGGCGGCGTCGGGGCCGGGCTGCCCTCCCTGGAGGTGCAGGCCCGCAATCTACTGCTCGACGGCGGCGCGCTCGGGACCGCCAGCCGCGAGCTGGGCGGAGGCGGGCCGGGCCCGCCCCCCGTCCTGGGACGGGCCGGCCAGGTCCGCATCGATGCCGGGTCGCTGCGCATCGTGAACGGCGGCGCCCTCAGCACCGAGGCGGACGCCACCGGCGACGCCCTGGGCATCGAGGTCGAGGCCGAGACGATCTTCGTCGGAAGCGACTTGTCTCGCATCTCCACCGACTCGGCCGACCTCACCCTCCGCGGGGGTGTCGTCGAGATCGCCGCCGGCCTCGTGCTCAACACCCCCCTCGATCTGTTCCTCCTCGCCGCGCCCGCCGCGTCGCGCGAGACCATCGGAACGATCTCCGTCGACGTGGATCGCCTGACGGTCCGCGACGGCGGCGTGTTGAGCTCGGCGACGCTCGCCGGCCGCGTGCCCGCTGGCGACGTAGTGATCCGGGCTCGCGAGGAGGTGGAGATCGAGGGGGTGGCGGGAGCCCCGAGCCAGATCCTGAGCATCACCCTGGGTGCCGCGGAGGCCGGCGACATCGACATCCAGACGCCACGGCTGCGTGTGGTCGGAGAGGCGAGCATCGCGGCCGGGACGGCGGACGCCGGCAACGGCGGCAGCCTGCGGATCCGGGCCGGAGAGCTCGAGGTGCTCGACGGCGCCGGGATCCGGGCCAACACGATCGACGGCGCGGGCGACGCGGGGATCGTCGATATCCGCGCCGGGCGTTTCATTCGCGTCGAGGGCACGGACCCCGCCGGCATCCCCTCCTCGATCACCTCGATCACCTCCGCCGGCAGCGGCGATGCCGGTGCCGTCCGCCTCGAGGCGCCCCGGATCGAGATCCGCGACGGGGCCCTCGTCGCCACCTCGAGCGACGGCCGCGGCGACGCGGGCCCGATCACCCTCGACGCCGACCGCGTGGAGATCCGGGACGGTGGGGGCGTCCGCAGCGACGCCTTCCGCAGCGGCGACGGCGGGGCGGTGGAGATCCGGGCCGAAGAGCGCGTGGAGATCACCGGCCCGGGCTCGCGGGTGAGCACCGAGGCCTTCGACGGCAGCACGGGGGCGGCGGGCCGGGTCGCGGTCGAGGCCCCGCAGATCCGGATCGAGGACGGGGCCCTGGTCTCGGCGTCCACCCAGGGGGCCGGCGCCGGGGGCGACGTGACCTTGCGCGGCGCGCTGCTGCGGGTCGGCGAGGGGGCCGAGGTGGTCGCCGCGAGCACCGGCCGCGGCGACGCCGGGCAGATCGGGCTCTTCTTCGAGGAGCGCATCGACCTCGTCGACGCGGCGGTCCGCACCGAGGCCGCGCGCGCCGCCGGCGGCAACATCGCGATCCGGGCGGGACGCTTCCTGACCCTCACCGACGCGTCCATCAGCACCTCCGTCACCGGAGGCGCCGGCGCTGGCGGCAACATCGACATCGATCCCGACTTCGTGATCCTGGAGGACGGCGGCCGCATCGTCGCCCAGGCCACCGAGGGTCGGGGCGGCAACATCGCCCTGGTGGCGGGCCTTCTGCTCGTGGAGGCCGACGGCGAGATCAGCGCGTCCTCCCAGCTCGGGATCGACGGTCAGGTCAACATCGATGCGGGCGACACGGACCTCGTCGCCGAGCTCATCCGGCTCCCCGAGCGCGTGGTCGACGCTGGCCGGCTGCTGCGGGAGCGCTGCGCGGCCCGCCGGGGAGGCGAGACCGCCGGCAGCTTCGTGGTGGCGGGGCGGGACGGACTTCCCCCCGAGCCGGACGGCCTCTTGTCCGTCTCGCTCCCGGACAGCCTGGGCGGCGACGCCGGGCTCGGTCCCGGAGGCGACGCGCGGGGGAGCGCGGCTCCCGCGCGGGTGGTCTCGCGCTGGGCGGGGTGCCGCTGAGGGGTCGGGGTGGCGGGGGTCCCGCCTGGATCAGGCGGCGGCGACGCGCGGGTGGCGGCGCTCCAGGGCGGCGCGCGATGCCACCGAGAGCAGGTAGATCGTCGCCGCCAGCAGGATCGTCACCGGGCCCGGCGGGAGCGAGACCTCGAAGGTGCTCCCGAGACCGTAGGCGAGGAAGAGCCCGCCGACCGTGCTCGCGGCGCAGATCCCGATCGCCACGGCCATCATGCCCGGAAGGCTCTTGACCCAGGGGCGGGCTGCGGCCGGCGGGACCGTCAGCAGCGCGATGGCCAGGATCACGCCCACCACGCGGATGAGGGTCACGATCGCCAGGGCGGCGAGGCCCAGCAGGGCGAGGAAGACGCCCTCGGCCGGAACGCCCGCGACCTCCGCGTACTCCTCGTCGAAGCAGACGGCCTCGAAGTAGCGGTGGAAGAGCGCGACCGCCGCGAGGACGACCAGGTCGAGGGCCCCCACAACGGCCACGTACTCCCACGGAACGAAGAGCAGGCTGCCGAAGAGGTAGCTCATGAGATCCGGTGCGTAGCCCGGCGTCAGGGAGACGAGCACGATCCCGAGCGCCATCCCGACCGCCCACACCATGGAGATCAGGGTGTCGAGGCCCGACGCGAAACGCCGCTGGGCGATCCCGACCACGAGGGCCGCCAGCAGACCGAAGCCGGCGGCGCCGAGGATGGGCGGGAAGCCGGCCGCATAGCCGAGACCCACGCCGCCGAAGGCGGCATGGGAGAGCCCCCCCGAGATCGAGGCGATGCGCTTGGCGACGACGTAGCTTCCGATCACGCCGCAGGCCACGCTCGCCAGCAGGCCCGCGATGAGGACGCGCTGGAAGAAGGGCAGCGTGAGGGCTTCGAGCATCAGGTCTCCTCGTGGGGCTCGAGCACGCGATGGGGATGCCCGTGGGCCAGGAGGTCCACGGGACACCCGTAGGTGGCTTCGAGGATCTCCGGGGTGAGCTGCTTCGACGGGTGCGCGTGGAGGCGGCCGTTCAGGCAGGCCACGCCGCGCACGTAGCGCGAGATGGCGCCGACGTCGTGGGACACCACCACCACGGCCATCTCCTGGGAGAGCTCCTCGAAGAGCTCCCAGATGCTGCGGCCGATGCGCTGGTCGAGGCTCGCCGTGGGCTCGTCGAGCAGCAGCAGCTTCGGCTGCTGCGCCAGGGCGCGCGCGATCAGTACGCGCTGGAGCTGGCCGCCCGAGAGCGCGCCGATGGGCCGCTCGGCGAGAGGTCCCATCTCGACCCGTTCGAGGGCGCCGCCCACGAACGCCAGGTCCGCGGGGCCGACGCGCCCGAGCTGCGAGGCTCCGAGCCGCCCCATGCGCACGACGTCGCGTACCCGGATCGGGAACCCGAGATCGAAGCGCACGTACTGCGGGACGTAGCCCACCTCCCCGCGCGCCTGGCGGGGTGGCTTGCCGAGGACGCGCACTTCGCCGCGGTCGGGCGCGACGAGGCCGAGCAGCACCTTCAGCAGGGTGGTCTTCCCGCCGCCATTCGGGCCGAGGATGGCGAGATAGTCGCGGGGTTCGATCCGGAGGCTTACGTCCTCGAGGGCGGGATTGCCGCCGAGCGACACCGACACGCCGGCCAGCTCGGCAGCCGGGCTCGTCACTCGGCCGTGCCCTCCGCCAGGGCGCGCGCTGCTCGGCGCAGGTTCGCCGGCCAGTCGTAGGCCAGGGGGTCGAGGGGCTCGACCCGGGCGCCGATCTCGCGCGCCAGGGTCTCGGCCGCGGCCGGGTCGAACTGCGGCTGCACGAAGACCACCCGGGCGCCCTCCTTCCGGGCCGTCTCGATCAGGTCGGCGAGCTTGTGGGGGGCGGGCGCCTTGTGCTCGTGCTCGATCGCGACCTGCTCGAGACCGTAGGCGTCTGCAAAGTAGCCCCAGGAGGGATGGAAGACGAGGAACCTCCCTCCCTCCCGGTCGGCCAGGAGCGCGCGGATCTCCTCGTCGAGCGCCGTGATCTCGGCGCGGAACGCGGCGAGATTGGCCCGCAGCGTTTCGCGGCGATCGGGGAGGAGCTCCTCGAGCGCGGCCTCGATGCCGATGGCCATCTTCTCCACGTGGCGGGGCGCCACCCACACGTGCGGATCCTCCTCCCGGCTCTCCACGCCGGCCGATCCGTCCACGACCGGAAAGTCGGGCGTCTCCGCCAGGATCCGGCCCAGCCAGGCCTCTTCGAAGGGGAAGTGGGGGTGTCCCACCTTCACGTAGAGATCGGCGCGCTCGAGCAGGGTCATCTTCGCCAGCGAGGGCTCGTAGGTCACGGGGCTCGCACCGGGCGGGATCATCGACTCCACGCGGACGAGCTCGTTCGCGAGGCGGTCGACCACGTACTTCTGGGGCAGCACGGAGACCATGACCAGCGGGCGGGACTCCGGCGCCGGCTCGCTCCCGCAGGCCGCCACGCCCAGGGCCAGGAGCACGGCCGCCCACGGCGCCCCGCGCGCCGTCCCGGTCGTCGGCTTCATCGCACCACTCGCAGGTTCACCGCGCCGTCCTCCCCCGAGTCGACCACGTAGGTCTCGAGGCTGGGCAGGAGCCGCTCCAGCGTCTCGAGGTAGAGCCGCTGCTCCGTGACGCGCGGCGCCCGGGCGTGCTCGCGCGCCAGGGCGAGGAAGCGCTCCGTCTCGCCCTTGGCCAGCTCGATCCGCCGGTGGCGATCCGCGCGCGCCTGCGAGAGGAGCCGCTCCGCCTCGCCCTCGGCCTCGGCGAGGACCTGACGCCGATAGGCCCGCGCCTCCAGGGCCGCGCGCTCCCGATCCGCGCTCGCGTTCTGCACGTCCTGGAACGCGTCCCGGACCCGACCCTCGCGGGGTGGCGCGAGCTCCACGATGGTGACCGACTGCACGGCGATCCCGACGCCCTCGGCCTCGAGGAGCGCCTGGACGCCCTCGCGGACGGCGGAGCGCAGCTCGGCGCGGCGGCTGGCCAGGACGCCGTCGACGCCCTCGGAGACGAGGAAGCGCGTGAGCACCCGCTCCCCGGCGGAGCGCAGCAGCTCCCGGGGATTCTCGTGGGCCACCAGGTAGTCCGTCAGGCTCTCGATGCTGTACTGCACGTTGAGGCGTCCGCTCACGATGTTCGTGTCGCCCGTGAGCCAGAGGTCCGAGATGCGTCGGCCGGCCGTCGGCACGATCCGGTAGCCGATGGGCATCACGAAGTTCGTCGCGGCCTTCGCGACGACCACGCGCCCGAAGGGCCAGGGCGGGTTCCAGTGGATGCCCGGCAGGGTGTCCCGGCCCACGGCGCGGCCGAAGACGAAGGCGACCGCGCTCTCGTCGGAGTCGACGCTGTAGACGCCGAGCGCCACGTAGACCGTGGCGACGAGGAAGCCCAGGCCCCAGCGCGCGATCCGGAGCCGCCCGCTCATCGGCCCTCGGTGCCCGCCGAAGGGGGGCGGCGCGACAGGAGCAGCTCCAGGAAGGGCGAGTCGGCCGGCAGCACGAGCGTGGTGTTTCCGTTCAGGACCTTCTCGTAGCTCTCCAGGGTGCGGAGGAAGGCGTAGAACTCCGCGTGGTCTCCGTAGGCCTCGGCGTAGGTGCGCGCCGCGTCCGCCTCCCCCGCGCCGCGCAGTCGCGCCGCCTCGGCCTCGGCGGTGGCGAGGATGTCCGCGCGCTCGCGGTCGGCCTTGGCGCGGATCTTCTGGGCCTCGGACTTGCCCTCGGACCGGAAGCCGCGGGCGATGCGCTCGCGCTCCGCCCGCATGCGCGCGAAGACGCTCGTCAGGTTCTGGGTGGGGAACGAGAGGCGCGTGATCCCGAGGCTTGTGACCTCGATCCCGAAGTCGCTCGCCGCCACCCGGGAGGAGGCCGCGTGCACGCGCTGCTCGAGCTGGGCCAGGCCGGCGCCGTCGCTGTCCGCGGGCACGAGCGCGTCGAAAGGCAGGTCGCCCAGGGCACTCCCGAGCTCGGACTGCACGAGCGCCCGGAGCCGGGCCTCGGCGAAGTCCCGGGTGCGCAGCGTCGTCAGGTACTTCAGGGGATCGGCGATGCGCCAGGAGAGGTAGGTGGAGACGAGAACGTTCTTCTTGTCGGCCGTGAGGAGCTCGGTCTCCAGGCCGGGCGAGAAGAGGATGCGCTTGTCGAAGCGTGTGGTCCGCTGGAGCGGGGCCGGTGCCTTGATGTAGAGCCCCGCCTCGCTGTGCACCGCCACCGGCCGGCCGAACTGGGTGACGACCACGTGCTCGGTCTCGTCCACGACGATGGCGGCCGTGAGGCCGAGGAGGGCGAGCAGCAGGATTCCGGTGATCGCGATCAAGGCCCTCATGGGCTCCCCCTGACGGTGAAGGGCGGCAGGGCTCTCTGGCGGCTCGCCCCCGGTCGCTCGGGCGCAGGCGGCGGCCTCTCCGTCCCGCCGATCCACAGGTCGAGCTCGCCGCCGCTGCCCGAAGCGCCGTGGACGTACTTGTGCGGCGCGGCGAGCGCCCGCTCGAGGGTCTCGAGATAGAGGCGGGTCTCCGTGACCTGCGGATGCTGCTCGTGCACGCTCGAGATGCCCACGAACGCGGCGGTGCTGCCCTGGGCCAGCGCACGGGCGCGGGCGGCGTCGGCGCGGGCCTGCTCCCGGACCGCGCTGGCCTCGCCTTCGGCCTCGGTGGTGATCTCGGCGGCGTAGGCGTTCCCCTCGTGGATCTCCCGCTCCCGGTCCTCCACGGCGCTCGCGACGTCCCGGAAGGAGTCGTGGACGTTGGGAGGGGCGTGGACGTCCAGCAGGCGCGCGTCGAGGATCTCGATGCCGAGGGCCTGGGCGTCGACGCGCCGGGCGACGGCGCGCCGGAAGGCCTCCTCCGTGGCGCTGCGGGCAGTGGTGTAGAGCGTGTCGATGGGGGTCGCGGCGGCGATCCGGACGAGCTCGCGTCGCGCGAGGCTCTCGAGGAGGGGGGCGCCGCTCTCGAGCCCCAGCGCGAAGCGCACCGGGTCGCTCACCCGGTAGTGCAGCACGCCCCGAACGTCGATCACGTTCTCGTCGGCGGTGATGTAGTAGCTGTCGGCGCCCAGGCTCAACGCGCCTCCGGGAGCGCTCGCTCCGACGGCCACCTCGCGCACGCGCTCCACGTCCACCGCGGTGCCGCGTCCGATGGGCGGTGGCCAGTGCCAGTGCAGCCCCGGCGCCAGATCGCCGGCCACCACCCGGCCGAAGCGCTGCACGATTCCCCGGTGGCCGGGATCGACCACGAGGAACGCGTTGGGAAGGAGGGCCAGGACGAGGAGGAGCGCCGCCCCGCCCAGGAAGGGCGGGCTCACCAGGCGCCGCGCCTCGAAGCTCCGCAGGGCCTCGCCGAAGCGCGTCGTCTGGTCCCGCAGGTCGTGGATGCCCTCCCGAAAGCGGGTGCGGTGTCCGGAGAGCGCCAGGAGGGACACGAAGGCGAGTGCCGCGAGGACCTTGAGCACCGTGAGGGTCTCGCCGTCCCCGTCGCCCCGGGCGCCCAGGGTGGCCTGGCGCACCATGTCGGCCGCCAGGGCATCGAGGAGCAGGCCGGCGACGATCGCGACGCCGATGATGGAGCCCAGGTAGATGCGGAGCTGGCGGCCTCCCAGCAGCCGGCCCACCACCGCGATGGTGGCCGCGTTGGTGGCCGGGCCCACGAGCAGGAAGACGAGCGCGGCGCCCGGCGAGAGGCCCTTCGCCACCAGGGCCGCGGCGACGGGGGTGGAGGCGCTGGCGCACAGGTAGAGCGGCACGCCCGCCAGGATCACCAGCAGCATCGGCAGCAGGCCCCGGTCGAGGCCCAGCGCGGCGCTGAAGAAGTCGTCGGGCAGGGCCGCGGAGAGGACGCCGGTGAGGAGGATTCCGACGAGGAGCCAGAAGGCCAGGTCGTCGAGCAGCGTTCCGAAGCCGTAGTCCAGCGCGCGTCGCAGCCGCTGCCGCAGGGTCTGCAGGGGGGCCGACGCGCCGTCTCCGGCCTGCTCCTCGGGGTCCCCGGACACGCTGTCGTGCCCGCGCTCGTGCCCGTGGGCGTGCTCGTGGGCGTGCAGCGGGAGATCGCGCAGCGCCGCGTCGTCGACCGGGTGCTCGCCCGGGAGCAGCATCGAGAGCAGCCCGGCGACGAGCGCCGTCAGCACCGCCACCACCGGACGCACGATGGCCATGACGCCGCCGAGCAGGCCGTAGGTGAGGGCGATCGAGTCGACGCCGGTCTCCGGGGTCGAGACCAGGAAGGCCATCGTGGGCGAACGTCCGGCCCCCTTCTGCCGCAGGGCCGCCGCCGCGGGCAGGACCCCGCACGAGCACAGGGGGATCGGGGCGCCGAAGAGCGCCGCCGTGGCGATGGAGCGCGGGTTGTCGCGGCCCAGGTGGCGGGCGATCAGGTCGGTGGGCAGGAACTCGTGGAGCAGCCCGGCAATGGCGAATCCCAGCAAGATGTAGAGAGAGCCCTCGTAGAAGACCCACGCGGTCTCGGGAACCAGGCTGAAGAGGAAATCCACCATGGGGTCAGCTCGGAGGCACGAGGTGGTGGGCGACGTCGGTGCGGTAGGCCAGCCGGGCGGGGATGGCGCCGGCGAGCGCCGCCAGGAGCACCACCGCGGCGGGGGCGATGGCGAAGACCGGGTGCCAGACCCACGGGCCCAGCACCACGCCCGTCTCGCTGCGCACGAGGGTCCGGGCCAGGGCGAAGATCCCCGCGTAGACGACGTAGCCGAGGGCGGCACCGAGCGCGCCGATGCTGGCGGCCTCCCCGACGATCGCCGCCGAGACGGTGCGGCGGCGTGCTCCCAGCGCGCGCAGGACAGCGAAGTCGCGGCGCCGCTGCTGCATCGTGTTCACGATGCTGGCGAGGATCGAGCCGGCCGCGACGAGGACGACCAGGTAGGCCACGAGCCCGAGCACGCGGATGGCCCAGCCGAGCTTGTCGAAGAGCTCCGCCATCACCCGGCCGATGGGCCAGGCCAGCGTCGCGACCTTCCCCTGCTTGTTGATGGTCTGGTCCAGGAAGAAGCCCGCCTGGGGAGCCGCGAGCTCCAGCATCACGGCGCTGACCTCCTTGTGCTCGTCGGGGATCGCCGCGCCCGGGGCCGCCTCGTAGGTCTCGCCCGCGCCCCGGAGCACGTGACCCGCCATGCGGTAGATCCCTTCCAGGGGGATCCAGATCACGCGGTCGGCGGGCGTGTTGCTCGGCTCGAGGATGCCCGCGACCACGTACTCCTCGGCGTGGCGGGCGTCCTCGTCGAACACGAGACCGTGATAGGGATGGAACGAGTCTCCCGGGTCCAGTCCGGTCTCCCGTGCGACGCGGCTTCCGATCACCGCCTCCTGTTGCGCCGGATCGAAGAGTCGCCCGCCCGCGGCGATGCGCAGTGTAGGGCCGCTCCCGGCGCGCGTCTCGCTGAAGAGCTCGCCCAGGGTCCCGACGATGCGGAAGCCGCGATAGTTGTCGCCGACGGCGTAGGGAATGGCACGCTCGACCTGGGGGTCGCGGGCGATCGCTTCGTACAGCGCCCACGGGATGTTACCGGGGGAGGTCTCGAGGTGGAAGACCGCGTTCAGCACCAGCTGGAGCTGGCTCCCGCGGGCCCCGAGGACGGCGTCGAAGCCCAGCGGCCCGGCGGTGAAGGCGCGCAGGCTCTGCTTCTGGATGGCGAAGACGGCCAGGACGAGGCCTGTCGCCAGGGCGACGGAGGCGATCGTGATGCAGGACGAGAAGGCGTGCTCCCGCAGGCTGCGGCGTACCAGCAGCGTCAGACCCGCCCTCACGAGGCCGTCCCCGGCCGGGCGAGGGCGTCGAACGCCTCGCAGCGCTCGAAGGCGCCCAGGACGTCCTGGTCGTGGCTCACCAGCAGCAGGGCGGCGCCCACCTCCGCGGCGGTCTCCCGCAGCAGGGCGAGCGCCGAGGCGGCGTTGGCCGGATCGAGGTTGCCCGTGGGCTCGTCCGCGAGGACGAGGGCCGGCCGGTTCGCGAGCGCCCGCGCGACGGCCACCCGCTGACGCTGCCCCAGGGAGAGCTGCGCAGGCCGGTAGTGCATGCGGTCCGCGAGCCCCACCCGCTCGAGGAGGTGCTTCGCGCGATCCTCGTCCTCGCCAGCGCCGAAGTGCATGGCCAGGAGCACGTTCTCGAGGGCGGAGTAGGCCGCCAGCAGGTTGAAGCTCTGGAAGACGTAGCCCACCAGCCGGCCGCGCAGGCGGTCCCGCTCGCCCTCGCGGCGGCCCGTCATCTCCGCGTCCGCCACGAAGATGCGGCCGGCGTCGGGGCGGAGGATGCCGGCGATGAGATGGAGCAGCGTGGTCTTGCCGCAGCCGCTCCGCCCGTGGAGCGCCACCTGCTCGCGCTCCGCCAGCGAGAAGGCCGGCAGATCGATCACGGCCTGCAGGGTGCCCTCCGGCGTGGCGTAGCTCTTGCGCAGCCCGTCGATGCGGAGGGCCTGGGTCACCCGGCGCGGACCGTCGCCCCGCGCATGCGATAGAGGCTCAGGACGACGCCCCGATCCACCTCCTCGCCGACCTCGAGCAGGCCCAGCACCGTGGCGACGGCCAGCGGCTTGAGATCGAAGGCGCGGCCCTCCGGAGCGGCGACATGGATCCACTGGTTCATGGAGAGCCCGTCGCCGAAGCAGCAGCCGATCTCGTTCTTGGCGGCGAGGATGAACTCCGTGACGCGCCCGTCCTGCATCGCGATGGGAAGCACGAAGCCGCGCACCGCGACCGGGCTCTGGTCGAGCGCGCGCACCTCGGCCGGGAAGAGACGCTCGTGGCGCTCGGCCAGGACCTCGGGGGACGGGTCCTCGAGCAGGCCCGGGGTCGCGAAGTCGTAGGCGAAGCCGCCGAGGAGCTCCCAGGAGACCGTCTCGAAGCGCTCCCGCTCTTCTCCCTCGAGCTCGGCCTCGGCGACCGCCGGCGTGCTGCGGAAGCTGAGGGACATCAGCTGCGGCGCCAGGGCGAGCCCCAACAGGTAGACGGCGATCACCGCGTACTTGAGCCAGCGCCAGTAGCGCGGCCGCTCCCGGGCCATGGCCGCTCGCTGGGGAGCCTCCTCGGTCACGGCGCTTCCTCCTCGTGGTCCTCGTGGTCCTCGTGGTCCTCGTGGTCCTCGTGGTCCTCGTGGGTTTCGTTGCCTTCCGGGAATCGGAAGGACACGCCCTCGAAGCGCTGCCCCTTGACCTCGAGCCGGCGGACCTCGCCCTCGAAGCGGCGCAGCCCCTTCAGCCGGTCGGAGCGACCCGCGAACTGCGACGTGTTGCCGCGGGTCTCGCCGGTGAGCACGTTCTCCACCGGCACGAGCCCCACGGTGAAGCGGCTTCCGCCTTCCGGCTGGACGTCGATCCCCAGGGAGGCTTGCTGGACGGGGACGCCGCGCTCCGCCTCCCCGTCGAGGACGTACGCCGTGACCTTCCCGGTCTCCGGATCGAGGACCAGCTCCAGATGGGCGAACTCTTCGCCGAATACGATGAGGGTACCGCCGTGCGGTGCGACGTGCTGGTGGCGCGCGTCGTCCCCCTCGGCCGCCGCCGGAGCGGCCGACAGGGCGGCGGCGACGCACGCGAGCGCCAGGAGAGACCTCCTACGGGGCTCCGGCGAGCCCTGAAGCTGCGAACGTGGGCCCGGCAATGCCGTCCCCGCCCAGCTCAGGGCGGGCCTCGCGAGGCAGTGCAGCGCGCACACCGTGGAGCCCATGCCCCCGACCCCGTCCGCGACGGATCGGACGCCGAGCGCTCTCGTCGTTCCCATGTCTCGTCTCCTCGCGCCGCGGCGACGCCCCAGCGGCTCGGGTCCCTGGGGAGCGACACCATGCAACGCACCGCCGAGTCCGCTCCTGTGACCCGGCGGGGGATTTCGCAGCGCGCCCGCGCAGGCGGACGCGTCTCGGCTCAGGCGCTCGCCGGGGAGGGTGGGGCGCGGGACGCGACCCCGCACCAAGGGGCCATGTCCGGCGGCGCTGGGATCGCATCCGCGCGGTGTCGGATCATACGGGTGCAGCACGGGAGCACGAGGGGGGAGCCGAGGAGGCCGGCCTCGGAGACGGCCGCGAGGGGACAGAGGGAGCAGGCTACGGGATCGTGTCCGTGCTCCCCTTCCTCCGCGGGCGGCGCGTGGCTCACGCCCGAGTGGACCGGGAGGGCCGGGTGGCTCGCGGCGACCGCGGTCTGCGCCACCAGGCCGGCCAGCAGCAGCGCGGAGAGGCAACGCATCCTCGGGGCCTGGGCCCTCATGGCGGGCATCCGTCCATCGGTCCATCCAGTCTGGGGAAGCCGAAGACCCCGAGCAAGAGGGCCCTCCTGCCTATCGGCGCCGCGTCCCGCCGACTCGAATCCGAAGGGATTCCATCCCAGTCTCGAAGTGTTGGGAGGATGAGGGTGCTGGGAGGAGCCGTGGCGGAGAGGGTGGGATTCGAACCCACGGATGGCTTGCGCCATCACCTGATTTCGAGTCAGGCCCGTTCAACCGGACTCCGGCACCTCTCCGGGGGCCGAGAAGCTAGCACGGGGCGTGCGGCAGGGGCCGCCCGTGCTAAATTCTCGGCCCTGGAGGGAAACTGCTTTTGGCACGAGACGATTTGATCCAAGCGACTGGCTCCGTGGACAAGATCCTCGGTGGGGGTCGCTATCAGATCACCCTCGAGACCGGCCAGCAGGTCACCGCCCAGCTCTCCGGCCGCATGCGCCGCTTCCGGATCCGGGTGATCCCCGGCGATCGGGTGCAGGTCGGTCTCTCCCCCTACGACCCCACCCACGGCTTCATCACGTTCCGGCTCCGCGAGGGCCAGTCCCAGGCCGGCTAGCCGCCGGCCGGCCGATCTGCGCGGCCTCCTCTTCCGCACCTACCTGCGCGCCGTCTCGCGGCTCGATCGCCTGCGCCTGCGTCTGGTCGTCGCCCTGCACCCGGGGCTCGAGATCGAGCCCGGGGCCAGCCCCAACCTGGCCTTCGCCCGCTACGTGCTGGCGCCGGGGGCGCGGCTGCGGATCGCCTCGGGGGTGGTGACGGAGCGGCTGCGGGGCGCGCTGCACTTCCAGCTCGGCCCGGGTGCGGTAGTGGAGATCGGCCCCGATACCTGGCTGCGCACCGAGCTGGGGGCGGTCCACGTGATCGCCTTCGAGAACGCCCGGATCGAGCTCGGGCCCGAGAGCTTCCTGAACGCCGCCCACGTGAGCGCCAAGCGCGAGGTGCGCCTGGGCCGGCGCGCCTGGATCGGGCCGGGGAGCCGGGTGTTCGACGCCGACCAGCACGACTTCGACGACGCGAGGCCCGAGCAGGTGGCGCCGGTCTCCATCGGGGACCACGTCTGGATCGCCTCGGACGTGACGGTGCTCCGCGGCGTCACCGTCGGCGACCACAGCGTGGTGGGCGCGCGCTCCGTGCTCACCCGCGACGTGCCTCCCCACCGCCTCGCCTACGGCATCCCCGCGCGGGTCCACGGGGAGGTGGGAGACCGGTCCGGGGCCCGCTGAGCGACGCAGGGCGGGGGCCGCTGAGCTACCGTCCGGCGCCATGGCGCTGCGCGTGGCCGTCTTCGGACAGGCGCCCTTCGGGCGCGACGTGCTGACCGGCCTCCTCGACGCGGGCCACGCGGTCGTGGGCGTCTACGCGCCGCCCGAGGGTGCCCGGCCGGACCCCCTGGCCGCCGAGGCCGAGCGCCGCGGCCTCCCGCTCTTCCGCTACAGGCACTTCCGCCGCAAGGGCCGGGCCATGCCGGAGCGGGTCGCGGAGTACCGCGCCCTCGGCGCCGAGCTGAACGTGCTGGCCTACGTCACCGCCTTCCTGCCGCCGGAGATGGTCGACGCGCCGAGCCACGGCTCGCTCTGCTTCCATCCGTCCCTGCTGCCCGCCTACCGCGGAGGCTCGGCGATCCCGTGGTCGATCATCCTCGGCGCCCGCGAGACCGGGGTCACGGTCTTCCGGCCGGACGCCGGCGTCGACACCGGGCCCATCGTGGTCCAGAAGGGCGGCGTCGCGATCGGCCCCACCGATACGGCGGCGTCGCTCTACTACGACAAGCTCTACCCGCTGGGGGTCGCCGCCATGCTGGAGGCCGCGAACGCCGTCGCCGACGGCAGCGCCACGGCGACGCCCCAGGACGAGGCCGGCGCCAGCCACCAGGGACTGCTCGACGACGCCGCGGCGGCCGTGGACTGGTCGCGTCCGGCCGACGCGCTCGACCGCCTGATCCGGGGCTGCGACCCCAATCCCGGGGCCCACGCCCGCTGGCGGGACCGGCCCGTGCGCCTGTTCGGGGGCCGGCGCGAGGCCGACCCGCCCGCCGGCCCGCCGGGCCACGTCGCGGGCTTCCGGGATGGACGCATGCTCGTGTCGGCTCGGGACGGCACGCTCTCGATCGAGCGGGTGCGGCTGCCGGCCGGCAAGAAGCTGCCGGCCGCCGAGGCGGGCCTCGCCGCCGGCGACCGGCTCGATCCTGCCGCCGATCTCCCCGATCCGGCATGAGCCGGCCCGGGCCCGGCGACGTCCGGGCCCTGCTCGACCGCGTCTCGAATCTCCTGGACCGCCGGCCGCCCGCACCCGCCGGCGCCGAGCTCGCGGACGACGCCGCGCTGAAGGCCGAGGCGGAGCGCCTGCGGCCGCATCTCGAGGCCCTCGTGGATCGGGACTACGGCCGCCTGCCGCGGGTGCGCTTCCGGCGCGGGCTGGGAGCCCGGCTGGCGGGCCCGTGGAGCCAGTACCTGACGCTGGGGCCCGCCGCGACGCGGCTCGTGCTGATGACGCCCCGGCCCGCCTCCCGCGGCGCGCTGCCCACGGTGCTCGCCCACGAGCTGGCCCACCGCTACGCCGCGGACGAGTCTTTGACCACCCTGCGCGGCCTCGAGGTCAGCGCTCGCCTCGGCGAGGACAGCGACCCGCTCCACGCGGCCTCGGCCCCGCGCGAGCTGGCTCGGATGGCGCTCGGGGCCGCCATGGTCCGCGCGCTGGCGGCGGGCGCCGAGGCGGAGGTCGACCGCTTCTTCGCGGAGCGCGCGGGCCAGGCGGCGGCGGAGCGCCCGCGCGGCCAGTGGACGCGCCTGCGCGGGCGCGGCGGGGCCCTGGCCCCGGGCGGCGCCGACTGCGTGACCGAAGTCTACGCGCGGCTCCCCCACGCGGCGCTCGAGGCCGCGGCCGAGGCGGGTGGGGACGTTGCCGGTCCCCTGCCACTCCCGCGCTTCCCCCTGCGCTCGCTCTTCTCCCTGGCGATTGCCACCACCACGGCCTTCGACGCCCTGACCGGACGTCGGAAGAAGCCCGTCCCTGTGGGGGCTACGCTGCGGCTGTGGAATTCCGCTGCGACTGTGGGGGCAAGCCCGCTACACTGATTCATTCGGTTCGCCCCCCTGCGTGACGGGGCTCACCGATCGCCGATTCCCTCGCGGTCAATTTCGCGAAATGTCGGTGACGATGCGACCGGCGGGTTCGGGGGAGGCACACTACCGTTGCGCGAGCGAGAGCGGCTGGACCGGATCCGGCGGCACGTCGTAGAGCGACTGTCGGCCCTGGAAATGGAGCGGGCCGCTCTGGTCCGCGCGGGGCGACCCGTGAAGGCGCGGGAGACCCTGCGGGCCTTCCAGGAGGTGGCTGCCATCCTGGAGGCGATCGACGAGATCCTGAACCACTAACCACCCCGGGGAACGGGGGGCAGCAGCGCAAGACGGACCGGCCCTCGGGGGTGCCCGTCCGACCGCCGCCGGCTAATCTCCGCCGCCATCATGATCAAGGACCTCTCGCGAATCCGGAACATCGGGATCAGCGCCCACATCGACTCGGGGAAGACCACCCTGACCGAGCGGATCCTGTACTACACGAACCGCATCCACCGCATCCAGGAGGTCCGCGGCAAGGAAGGCGACGGCGCCACCATGGACTTCATGGAGCTGGAGAAGGAGCGCGGCATCACGATCACGTCGGCCGCGACCCACACCCAGTGGCTGGATCACCACGTCAACATCATCGACACCCCGGGCCACGTGGACTTCACCATCGAGGTGGAGCGCAGCCTGCGGGTGCTCGACGGCGCGATCCTGGTGCTCTGCGGCGTGGCCGGCGTGCAGTCCCAGTCCATGACCGTCGACCGCCAGATGCGGCGCTACAAGGTCCCGCGCCTGGCCTTCATCAACAAGCTCGATCGCTCCGGCGCCAACCCGGGCAAGGTCACCGAGCAGCTCCGGGACAAGCTCAAGCACAACGCCGTGATGATGCAGATCCCGATCGGCCTCGAGGCCGATCTGCAGGGCGTCGTCGACCTGATCACCATGAAGGCCATGCGCTTCGAGGGCGACAACGGCGAGCACATCGTGGAGGAGGAGATCCCCGAGGCCCTCCGCAGCGAGGCCGAGGCCGCCCGCGAGAACATGCTGGACGCCGTGTCGATGTTCTCGGACGAGCTCACCGAGGCCATCCTCGAGGAGAACGTCACCGAGGCGCTGATCCACGACGCGGTCCGCCGGGGCACCCTCGCCCAGGATCTGACCCCCGTCTTCATGGGCTCGGCCTACAAGAACAAGGGCGTGCAGCTACTGCTGGACGCGGTCACCCGCTACCTGCCGAGCCCGCTCGACGTGGAGAACACCGGCGTCGACCTCTCGGCCGACGAGGCGCCGATCGTCCTCTCCACCGATCCCCAGAAGCCGCTCGTGTGCCTGGCCTTCAAGCTCGACGAGGGCCGCTACGGCCAGCTCACCTACGTGCGGGTCTACCAGGGCACCCTGAAGAAGGGCTCGAGCATCATCAACAGCCGCACCAAGAAGCGCGTGAAGGTGGGGCGGCTCGTGCGCATGCACGCCGACAAGATGGAAGACATCGACGAGTCCGCCTCGGGCGACATCGTCGCCCTCTTCGGCATCGACTGCGCCTCGGGCGACACCTTCACCGACGAGTCGGTGCAGATCTCCATGAGCTCCATGCACGTTCCGGCGCCGGTGATCTCGCTCTCGATCAAGCCGAAGGACAACAAGGCCCAGGACAACATGGGCAAGGCCCTGGGCCGCTTCGTGCGCGAGGACCCCACCTTCCGGGCGGGCGTCGACGAGGAGAGCGGCGAGACCGTGATCTCCGGCATGGGCGAGCTGCACCTGGACGTGTACGTAGAGCGCATGAAGCGCGAGTACAACGTCGAGGTGGAGACGGGCGCGCCCCAGGTCGCCTACCGGGAGACCATCTCCCAGCGCGCCGAGTACGACTACACCCACAAGAAGCAGACCGGCGGCTCGGGCCAGTACGGCCGCGTGGCGGGCTTTGTCGAGCCCCTCCAGGACGGCACCGAGTTCGAGTTCGTGAACGAGATCCGCGGCGGCGCCATCCCCACCGAGTACATCCCGTCGGTGGAGAAGGGCGTGCGCCAGGCCCTCGACAAGGGTCGCCTGATCGGCTTCCCCGTGGTGGGCGTCCGCTTCGTGGCCAACGACGGCAACTCCCACTCGGTGGACTCTTCGGACATGGCCTTCCAGATCACCGGCCGCGACGCCTTCCGGCAGGTGTACCCGAAGGCCAAGCCGATCGTGCTCGAGCCGGTCATGAAGCTCGAGGTGGAGGGGCCCAACGAGTTCCAGGGCGCCTACATCAAGACCGTCATGCAGCGCCGGGGCACGGTCATCGGCACCACCGAGGAGGACGGCTTCTGCCGCCTCGAGTCCGAGGTGCCCCTGGCGGAGATGTTCGGCTACGCCACCGACCTGCGGTCGGTGAGCCAGGGCAAGGCCGAGTTCACGATGGAGTTCTCGCGCTATCTCCCCGCGCCGGCCGAGGTGCAGGAGGAGCTGGTCGAGAAGTACAGGGCCAAGGCCGGGAAGGACAAGGATTGAGCCGCGGACCGCGTCGGGGGAGGGTGCCATGTACAAGAAATTCCTGAACGCGCGCAGTCCGCTCCGCCTGCTCGAGCGGGGCCTCCACGGGGGGCTCGGCGCCGGCAACGTGGGCGTGGTCCTGGCCGGCCACGGCGTGGGCAAGACCTCCTTCCTGGTGGGCGTAGCGCTCGACGACCTGCTCCGCGGCCAGAAGGTGCTGCACATCACCGTCGACCAGACCGTCGCCCACCTGCGCGCCTTCTACGACACGGTCTTCGACGAGCTGGCCGCCTCCGCCCACCTGGAGGACGAGGCCCGGGTGCACGTCGACGTCGACCGCCTGCGCAGCATCCGCGCCTACCCGCCCGACGCCTTCGACACCGACAAGCTCCGCGAGGCCGTGAAGCTCGAGAGCGAGGCCGGGAACCCGCCCGCCGCCATCGTGGTGGAGGGCTTCGAGGCGACGTCGCTCCCCGCCGAGGCCGTGTCCGGGCTCAAGGCGCTGGCCGCCGAGCTCGGCGCCGAGGCCTGGGTCTCCCTGGGCTGCGCCCAGGAGCGGATCGATGGGATCCCGGACAGCGTGAAGGCCCTCGGCGACGAGGTCAGCGTGGTGCTGGCGCTCGAGCCGGGCCAGGATGCGGTGCGCCTTCGGGCCCTGAAGGACCACGACAATCCGGACGTGGAGAAGCTCCACGTCGCGCTCGACCCGCGCTCCCTCCTCCTGGTCCGCGACTAGGGCTCCCGCACCCAGATCCAGCCCTCGCGGGCGGCGAGGGCCGGGTCGGTCGGCCCGGGGCAGCGCCCCTCCAGGAAATCGGCGGCGGCCAGCACGCACACCGCGGCGTCGAGGACGTCCGGGGCGTCGAGCAGGAGCCCGCGCTCCGCCGGCAGCGCCATCCGCTCCGCCAGCGCCTCGAGGAGGACCGCCCGCTGGGCCCGGTGCTCCGGCCGACGCCGCTCCTTGTAGCGGCCGTCCGGCAGGCCGTGGGCCCGCAGGGTTCCGGCCGGATACACCTCGATGACGGCGTCGCCCGCGAACGCCGGCGAGGGAGCGAGGGCCAGCGCCGCTCCGGCGCCGCGGCGGATGCGCTCCAGCAGGTCGAGGGCCGCCACGGCGGTGCGCGCGATCCGGTCGGCGCCCACGTCCAGGGGCTGCTTGCCGAGGCGATCCCGCACGTCGCGATCGGTCGCCCGGCGGAAGAGCCGGTCCGGCGGCACCCGGAGCGGAGACCCGCTCTGGTGACCGCCGAGAGTGTCGGCCAGGGGAGCGGGCCAGCCCAGGGGCGCGTCCACGGCCACCAGCGCCCGGGTCGCGCCGGCGATCCAGTCGGCCGCGTCGCGTGCGAGCTGATCGTGGCTCCGTCCCAGGGCGACGCCGTGGAGGACGGTTCCGGAGGGCTGCCACTCGGCCAGGGCGAGGCCCGTGGCGGTCGGGGCCACGGCCGCGTCGATCCCGACCACGCGGACCGCAGTCGGCGGGGTCAAGACGCGCCGGGCATGCCCTTGAAGACGTCGAGCCGGTCGCGGAACGAGGCACGAACGGCGTTGATCTCGGGCCGGGTCAGTCCGAGCTCCTCGCCCACGGTGCGGATCTCGTTGTCCTCGGCGGTGGAGATGCCCCCGTCGGCCGCCGCCACCGCGTAGAGGCAGGTGACCAGCCGCAGCCGCTCCTGCTGGCTCGAGATCTCGCGAAACTCCCGGGTGACGACGTAGTTCTCGGTGCCGCCGAGGAGCCGGTTCTGGCTCTTGGCGATCTCCACCACCAGGGCCGCCTCCTCGGGCCCGAGCCCGGCCAGCTCCCGGACCTGGCTCTCCATCTCGGCGGTCTCGTCGGCGTCCACCTGGAGGTCGGCGTTGGCCACCCGGGCGAGCACGTAGGCGAACGCGGCCAGGAAGCGGGCCTTCTCGGGCTCGAGCCGTTCCAGCTGGCTCGCGATCCGGTGGACCGTGCGCGAGTCCGCCTGGCTGCGGCTGCCGTCGCGGTCGCCGCCCAGGCCCAGGAAACGCAGCAGGGACAAGGCATCTCCTTCGTCGCAGGGAGGCCAGGATGGCTCATCGGCCCGTCGGGGACCACCGGCCGGGGTCGGTCCGGGGCGGGCGTCCCTGGTCCGGCCGGTGGCCCTGCGCTACGCAGGCGCCATGAGCGAACCCCCGACCGTGCTGCGCTGGGAGGCCCTCACCAAGTCGGCCTTCGACCGGATCGACCGGAGCCGCGCCATCGTGCTCCTCACCTGCTCGCCCCTGGAGGTCCACGGACCCCACCTGCCCATGGGGGCCGACGCCCTGGAGGGCGAGGGCCTGATGGAGCGCATGCTGCAGTTCCTGCCCGACCGCCACCGCGAGCGCACCTTCCTCAAGCTTCCCTTCCTCTACGCCGCCACCGACGTGGTGCCCCAGCCGGGCTCGCTCCACTTCCAGCCGTCCACCACCGTGCGGGTGCTCGAGGACCTGGGGCGGACCCTGGCGGCTCAGGGCTTCCGGGACGTCCTGATCTCGAACTTCCACGGCGGTCCGCGCCACTTCCTGGCCATCGAGCGGGCCTGCGACCGGGTCTGGCGTCGCCACGGACTTCGGATGGTGTCGGTCTTCTCGCTCCTGGTGGGCCGGCTCACGGGCGGGAGCTCCGAGCTCGAGGACGTGCTGGGCGACCTCGAGGGCGTGGACCGGGCCGACCTCCCGGGCGACACCCACGGCGGTCTCGTGGAGACCTCCCAGCTGCTGGCCCTGCACCCGGACTGGGTGGACCCGGACTACAAGCAGCTGCCGCGCCTGACCGTCGACACCTGGCTGGCCTCCCGGGGCCTCGCGGCGCCCGAGGGCAAGCGGAACGACCCCCGCCGGATCTTCGGCATGCTGCGCTCGTTCAAGGTGGGCCTGCAGTTCTTCGCCGAGGAGACCTATTCGGGCGCCCCGGCCGGGGCCTCCGCCGAGCTGGGCGAGCGCTTCCTGGACAAGCTGGGCGGGCTCGCCGGGGAGGCGGTCACGGAGCTGCTCGACGGCAAGATCGGCCCGGCGGACTGCCACTCGCCGATCTGGCCCTATCGCTTCGCCTTCCTGAACCCGGTCATGATCCGGCTCTCCAACCGGCTGCTGGGCTTCCGCAATGGCATTGCCTGAGAAGGACGCCGAGCTCCTCCTGCTCCACAACCCCCGCTGCTCGAAGAGCCGCCAGACCCACGCGCTGCTCACGGAGCGGGGCGTGGTGTTCAAGGAGCGGCGCTACCTGGACGACCCGCTGTCGCGTCGGGAGCTGGCCGACCTGGCGGAGCGCCTGGGGCAGCCCGTGTCCGGCTGGGTGCGGACCGGGGACGCGGCCTTCCGGGAGGCGGGCCTGGCCGCCGACGCGGGCGACGAGGCCCTCCTCGACGCCCTGGCGGCCCAGCCGGCGCTGCTGCAGCGGCCGATCCTGATCCGCGGCCGACGGGCCGCCCTGGGACGCCCGCCCGAGGCCGTGCTCGCCCTGCTCGACCCCCCGGACGGCTCCGGCTAGCGTCCCCACGATGGACGATCCGGGTGAGGGGCCCTTCCTCGACGCCCTGAGGGCCGGCGACGACGCCGCCTACGAGCGCCTGGTGCGGGAGAACACCGGCCGCATGCTCGCCGTGGCCCGCCGCTTCCTGGCCAGCGACGACGACGCCCGGGATGCGGTCCAGGAGGCCTTCGTGTCGGCCTTCCGCGGCATCGGTAACTTCGAGGGCGGCTCCCGCATCTCAACCTGGCTGCACCGGATCGTGGTGAACGCGGCTCTGATGAAGCTCCGCTCGCGCCGGCGGAAGCCCGAGGAGTCGATCGAGGACCTGCTTCCGAAGTACCTCGAGGACGGCCACCACGAGCGCACGCCGGGGCGCTGGTCGCCGGATCGCCTGAGCGAGCGGGAAGAGGTGCGGAAGCTGGTGCTGGCGGGGATCGAGCGTCTTCCCGACCGCTACCGCGAGGTACTGCTGATGCGCGACATCGAAGAGATGGACACCCAGGAGACGGCGGGGATGCTCGGGATCTCCGCCAACGCCGTGAAGACGCGCCTCCACCGCGCCCGCCAGGCTCTGCGCGAGGTCCTGGATCCGGCGCTGCGAGAGACGTCGTGACCCTCTCCTGCCGGGAGTTCGCCGACTTCCTGCTGGCCTGGCTGGACGGCGAGGTGCCGCCGGAGCAGGCGGCGGAGTTCGAGGAGCACCTGGTGCGCTGCCCGCCGTGCGTGGACTACGTGGAGACCTACCGGGAGACCATCCGGCAAGGCAAGCTCGCGTGCCAGCACCAGAATCCGGGCGGCGAGCCGCCCGAGGACGCCCCCGAGGCGCTGGTCAGCGCCATCCTGGCCGTCCGCAAGCCCCGCTAGCCCCCGCTCCGGGGCTCTCTCCCGGATGACACATTTCTTCGAACCCTTCTCTCCGGATCCTCCGGGATCCGGGGGTGGGGCCGGTCGTGCTCAGCCAGCCGGCAGGCGCTGGGCGGATTGACGGGGCTCGGCAGGGGCGGGCATCTCCGGGGGATCCTCGGGGGTGCTGCGGCCCGGTCGGTGGTCGTCCTCGACCTCCTCCGGGATGCGGTCGCCGAACCAGCGGAAGAAGACGTCGAGCTGCGCGCGGCGCTCCGGCGGCAGGTAGGCGAAGTTCACGCCCCGGTCCGTCACCTCCCAGTAGTCCGGGGAGTCGGTCTCGAGCAGCTCGCGGCGGATCGAGGCCAGGCGCTCCGGCCGCTCGTGGCGCATGTCCTCGAAGACGCGCCGGGCGCGGTCCTCGTCGCCCCGCAGCAGGAAGAAGGTGGCCAGCTGCACCTGGGAGCGACGCACGCCGCGGAGGCTCTCCTCCTGGGCCGGCGAGTCGGTCTCCTTGTCCACGGCCAGGAAGATGTCGAGCAGGTCGTCCGCCACCTTGCTGTGGTACTCGAAGGCGGTCTCATTGATGATGGCGATGTCGTAGGCCACGGCCTCGAGCACGAAGGGCAGCTTCTGGGCGAAGGCCACCTGTCCGTAGTAGCGGAGGTAGCCGGCCATCTCGACGGCCTCCTCGCCGGTGCCGGTGCGCACGCACTCCTCCACCAGCTGGCGATAGTGGTGGAGGGTGTAGTAGGCGGTGCGGACGTCGCCGGCGTTGATGGCCGCGCGCATGTAGCTGTTGAAGAAGCGCACCGACAGCTCGAAGACCTCCGGCCGCCCGTGGCGCGAATCGCTGGCGATGCGGTGGGTGTTGAGCGCCACCAGGTAGGCGATGGCGCGCATGCGGTTCAGGGCCTCGACGAAGATCGTGTGGTACTGGCGGAAGACCTTCATCTCCATCCAGACCTTGCGGTCGGTGAGGTCGCGCTGGACGCCGGGCGCCATGGCGACGAAGTCGGGGTCGCCGGCCAGGCTGCGGTCGAGGTCGAACCAGGCATCCGGGAGCTCGTCGCGGACCTTCTCGTAGTCGTGGAGGAGCCGGAACAGGGCCTCGACGCTGGCCATGCTGATGGAGCGGTCCTTGTGCTCCATGGCGTTCATGGCCACGTCCTCGAGCTGCTCGATGCCCGTCACCACCTGGGGGCGCAGGCCGTGGCGATAGCCGCGGGTCGCTCGCCGCACCACGGAGAAGGTCTGGGCGCGGATGCGGTCGACGATGCTCACCGGCTGCAGGAAGGCGAAGACGAAGGCGAAGTAGGGCAGCAGCAGCACCAGGGAGAGGCTGACCATCGCCATGGCCAGACCGACGCCGCCGGTGGGGATCCGGTCGACGGTGGGGTCGTTGGCGCTCACGGTGGCGGAGATCCAGGTGCAGTAGAGGGCCGTCAGCACGAAGAAGCCCATGACGACGAAGTTGATGGGCTCGCGCACGAAGAGCTGGGTGATCCGCGGGGTGTACCGGTTGGCGGCCAGCTCGACGACGATGGCCACCACGGTGATCACGATGCCGAGCACCGCCGCCACCACCTCGGCGGCGTTGGAGAGGCTCTGGAGCGCGCCCTCGGAGCCGAGGTGCGCGAACCACAGCCAGCCGTCCTGACTCGCGAATCGGGCCCCCTCCATCCAGGCGGTCAGGGCGAACAGCAGGAGACCGGCCGCGAGGAGTGCGAGGAAGGGGACCAACCACACGAGCGCGGCGTTGGAGCGCTCGGAGGCCTGGCGCATCCGTCCAGTATGACACAGGGCTCCCCGCTGGGAACAAGCTTCCCCCGCGGGGTCAGGGCTCGCCGGCGCCGGGTCTAGGCGTCGGCGCCGACCAGCCTCTCCAGGTGGGGCCAGTCGATGGCCGCCTGAGCGGCGAAGGCCCGCAGCAGCAGCTGGCGGTCCGCCGCGTCCTCGCCCTCCCGGAACGTCGCCACCGCCGTCTCGAGGGCGGCCGCCTCGGGCTCCGGCGGCTGCTCCTCCTTCAGGGCGCCGTCCTCGTGGGCCACGCCCACGCCGTCGAGCCACTCGAGGAGCAGGGGCTTCCGGCACTCCAGGAAGTAGACGGCGAGCAGCTCCTCGGCGAGGGGGTTCGCCGCGACCCGGGACAGGGCCCGGCGGACCGCGGCGGCCCGCTTCGGGAAGGGCTGGCGCTGCAGGAAGACGGGGCGGGCGCGCATGGCACCCGCGGCGGCGGCCAGGGCCTGGGTGAAGGCCGCCGGGACCTCCTTGGCCAGGTGGCCGAAGAAGTGCTCGGCCTCCTCCGGCTTCATCGCGGCGAAGATCTGAAAGGCGCGCACGCGGGGGATGTAGCACCGGCCGCCCCCGGCTGCAGGGCGGTGCCCGGGGCGAAGCCGCGCCGCAGGGTGAGGGCGGTGGTGAGCACCAGGGCGGCGGCCAGGGCCGAGTGCAGCCCGGTCACCTCCACGGGGAGCGCCAGCAGCACGTTGGCGATGCCGACGGCGCCCTGGGCGAGGCCCAGGCCGGCCAGCAGCGCCGCGAGACGGCCCAGACCCGGATGCCGGCGCAGGGCCACGCCAATGGCGGTCAGCACCCCGACGAGGGCCACGCCGTTCCAGCGGTGGGCCAGGTGCAGCTCCAGGCGGTGGTGCAGGGGGCCGTCGGGCAGCCACTGTCCCCCGAAGCAGGTGGGGAAGTCGGGACAGGCGAGGCCCGCGTAGGAGGAGGAGACGAGGCCGCCGAGGACCACCTGCGCCGCGAGCAGGATGCCCCCCACCGCGAGCATGGACTGGGCCACGGGTCCCGGGGCCGGTACGGGCTCCGGCGGCCGTGCCAGCTCCCGCAGCCGGACGGCGATCAGGGCCACGGTGACCGCGATCAGGTTCGCGGTCACGAGGTGGGAGGTGACCGTCCAGATCGCCAGGAGCTGCCACACGGTCAGGGCCCCGAGCAGGATCTGCACGACGAAGAGCGCGCCGCCGACGAGGACCGGCCCGCGGCAGTGGGGCGCCAGGGCCGGCCGGCGCAGGATCGCCGTCGCCAGCGCCGCGTAGAGCAGGGCGATGCCCCCGGCGAGCACCCGATGGGTCCACTCGAAGCCTACCTGGACGTCGAGCTGGGGGACGAGCTCTCCGAAGCAGAGCGGCCAGTCCGGACACGCCAGGCCCGCGCCGTGGGCGCGCACCAGCGCACCGAGCACCATCAGTCCCAGCAGCAGCGCCACCAGGATGCCGGCCAGGATCGACAGCCGTCCCGCGGCGTCGCGTTCGGCGGGGGAGAGCTCCACGGGGCGGACCATAGGAGCCGGCGCGCTCTTGCGCACGCTATGCTCGCGGCTCGTCGCCCCCGCCGAGGCGACGCTTCAGTCGCCCCGCCGAAGCGACGATAGGGATGTCGCCATGGCTACGGCAGCCCGTCCTCTCCGCGACGCCGACGATCCGCGCCAGCTGCGCGATCACCTGGCCCGCACCCGCGATCTGGCCACGCGCCACGGCCTGCCGTCGGTGGTGGTCGGGCTCGCCGCCCGCGAGGGCGACCTGATGGCGCCGGACCTGCTCGACTTCATCGAGAGCGAGCTGCGCATCGAGGACGCCATCTTCCGGATGACCCGCGAGCGGGCCGTCCTCTTCCTCGCGGATGTCGACCGGTCCCAGGCCGAGTCCGTGGTCGAGCGCCTGCTGGAGGCCTTCCAGGGACGCTTCGCCGCGATCGGCCGGGAGCCGGTGCGGCTGGGATTCGTCGAGGTCCCGCCCGGGGTGGCCGACCTGCCGGTGCGCGACGTCCTGCTCGGCGCCTTCCCCGAGGCCGCCTGAGGCCGCTCCGCGCCGAGGACCGACCGGGCTCCGCGCCTAGGACCGACCGAGCTCCGCGGCGAGGGCCGCG
>CAYTZH010000004.1:121766-128075 GCA_964442285.1 uncultured Spirochaetales bacterium | reverse complement strand
AGGACCGACCGGGCTCCGCGCCTAGGACCGACCGAGCTCCGCGGCGAGGGCCGCGGCCAGGTCCGGGTGGGCGTACTCGAACCCGCGCTCGCGCAGCTTGCGCGACATCACGCGGCGACTCCCCAGCAGCTCGTCCGCCAGCTCGCCCAGGGCCAGGCGCAGCGCGAAGCCCGGCGCGGGCAGGAACGCGGGCCGCCCCAGCTGTCGGGCGAGCGCCCGGGTGAGGTCGGCGTTGCGGACCGGCTCGGGCCCGACCGCGTTGACCGCGCCCTCGAGCCCCTCGTCCTCCAGCACGCGCTGCACGATGGCCACGAGGTCCGTGACGTGGATCCACGGCACCCACTGCCGGCCGTCGCCCAGGCGACCGCCGAGCCCGAAGCGGAAGGGCAGGCACATCATCGGCAGGGCGCCGCCCTCGCGCGCGAGCACGATCCCGATGCGCAGGCTCACGCGCCGCACGCCCAGGTCGGCGGCGGGGGCCGCGGCGGCCTCCCAGTCGACGCAGACCTCGGCCAGGAAGCCGTCGCCGGCGGCCGACACCTCGTCGAGCGGCTCCTCGCCCCGCGAGCCGTAGTAGCCGACCGCCGAGGCGCAGACGAAGACCCGCGGCCGCTCCTCGGCGGGCAGCTCGGCCATGGAGGCGACGATCGAGCGCGTGGAGTCGACCCGGCTCTCGCGGATGCGCGCCCGTCGCGCGGACGTGAGACGCCCCCCGAAGACCGGCTCCCCGGCGAGGTGGATCACCGCGTGGGCGCCGGCCAGGCTCTCCGCGGGGATCCGGCGGCCATCCCAGACCGCCAGCGTGGCGCGGGGGTCGAGGCCGGCTCCCGCCGCGCCGGGCCGTCGCGTGAGCGCCGCCAGCGCGTGGCCCCGGTCGAGCAGCGCCGGCAGCAGCCGGCCGCCCACCAGGCCGGTGGCCCCGGTCACGAGCACGCGCTTGTCGGCCGTGTCGCTCAGCGGGGCGGCATCCGCACGGCGCCATCGAGCCGGATGGTCTCGCCGTTGAGCATGGGGTTCTCGAGGATGTGACAGGCCAGGGCGGCGTACTCCGGCGGCTCGCCGAGGCGCGGCGGGAAGGGCACGTGGGAGGCCAGGGCCTGACGCGCGGGCTCGGGCATCAGCATGAGCAGGGGCGTCGCGAACAGGCCGGGCGCGATGGTGTTCACCCGGATGCCGGACTTGGCGAGGTCGCGCGCGATCGGCAGGGTCATTCCCACCACGCCGCCCTTGGACGCGGCGTAGGCCGCCTGGCCGATCTGTCCGTCGAACGCGGCGATGCTTGCCGTGTTGACCACGCAGCCGCGCTCGCCCTGGTCGTCGGGCTCGCCGGCGAGCATGCGGGCGGCGGCCAGGCGGACGACGTTGAAGGTGCCGATCAGGTTCACCTCGATCGTCCGCCGGAAGACGTCGAGGTCGAAGGGCTTGCCCTCGCGATCGATGGTCCGCGAGGCGGAGCCGATGCCGGCGCAGTTGACCGCGGCGCGCACGCCGCCGAAGCGCTCCACCGCCTCGTCCAGGGCCGCCGTCACGTCCTCCTCGCTGGCCACGTTGGCGCGACAGAAGATGGCGTCGTCACCGAGCGACTTGGCGAGCTCGCGGCCCTTGTCCTCCTGGAGGTCGAGCAGCGCGACCCGCGCGCCCTTCTCCACCAGCAGCCGGGCCGTCGCCGCGCCGAGCCCCGATGCGCCGCCCGTCACGACGGCTCCGATCCCCTGCAGATCCATGGGCTTCTCCTCGTTCGAGGCGTCGGATCATAGCGGCTCGTCGGCGGCGAGCGCGTCGGCCAGGCGCCGGGCCCAGGGTCCGGGACGGCCCGCCCCGATCGGCTGCCCGTCCAGGGCGACCACGGGCCGAGCGCCCCGGGCGGCGTTCAGCGCCACCAGCTCCCGGGCGCCGGCCAGGTCGTCCCGGTCCACGTCCGCCTCGCGGAGCTCGGGCAGTCGCTCCAGCGCCACGGCCCGCGCCAGCCCGGCGACCCCGCCGCGGGCGAGCGGCGGGGTGCGGACGTCGCCCCCGGCGGTGACCACCACCGGTGTGCTGCGGGCGCCCTCCACCAGGCGCCCTGCGGCGTCCAGCAGGTAGGCCTCGTCGGCACCCGCCTCCCGGGCCGTGCGACGCGCCTCGAGCAGGGCGGGGCGATCGGCGAGCTTGGCCCCGAGGGCGGGCGCCGGCCCCGGGTGCACCCGCGAGACGATCCGGGCCCGCCACCGGGGCGGATCCACGCCGAGCGGGCGTGGCGCGGACTCGAGGTGCGGCGCCTCGCCGGCGGCCTCGCGGACGTCCACGCGCAGGATGCCCTCGCCGTCGGGGAAGGCCTCGGCCGCCAGTCGCGCGAGCTCCGCGCGCACGGCATCCGGGTCGAGGCTCCCGACCCCGAGGGCGGCCGCGTCGCGAACCAGTCGCGCCACGTGGCGTTCGAGCCAGCGCAGCCGGCCCCGGGAGACGAGGCCCGCCGTGTAGCCGTGGGGGATCAGCGCTCGTCGAGGGAAACGTAGTGCCGCTCGCGCTCGCCCACGTACACCTGCCGCGGGCGGCCGATCTTGAAGTCCGGGTCCGCGTGCATCTCCACCCAGTGGGCGATCCAGCCGGGCAGCCGGCCCAGGGCGAACAGCGCGGTGAAGAGCTTGGCCGGCGTGCCGATCGCGTTGTAGATCACGCCCGAGTAGAAGTCGACGTTGGGATAGAGCTTGCGCTCGACGAAGTAGTCGTCCTTCAGCGCGATCTCCTCGAGCTCCTTGGCGATCTCGAGCAGCTTGCTGTGGACGCCGAGCTTGGCGAGCACGTCGTCGCAGGCCTTCTTGATGATCTTCGCCCGCGGGTCGTAGTTCTTGTAGACCCGATGCCCGAAGCCCATCAGGCGCGAGGTGTCGTCCCGGCTCTTGGCCCGGTCGACGAACTCGCGCGCGGTCAGTCCCTCGTCACGGATCGCCGCCAGCATCTCGATCACCTCCTGGTTGGCGCCGCCGTGGCGCGGACCCCAGAGGGCGTTGATGCCGGCGGAGATGGCGGCGAAGAGGTTCGGCATGGACGAGCCGACCAGGCGCACGGTGCTGGTGGAGCAGTTCTGCTCGTGGTCGGCGTGGAGAATCAGCAGCAGGTCGATCGCCTTCTCGATCGTCGGATCGACGAAGTACTCCTCGCAGGGCGTCGCGAACAGCATGTACAGGAAGTTGCCGACGTACTCGAGCTCGTTGCGCGGGTACAGGAAGGGCTGGCCGATCGAGTGCTTGTAGGCGTAGGCCACCATGGTGGGCAGCTTCGCGATCAGGCGGTGAACGGAGATCTCGACCTGGCGCGCGTCGCGGGGGTCGAGGGAGTCCGGATAGAAGGTCGCCAGGGCTCCGACCGCGGCGGAGGCGGCCGCCATGGGGTGGGCGTCCTTCGGCATGGCGCCGTAGAAGCGCTTGAAGTCCTCGTGGAGCATGGTGTGCCGGCGGATCGACTCGGTGAAGTACTCGAGCTGGCCGGCCGTGGGGAGCGAGCCGTAGCAGAGCAGGAAGGCCACCTCGAGGAAGCTGCTCTTCTCCGCGAGCTCCTCGATGGGATAGCCGCGGTAGCGCAGGATGCCCTTCTCGCCGTCGATGAAGGTGACGGCGCTCTTGCAGGAGCCCGTGTTGCCGTAGCCGGGATCGAAGGCGATCAGCCCCGTCTGGCCGCGCAGGGCGCGGATGTCGACGGCGCGCTCGCCCTCGCTGCCTTCGACGATCGGGAGCTCGATGGTCTGATCGCCAACGCGCAGTTCGCCAGTTTCGGCCATGTCGGGCTCCTTTCGCGCCTTCGCGGAATCGCGGGCTTCGCAAGCGGGTGGGTGTTTTCGGAGCCGGGAGGGTAGCCGATCCCCCGGCCTGCGCCGGGTGCGGCGGCTGGGCCGGAGGCGGCCCAGGGGCCGGGTCAGGGCCCGCCCGGGGGCGGGGCCGCGACCCCGGCGCGCGGGGAGACGACCACGAATTGCCGGCGGCCCTCGCGCTCCGCGGCGTGGATCTCCACCGGAGTGACGGCCTCGATGCGCTCGAGCTTGTGGCGCCGGACCAGCAGCGTGCGACCGCCGTCGGCGAGGAAGTCCCGCACGTCGTCCGAGGTGTCCAGGTGGACGATCCTCCGCAGGCCGTAGTAGGCGAATCCGGGGAGCTTGGGCCGGTCGCCCACGAGGCCGATCGGCTGGTCCGGCGGCGTGTGCGCCGCCGCGGCCAGGGCCACCGGGCGCGGCGACTTCTCCGGGTCCATGGCCGGATAGAGCAGGAAGAAGGACGCGGCCTCGACGGCGAACACCACCCCGACGGCGCAGGCGGCGTAGGCGGCGGGGGTCGCGCCGCGGCGCTGCAGCGCGCGCCAGGCCAGGGCCGCCGTCACGGCCGACGCCACCACCGCGGCGGCGAAGCCCGCGGCGGGCGCCGTCGCGACCGGGAGGTCTCCGACGACGAGCGCCGCACCGGCGCCGAGTCCCGCCAGGACCAGGGCGCCCGCCAGGACGGCGGCGACGCGCGAGGCCCAATGCGGCACTGCGTGGCGCTCGGCCAGGGCGAGGGCCAGGGCATCGCCACACAGGAGCGCCGCGGCGGGGAAGGCCGGCAGCAGGTAGAGGCCGCGCTTGCCCGCGGACAGGGAGAAGAAGACGAGCGAGGCGCCGATCCAGGCCAGCAGGAAGCGCCAGCCCCGACGCCGCTCCGCGTTCGCGCCGGCGGTGAAGACACGGTGCCGACCCGCCCAGACCACCAGCGGCCAGAGCAGCGTCCACGGCAGGAAGTCCACGGGGAACTGGTAGAGGTAGTAGTAGAACGGACGCTCGTGCGACGTGCCCGAGAGGAAGCGCCCCAGCACGTTCTCGCCGACGGCCTCGCCCAGGAAGCCGGCCGGCGCCAGCGCCACGGCGCCGGCGAGCCAGAGGAGCGCCGGCCCGGCGGAGAGCGCAAAGCCCCAGAGCGGGAGCACGCGTCCGATCTCGCGCAGCCGCCGCTCCGCCAGCAGATACGCCGCCACCACCAGCAGCGGGATCAGCAGCCCGACCGGCCCCTTGGTGAGCACCGCCAGTCCCATGGCGCCGTGCATCAGGGCCAGGTTGCGTCCCCGCTGGCCGATGCCCCGGTCGAGGCGCCAGAACGCCACGAGGGCCGCCGTCTCGAACAGCGCCAGCAGGACGTCGAACTGGGCCCGTCGCGCCAGGTGCGGGAACTCGCGCACGGTGAGCAGCAGCGCGGCGCCCCAGACCGCGCCGCGCGGGTCGACCCAGCGGGGGCCGGCGACGAGCACGAGGACCACGAGGGCCAGACCGGCCAGGGCGGACGGCAGCCGCGCCGGGACCTCGGCCACGCGTCCGCCCGGCGCGCCCAGGGCCGCCGCGATCCAGTAGTAGAGGGGTGGCTTCTGGGTGTAGGGCTCGCCGTTGAGCCGCAGCAGCACCAGCCCCGACGCGCCGTGCTCGCTGGCGCGGAGCTCCTCGGCGACCTGGGCGATGCGGGGCTCGTCGGGCTCCCACAGGTCGATCATCCCCAGGCCGGGGAGCAGGAGCAGCACCGCCGCCGCCAACACGATTGCGTGGGCAGGGGTCCAACGTCGGGAAGGGCTTCCGGTGAACACGGGTGCCCCACGGGTACAGATTCCGGGAGCGGAAGGCTACTCTGCGGCGAGGAGGTGTCCCATGTCCTCGTCTCCCAACCCGTCGGAAGAGCTCCGGGCGCGCCTGCGCGAGACGCCGGTCCGCCCCGCCCAGCTCGAGGCGCTGCTCGACGGACTCGACCCGGCGGCCCGGGTCGCCGCCGTCTGCAGCCTGGGCCGCGCGGAGCAGCGAACCCTCTACGCCGCCGTCGACGGCTTCGGCGCGGTGCGGCTCGAGGACCTGGTGCCCGCGGCGACGGCCGACGTCACCGCCGTCCGCCACTTCGGGCGCAACACGCTGCCCGCCTTCACCCGCTTCGAGAAGCGCTTCGCCCGTCCGGTCGGGATGGATCCCCAGAAGCCGGACGAGCTCTACGGCTACAACCATCAGCCCGCCGGCTGGCTCGGGAGCCTCACCGGGCCCGGCTACTTCCTGGCCGTGGAGGATCCCAATCGCGCCGAGGTGCTGATCGACTACAATCGGGTTCCCCCCAGCGAGAGCGCCCGCCCCGCCGGCTGGCCGCCGGTCCGGCGGAACGAGCAGGGGCTCGGGCGTTTCGTGTACGGCTACATGATCGACACCCTGCGGCGGGTCTCCGAGCACGTGACCATCGGCTCCGCCGCCCGCAACGGCCGCGACATGGGTAGCTGGTTCGTGCTCTGCCGCGAGGAGAGTCCGTGATCGGCCGCGAGGAGAATCCGTGAACGAAGTGATCC
>CAYTZH010000004.1:98189-121666 GCA_964442285.1 uncultured Spirochaetales bacterium | reverse complement strand
GCGCTCAGCCGCCCGCGCGGAGTCGCGCTCAGCCGCCCGCGCGCTTCACGGTGTAGCCCCGGGCCTCGAGCGCCTCCACCACCGCGTCGCGGTGATCGCCCTGGATCTCGATCACGCCGTCCTTGGCCGAGCCGCCGCTCCCGCAGCGGCGCTTCAGCTCCCCGGCGAGGGCCTTGAGTCCCTCGGAGGCCAGGGGGACTCCATACACCGTAGTGACGGGCTTGCCGCGGCGGCCGGCGACCTCGCGCTTCACGCGCACCACGCCGTCGCCCCGCGGCGCGCGCGGCGCCGGGGTCCGGTCGGCTCTGCGCCGGTCGCCGCCGCTGCTGGAGTAGACGGTCCGGGCGTCGCCAGGAGGTCGGAGCGGGCGCGACACGCGGCCAGCATAGCGCGGCGCAGCGGGGCCCACGGGCCGCGAGCGGGATCCACGGGCCGGTGCTCAGCGTCCGAGCAGGCGCGCGTGCTCCACCATCAGGCAGCGGTCCTCCACCACGTCGATCCCGGCGGCCTCGAGCCGGGCCGTACCCGGATGGCGGATGCCGAGCTGCAGCCAGACCGCGCGGGGGCGCGGCGCCAGGGCCAGGATCTCCTCCACGTGGTCGGGGAGGTGCCGGGGGGCGCGGAACACGTCGATCAGGTCCGGGGCCTCGGCGAGCCCGGCCAGGCTCGCCGCGACCGGCTCTCCCAGCACGCGCTCCAGCCTGGGGTTCACGGGCAGGACCCGGTAGCCGACCCGCTGCAGGTAGGCCGGGACCCGGAAGGCGTCGTCGTCCGCGCCGGCCTTGATGCCGAGGACCGCCACCGTGCGGGCGGAGGCGAGCAGCGCGCGCAGCTCGGAATCGCGCTCGATCGGCACGTCACTCCTCGATCGGCCCCGCGCTCCCTCGACACGGGCGATCCGCGCTCCTAACCTACGCCGCCGTGCAGTCCCGCGCACATCATTCCCGGAGGCGCTGTCCGCTCCGCATCGCCGCGCTCCTGTTCGGCCTGGTGCTGCTCGGCTCGCAGCTCTCCGACGCTCGCGCCGCCTCCTTCCGCGACCCGGCGGACGACCTGCGCGTCGACGTCCTCGACAACGGCCTGACGGTCCTGACCCTCGAGGACCGGACCACCCCGGTGGCGTCGTTCCAGGTCTGGGTGAACGTCGGCTCGGTGGACGAGACCCGCTACACGGGCATCGCCCACCTGTTCGAGCACATGATGTTCAAGGGCACCGAGCGCCTCGGCCCGGAGGAGTTCACCCGGCGCATCGAGGCACGGGGCGGGCGCCTGAACGCCTTCACCAGTCACGACGTCACGGTCTACTTCGAGAACGTCACGTCCGAGACGCTCCCCCTGGTAATCGAGCTGGAGGCCGAGCGCTTCGCGAACCTGATCATCGACGACGCGCTGCTCGAGAGCGAGCGTCAGGTGGTGCTCGAAGAGCGCCGCATGCGCACCGAGGACAGCCCCTCCGGTCTGGCCTTCGAGGCCCTGCTGGGCACTGCCTTCCTGGCCCACCCCTATCGCCGCCCGGTCATCGGCTGGCGCAGCGACGTGGAGCGGGTGGACGTCGAGACGTGTCGTGAGTTCTACCGGACCTACTACGCGCCCAACAATCTGGTCGTGGCGGTGGCGGGCGACTTCGACACCGAGCCCACCCTGGCGCGGATCCGCCGCACGTTCGGGCGCATGGAGCCCGCGACGTCCATCCCGCGCAATCCCACATTGGAGCCCGAGCAGCGGGGTCCGCGCCGCGCGCGGGTGGAGTACCCGGTCCAGGGGCCGCTGATCATGGCGGCGTTCCACGCGCCGCCGACGGGCCACGCCGATGGCCCCGCACTCGACGTGCTGGCCGAGGTCCTCTCCGGCGGCCGCTCGAGCCGGCTGTACCGGCGCATGGTGCGCAACGACGCCCTCGCCCTGGGCGCCGGCGGCGGCTACTGGGAGCTGCACGAGGCGGGCTTGTTCTTCCTCCGCGTGGGCGTACGCCCCGACGCGGGCATCGACGCCGCCGAGGCCGCGCTCCTGGACGAGCTCGCGGAGGTCCGGAAGGGCCGCGTGAGCGACGCCGAGCTCGAACGCGCCAAGCGCGCCCTCGAGGTGGCCTGGCTGGACGACCAGCGCACGGCCTACCAGCTCGCCTCGCGCATCGGGCGCGACTGGACCGCCTTCGCTCGGGTGCGTCCCCTGGCGGAGGTGCTGGACGCCATCCGGGCAGTCACCGCGGAGGACGTGCAGCGGGTGGCGAAGCGGTACCTGGCGCCCCAGCGCTCCACCACCGTGCGCGTGGTGCCGCCGGTCGCGACGCCGGCGCGCTCCGAGACGCCGGACCGGGCGGCGCCGTGAGGCTCGGGCTCGCCGCGGCGCTCGCCCTCGCCAGCCTCACGGGCTGCGCCGGCGGCGCACCCACCTGGCTGCCGCTGCTCTCCCCCGCCCCGGCCTGGGAACGGCCGCTCCCGCCGCCGGCGGATCGGCCCATCGTCGATCCCTCCCGACTCCACCGCAGCACCCTCGAGAACGGGCTGCAGGTCCTCGTCCTTGAGGACCGCCGGCTGCCCCGGGTGAGCCTGGGCGTCGCGTTGCCCCGCGGAGCGGGCGATCTCCCCGCCGAGACGGCAGGCCTCGCCACCTTCAGCGCGGAGCTCATGCGGCGTGGCGCCGGCGACCGGGACGCGGTGCGCTTCGACGCCGCGGTGGACGACCTCGGCGCGGTGCTCGTCTCCAGCGCGGGCTGGGACGCCATGAGCGTCCGCGCCGAAGGCCTCTCGCGGGATCTCGAGACCCTCACCGGACTCGTGGCGGACGTCGTGCGGCGTCCCCGGCTCGACGCCGCCGAGGCGGAGCGCCTGCGGTCGGAGCGGCGCGCGGAGATCCAGCGGCGTCGCGACGACCCGAGCGTGCTGGTCCGGCAGGCCTTCGCCGCGGCCGTCTTCGATGGGCACCGCTACGGCCGGCCCATCAACGGCGACGCCGACAGCGTGGAGGAGCTGACCGCGGCCGCCGCGCGCGCGCTCCATGCGCGCTTCTGGACGCCGTCGGGCGCGATCTTCTTCGTCACCGGCGACGTAGACGTGGCGACGGTCACGGCGACCGCGGGGCGCGTCTTCGGGGACTGGAGTGGGCCCGCGCTGCCCCCGGTCGGCCCGCCCGCGCCGTCGCCGACCGCGCGCCAGGTGGTGGTGGTGGATCGCCCCGAGCTCGGGCAGGCGACGATCGTCGTCGGCCACGAGGGCTTCCCGCGGAACGATCCTGGCCGCACCGCCGCATCCCTCATGAACGTGGTCCTCGGGGGCGGCGGCTTCTCGTCGCGGATCATGAGCCGGGTGCGGGAGGCCGAGGGGCTGGCCTACTACGCCTACTCGAGCTTCGGCATGCGCCGCCTCGGCGGGGTCTTCGCCGCGGCGACGGGCACCCGCGTGCCCGAGGCCGGACGCGCCGTCGGCATGGTGCTCGCGGAGCTCGAGCGGATCCGCAGCGAGCCGCCGGGCGGCGAGGATCTCGCCCACGCCCGGAGCCTCGCCCTGGGCCGCTTCGCCCTGGGACTCGAGACCTCCGAGGCCATCGTCTCCGAGCTCCTCGACGTGGAGATCTACGGCTTGCCGCCGGACAGCCTGGACACCTACCGCGCGCGGGTGCGCGCGCTGACCACGGCTGACCTCGGCCAGGCGGCCCGCGGCCGGGTGCACCCCGAGCGCGCGGCCATCGTCGCCGTCGGCCCGGCGGAGGCGCTGGTCCCGCAGCTCGAGGCCTACGGCCCCGTCGAGGTCGTCCAGCCCTAGAGGGTCGAAGCATCGCCGCGCGCGGCGCCGGGCCCGTTCAGGCGCGGGGTCGACGCGGCAGGGTGTCGACCGGGGCGGGCTCCGGCAGGCTGCGACGGCCGGCGCCGAGCTCTTCCAGTCGGCGCGACTGCGGGAGCACCCGGGACTCCCACGAGCCCAGCGCCGCGTTGAACTGCGCGACCGTGCGCTCCAGGGCCGTGCCGACCCGCCCGAAGTGGTCCGCGAAGCCGGCCAGGCGCTGCTGCATCTCCTCTGCCAGACCGACGATCTCCGCGGCGTGGGTGGCGAGGCGCTCCTCCCGCCAGCCCTGGGCCACCGCCTTCAGCAGGGCGTAGAGGCTCGACGGGGTGGCCAGCACCACGCCTCGGCCGAGCGCGTGGTCCACCAGGTCGGGCTGGCGCTCGCAGGCGGCGCCGATCAGCGCGTCGTGGGGGAGGAAGAGCACGACGAACTCGAGCGCCCCCACGACCCGGTCCGGATAGCGCCGGGCCGCCAGCGCCTCCACGTGCCGCTTTACGTGGTCCGCATGGCGGTCGAGGGCCGCCTGCCGCTCGGCTTCGCTCGGGGCTTCGATGGCATCGAGGTAGCCGTCCAGGGGCGTCTTGGCGTCGACCACGATCTCGCGACCGGCCGGGAGCCGCACGCGCAGGTCGGGCCGGGCGGCGCCGCCCTCGACGGCGCGCTGCTGCTCGAAGTCGCAGTGCTCGTGCAGACCCGCGAGCTCGGCCGTGCGGCGCAGGGTCATCTCGCCCCAGCGACCGCGCGCGTGGGGCGAGTGCAGCGCCGAGGCTACCCGGGCGGTCTGCGCCGCGAGCTCCCCGAGCTGGCGGTCCACCCGGCCCAGGTCCCGCAGCCGGCGCTCCTCGAGCTCGGCGGTGCGCAGGCGATAGCCTTCGAGGCTCTCGCTCAGGGGCCGCACCAGGGCCTCGATCGCCTGCTGGCGCTCCCGCAGCCGGCTCTCGACGCCCTGCTCGACGCCGCCCAGGCGCTCGAGCACCTCGGCACGGGCCTCCGCCGCGCGCACGCGGGCCGACCAGCGCGCGTGGAGCCACAGGCCCGCGACGACGGCCCCCAGGAGGCCGCCCGTGGCGAAGGCGAGCACCGCGGCCGCGACGGGGCCGGGCGGTATGGCGTCAGGGCTCACCGCTCCCCCTTCCGCGGCCAGGATGACCGGAGCGTGTGACGGATCCGGTCACGCTCCGCCCGGGCGGGCCCGCGGGATCGCGATCTTGCGGATCGACCGGTCGGTCGGCTACAGTCCGGCCGCTGTCCGACCGATCGGTCTGGTGCTCGAGCGCGACCGCGCGGCGCGACGAGGAAGCCGGGATGAACGCACGCGACAACGGCGTCGGCTCGCGCGAGAAGATCCTCGAGGTGGCGGAGGCCCGCTTCGCCCGGCGCGGCTTCGCCGGTGTCGGCCTGCGCGAGGTGGCCGAGGCGGCCGGCCTGGGCAAGTCCTCCCTCTTCCACCACTTCCGCAGCAAGGCCCAGCTCTACTTCGCCGTGCTCGCGCGCGTGCTCGGCCGCATCGGCCTGCAGGTGCAGCCGGCCCTCTCGGTCCCGGGGGCTCCGGCCGAGCGCCTGGACCGGGTGATCGACGCCCTCGTCGACAGCCTGGCCGAGCACCCCTCCGCGGCGCGGCTGCTGCTGCGGGCGCTGTTCGAGGACGACGACCTCTCGCCCGAGGACGAGGCCCTTCCCGAGGCCCGCGAGTCCGAGCGCCAGATCGAGTCCCTGATCGGCGCCATGAGCGGCCTGCTGCGCGAGGGGGTCGACGCCGGGGCGTTCCGGCCGCTCTCCGTGCGCCACACCCTGCAGACCCTGATCGGCGCGACGGTCTACCACTTCGCGTCCGGCGAGTTCGGCGAGACGCTGCTGGGTCGCCCGCTTCTCTCCGCCCGGGCCGTGGCGGAGCGCAAGGCCGAGGTCAAGGACCTCCTGCACCACGGATTGACGGCGCCCTCCGCCGTCCAGCCATGAGGAGAACCGCGTGGACAAGCTGATCCAGGAGCACCGCAAGCGCTTCGGCGACTTCGAGGTCATCGAGTTCGTCGACACCGACGAGATCGCCCGGCTGCGCGCCGAGACCGACGTGGACGTCCCCCTGCACCTGAGCTGGACCTGGGAGTACGGCAGCGAGGTCGAGGAGCTGCGCAACCTCTACGAGAAGGGCAAGGTCAACCAGTGGAACGCCGAGACGGACATCGACTGGGACATGCCCGTCAGCAAGGACGAGTGGGTGCTCCAGCCCCACGCCTCCATCATGGCGCAGATGGTGAAGCTCGCGGGCGGCGACGAGGCCACCCAGAAGGCCGCCGCCTGGGACGAGCTGAACTACGTGCTCTCCCAGCTCCTCCACGGGGAGCAGGCGGCCCTGCAGCTCTGCGGCCAGCTCGTGAACTGCTGCGACAAGATGGACGAGAAGTGGTACGCGGCGAGCCAGGTGGCCGACGAGGCCCGCCACATCGAGGTTCTCTCGAAGTTCCTGCAGCGCAAGATGGACGTCATCTATCCGGTGGGGCCCACCCTCAAGATCCTGCTGGACCGGCTGCTCGAGGCGGAGACCCCCCACCAGAAGACCCTGGGCATGCAGTGCCTGTTCGAGGGCGTGGCCGTGGGCATCTTCGACCTGATGCGCCAGGAGACCCCCAACGCCCTGCTCGAGCACATGATCGCCCGGGTGGAGCAGGACGAGGCGCGCCACGCGGCCTTCGGCGTGCTGACCATGCGACGGGTGGTGGCCGAGGCGGAGCCGGAGCAGATGGCGGCGCTCGAGGACTGGGCCTTCGAGATCCTCGAGGCGCTCAACGCCAACCAGAACCTCGACATGCTCCACGTGATCGGCCCCAGGTACGGCATCGACCCGGAGAACGTGGTGAAGATGGCCACGGCGATGCCGAACTTCGCCGACTTCAACAGCCTCATGTACATGCACACGGTGATGCCGAACCTCGTGCGGCTGGGTCTCGTGACCGAGCGCACCGAGGAGGGCTACCGCAGGATCGGGGTCCTGACCGACAAGCGGCCCGACGTGCGCAACATCCTGGGTCAGGCGGGCCTCGAGATCGGCTGAACGCCGACTAGGTCCGGCGGCGCCGCGAGGGGGAAGCCCCGGCGGGCGCGCGCCGGGGCTTCGGCTTCCCGGGCCCGGGCCGGTAGCGGGCGAGGGCCGCGGCGAGCTCCTCCTCCACCGCCGCGCGCAGCGACTCCGGCTCGAGCACCTCGGCCCCGCCGCCGAAGGAGAGCACCCAGCTGCGCAGCTCCTCGGTCCCGCCCACCTCCATCGCGAGCTCCAGACCGCCGCCGGGCGCCGGCGCGAAGCGCTGGCTCGGGTGCCAGGTCCGCTCCCGGACGTAGGCCGCCCAGTGGCGGTCGAAGCGGATGCGCACCGGCGTGGCGGGCTCCGCGACCACGCCGAAGGAGCCCCCGATGTAGGCGTCGAAGTCGAATTCGGCGGGGATCTCGAAGCGCGCGCTGCCCGGCGAGAACGCCTCGATGCGGTCGACGGCGAAGGTCCGGATCTCGCCGGAGAGGTGGTCCAGCCCCACCACGTAGAGCCCGCCCCCCCGGTACCAGACCCGGTAGGGATCGAGGTCGCGCTCGGCCCGGCGGCCGGTCCGGCCGGTGCGGTAGCGCATGTGCACCGTGCGCTGCTCGAGCACCGCCCGGTTCAGGCCCTCGATCACGTCGCGATACTCGGCGTAGCGCTTGTGGGGGCCCGGCAGGACGCGAAACGAGGCCCGCAGCCGCTCCAGGAAGGCGTGCATCTCGGGCCCGAGTCCGGCCCGGATCTTCGCCAGGGCCGACTGCACCGAGTCGTGGAAGACGGTGCCTTCCAGGGTGCGCAGCAGGTCGGCGCTGAACGCCAGGGCCAGCACCTCGTCGGCCGTGAACGGCACGTCGCCCAGGCGGAAGCTGTCGAGGAAGCGGTAGTAGACGCGGCCGTCGCGCTTCTCGCTGACCACCGGGAAGCCCGCGTACATGAGGGCGTCGAGGTCCCGGTAGACGGTGCGGCGCACGCAGCAGAGCTCTTCGGCCAGGTCGTCGAGGCCGACCCCGGCGCGGCTCTTCGCGAGCCGCTGCAGCAGCTGCCACTGTCTGGCGAGCTGGTCCCCCCGCATGGGGCCATGCTAGCGCGATCGCTAGTTGACGCGTTCGACGTAGGCGCCGGAGCGGGTGTCGACCCGGAGGGTCTCGCCCTCCTTGATGAACAGCGGGACCTGGACCACGGCGCCGGTCTCGAGGGTGGCCGGCTTGGTGGCCCCGGAGGCGGTGTCGCCCTTCAGGCCCGGGTCGCACTGCGTGACGACCGCCTCGATGAAGGCGGGAAGCTCGATGTTGACCGGCTTGCCGCGCCAGAAGAGGACGTCGACCTCGATGTTCTCCTTGAGCCACTTGACGGCGTCGCCCAGGACCTCCCGGGGCAGGGGCATCTGGTCGTAGGTCTGCGTGTCCATGAACACGAGATCCTCGCCGTCGGCGTAGAGGTACTGCATCCGCTTCTCCTCCACGTCGGCCTCGTCCGCCTTCTCGCCGGAGCGGAAGGTGCGGTCGAGGACCCGGCCGTTGAGGAGGTTCTTCACCTTGGTGCGCACGAAGGCGCCGCCCTTGCCCGGCTTCACGTGCTGGAAGTAGGTGATGACGAAGGGCTCGCCATCGAGCTCGAGCTTCAGGCCGTTGCGGAACTGGGACGTATCGACTGCCATCGGGTCACCGGTGTCTGAGGGGTGCGCGCCGCCTGGGGCGGCCGCAGGGTAGCTCACGCGGGAGAGGTCTCCAGGCGCAGGCTGCCGTCGCCCGCCCGGGACATCCCCACCCGGTAGTGGGGCTCGAAGCCGAGCTCCCGCTCGGCGCGCCGGGTGTCGAGCGTGAAGCCGAAGCGCAGGTGGTCCCCGTCGAGCCGGACCCGGGCCGTCTCCCCGGCCACGAAGCCCGCCGCCCGGGCCATCGCCCCGAGCAGGCCGCCCGGAACGGGCAGGGTGGGGCGGCGCGTCCAGCGGGACAGCACCGACAGGGGCAGGGTCTCGCGCCCCGCCAGGTTGAACACCCCCCGGGCCGTGCTGTGGAGGGCCGCCTGGACGCCCTTGGCCACGTCCTTGTCGCTGATCAGCGCGCAGAGCGGGTCGAAGCCCAGGGGCCGCAGCCGGGGTCGGCTCCCGCCCTCGAGGCTCGGGTTCAGGTAGACCGCGCCGCCGGAGGCCACCACCGTCGGCAGGCGGAGCAGCACCACCCGCAGCCGCTCGCTCGCCACCTCCGCGCGGAAGAGCATGTCGCAGTCGATCCAGGCCCGGAACTCGTCGGGCACCGAAGGGTCCAGGTCGAGCTCGCTGGTCTCCCGCAGGCGGTTGGCGTTGCCGGCCGGGCGCCGGTAGACGAAGGCGCTGCCGAGGGCGATCACGTGGCGGATCCGCGCCACCTCGCGGCAGTGCTGCAGCACCAGCCGGGCCTCGGCGGTGCGCACGGGCAGGCCGGCGATGACCGGGCCGCACGCGTCGGTGCCCGCGCCGTGGGACGGCACGTGCACGACGCTGTCGATCTCCATGCGCCGGAGGCGCTCGGCGTGGAACAGGTCCGAGACCGGTCGATGCCTGGCCAGGTCGACGCGCAGGTAGCCCGTGCGGTCCCCGTCGGCGAGCAGGCGGTCGAAGGCGCGGGGAACGGCGCCGCTGCCGACGGCCAGCACGCGTTCGACGCCCGGGTCGTGGTAGAGGGCCTTGACCAGCCGACGCCCGAGGGGCTGGTCCGCGTGGGTGACCAGCACCCGCCTCATCCGCGGCTCCGGTCGAGGAGCTGCTGCACCGCCCGCCGCACCTGGTTGGCGAGGTAGCGAACCAGGCGCGCGTCCTCGGCACCCTCGGGGCCGAAGCGCTCGTGGTAGGCCAACGGCTCGCCGTAGGTGATCCGGTACGACACGGGGTAGGGCAGGAGCCCGAGGGGGCCGAGCCACGGAAAGGTGGGTGTGATCGGCGCCACGGGAAGACCCAGCGCCTTCGCGAGCGGCTTGACGTCGTAGAGGATGGGGGCCTGGTCGTCGTTGCCGACGATCGCCATGGGCACGATCGGCACGCCGGCCCGGAGCGCGCGCTCGACGAAGCCCGTCCGGAAGCGCTGCAGCCGGTAGCGCTGGGCGATGGGCTTGCGGATCCCTTCCATGCCTTCCGGGAAGACCAGCACCAGCTGGTCGTCGTCGAGGAGGTCGTCGAAGTTCTCCCGGGTGCCGACCACCTGGCCCACCCGGGCGAAGAAGACGTTCACCCACGGCAGCCGGCCCGCCCAGCGGTCCACCACCGCGCGGGGCAGCCGGGGCGGATCGGTGTGGAGGAGCACGTCCATCACGGCCATGGCGCCGTCGAAGGGGAGCAGCCCGCCGTGGTTGCCGACGAGGACGGCGCCGCCCCGCTGGGGCAGGTGCTCGTGACCCTCGCTCTTCACCCGGAACCAGGCGCGGTAGAGCGCGTGGAACAGCGGGAAGGCCTGGCGGAGCGAACCCGGCGACAGGCCGTAGCGGTCGTAGCGCCCGGCGGTCTCCGCCAGGTGCTCCAGGGCGGCGAGGCGGCGCCGGGCGTCCTCGTCCAGCAGCCGGTCCACGAGGCCCTGGGGATCCCGCGGCTCCACCTCGGCGAGGCACGGGATGGCGGTGCCCCCGGTCCGCCGCGCGGAGACGGCCCGGGGCCGGGCTCGCGACGTGGACGATGCGGGCGACACCGAGGTGGACGACGCCGAGTTGGGCGCCACGGGCGGTGCGGCGTCCGGCTTCTCGGGCTCCGGAGAGGCCACGCCGCCGAAGTCCTCCAGCCGGGTCAGGAACGGGTCCGCCACCTCGGGCTCGTCGAACGGGTCGCGACCCAGCGTGCGCCGACCCGGGGCCAGGGGCTGCAGCTCCTCCTCGTCCCGGCCGTCCAGCAGGATGCGGACGCCGTCGCTCACGGTGCGTCGCCCTCGCCCTCGCGCAGCTCGAGCTCCTCGGCGAGGGCCGCGAGGGCGATGGCGCCGCGGTCGCGGGGGGCGTGCTCGAAGATGGAGCGCCCGTGGGACTGGGCCTCGTCGATCTTCACGTGGAGCCCCAGCACCGTGTGGGCGATCTCTTTGGAGAAGCGTTGCTTCAGGTTCTCGAGCACCTCGTGGGCCAGGCGCGTGCGGCGGTAGAACGTGGGGATCACCATGGCGATCCGCAGCCGGGGATGTCGATAGCGGCTGCGCACGGTGGCGACGGAGCGCACCAGCTCGGCGCAGCCGTCGAGGGCGAGATAGGTGAGCGGGACCGGCACCACCAGCTCGTCGACGGCGCGCAGCACGTTCAGGGTGAGCGGGCCGAACGACGGCGGTGCGTCGACGAGCACGAAGTCGTAGTCCCAGGCGCGGGATGCGCGGTCGAGGGCCTGGGCCAGGCGCCCCGTGGGATCGCTGTCACGGGCCTCCCAGCTGGGCGCGAGCGCCAAGGCCTTGTTGCCGACGATCACGTCGAGGTTCGGGATGCGCGTGGGTACCGTGGGCAGGCCGCCGGGTCCGCGGGCCCGGGGCGGGGCGTCGAGGGCCGCGTCGGCGTCCTCGAGCACGGCGTCGAGCAGCAGGTCGATGGCCGAGCCGCGTTGCGAGCGCACGTCCACGCCCAGGACCTTGCCCAGCTGCCCCTGGGGATCCATGTCGATCGCAAGCACCCGGCGACCGCGACGGGTGGCGAGGTACACCGCCAGATTCGCGGTCAGCGTGGTCTTGCCGCTGCCGCCCTTCTCGTTGATGAAAGCGATCCGGCGCGTAATGGGCGTGCCCTCGCCGGTTCGGACGTTTTCGGTTTTCGAGCCTGGGGGAGAATCCAAGCTCCTGTGTACGCCGACTCCGGGTCCGCGTCAACGGAGATCGGAATGCGTCGACGATTCTCCCCGGTCGGCCCGGAGCGGGGCTGGGGGAGAACACCGACGGGCCGGGGGCCCGGCCCGTCGGATCGGATCAGCCCTTGGCGGTCTTCACCGCCTCGGTCAGTGCCGGGACGATCTCGAACAGGTCCGCGACCACCCCGAGGTTGGCCACCTCGAAGATCGGCGCGTCGGGATCCTTGTTGATGGCGATGATGAAGTTGGAGCTCTTCATCCCGACCAGGTGCTGGATGGCGCCCGAGATGCCGGCGGCGATGTAGAGCTTCGGCTGGACCACCTGACCCGAGGAGCCCACCTGGTACTCGTGGGGCAGCCAGCCGGCGTCCACCACCGGGCGCGAGGCCCCCATGGCGCCGCCCAGGGCTTCCGCCAGCGGCTGGATCACCTCGGGGAACTTCTCCGGCGCGCCCAGGCCGCGACCGCCGGAGACGATCACCTGGGCCTTGCTCAGGTCCACGCCCTTGGCCTCGGCCTCCTTGGTCTCGACGAACTTGGCGCGCACCGCCCCGAAGTCGACGGCGAGGCTGGTGGTCTTCCCGTCGCCGCCCTCGGAGGGCGCGGTCGCGCCCGGCTGCAGGGTGACGACCACCTTCTCGGCGTTCGTGGTCAGGCGCGCGTCGAGCTTGCCGTTGAACACCCGGCGCACGAAGGCGAGCCCACCGCCGTCCGCCTCCACGTCGAAGCAGTCGCTCGCGTAGCCGGCGTCGAGGGCCGCGGCCACGCGCGGCGCGACGTCCCAGCCCAGGGGCGTGTTCGACAGGAAGATCAGGTCGGCCCCGCCCGTCTCGGCGGCGGTCAGCACGGCCTTCGTCCAGACGTCGACGTTGTAGTCGGCCGCCGCCGCGTCGTCCACCACGTAGACTTCGCCGCCGCCCTTGGACGCCAGCGTGGCCGCGGCATCGCCGACGCCGCTCCCGATCACGAGGCTCTTGACCTCGCGTCCGCTCCCCTCGGCGACCTTCTTGGCGAAGCTCACCGCCTCGAGGGTCGCCTCGCGGATGCCGCCCTTCTGAATCTCTCCCACGACGAGAACACTGGCCATCGAACTCTCTCCCGGCCCCTAGAGGAGGCCCAGCTCCTTGATCTTGCCCACGAGCCCCGCCACCACGTCGTCGGTGGAGCCCTCCAGCATCTCCGCGGTATCGCCCTTGGGCGGCACGTAGATCTTCTCGACCTTCATCTTGGCGGCCGCGGCGCCCACCTGGCCGGCGAGGCCCAGGTCGGCCGCGGTCTTGACGTCGATCGGCTTCTTCTTGGCCGCCATGATCCCCTTGAGCGAGGCGTAGCGGACCTGGTTGATGCCGGTCTGCACCGCGATGAGGCAGGGGCGGGGAAGCTCGACCACCTCCATGGCGCCGCCCTCGAGCTCGCGCTCGATCTTCATGCTGCCGTTTGCGCCCTCCACCTTCAGGGCGGACGTGGCGCTCGGCACGTCGAGCAGCTGCGCCAGCATCGGCGGGACGGCCGACAGGTTGTCGTCGTCGGCCATCAGGCCGCAGAAGACCAGCTCGGCGTCCTCGGCCCGGACCACCGCGGCCAGCACCTTGGCGATCCCCAGGGAGTCCGAGCCGTCGATCTCGGCGTCCTTCACGTGGATGGCGCGGTCGGCGCCCATGCCCAGTGCCGTGCGCAGCGCCTGGGTGACCCGGTCGGGTCCGATGGAGACGACGACGACCTCGGCCTCGCCGGCGTCCTTGATCCGCAACGCCTCCTCGAGGGCGAACGTGTCGTACTCGTTGATCTCGAACTTGATGCCGTCTTCCTGGATCCAGGCGCCGTCGCCGCGGATGTCGAGCCGGGCGTCCTGGTGCGGCACCTGCTTGAGGCACACCACGATCTTCATGGGGGGTTCCCTCGCCTCCGGGTGAAAGCCCCGGGAGAAGCACCCCGGGGCCGAAAAGCGAGAGGACGCTAACGGACGTGCGGTTCGATTTCAACCGGCCCCGCATGCGGAAAGTGACTCGGATTCGGGGACTTGGGTCGCGAGCGCTGGCCCGGGTCGGGTCGCCGACGGGTGTCGTGGAGGAGGTGGAAACGGGTGCTAACCCATTGAGGGGTCTGTTATAAGTGGCCCACCGGGGCGTGGGGTCCCCGCGAGGGAGGGTGTCGATCGTGCGAATCATGACCTGTCTGGGCTTCGGGCTTCTGGTGGGTGGCCTGGCCCTGGCGGCCAGTCCCGCCGCAGCCGAGGACACCCGTCCGAAGGAGCTCCCTTACGAGACCACCGGCGAGGTCCCGCTGCTCGACCCGTCCTACCGGATGGAGAGCCACCGGGTGGTGCTCATCACGGACCAGGCCCTGAACCCGCGGCTGGTCAAGCTCGACCCCGGCCAGCTCGTGGCCTGGATCAGCTACTCGCGGCTGCCGTCGGTGGTGGTCTTCGAGCGCGAGACGGCGCGCAACATGATCTGCCACAGCCTCGTCAACTTCGAGATCCGCGACGACGAGATCCGCTCCCAGTCGATCCATGCGGGCGAGTTCGCGAGCTTCTGCGAGCTCAAGCCCGGTCGCTACGAGTACAAGATCGTGCGGCCGGATCCCGGCGACCGGACCGCGGCGGCCCGCAAGTTCCTCCGCGGCGAGATCATCGTGAACGAGGCGAAGCCCGAGTCCGAGAAGAAGAAGTAGGGCGCCCGCTCAGGATCCGTAGCCCAGGAACGCCAGGAACTGGCCGAGGCCGCTGGCCCGCAGGTATGGGTTGGTGCGCTTCTCCTCGCCCAGGGGCGCGCTCGCCTCCGCCGCGTAGAGGTGCCCCGGGTAGAGCACCGTGTCGTCGGGCAGGCGCATCAGCGTGCCGTGAAGGCTCTCGTAGAGCGCCTCGGGGTCGCCGCCGGGGAGGTCGACCCGGCCGCAGCTTCCGAGGAAGAGCGTGTCGCCCGAGACCAGGCGCGCCGGCGCGCCGGTCTCCTCCACCAGGAAGCACTGGGAGCCCGGGGTATGGCCGGGGGTGTGCAGCAGCCGGACGCGCACCGCGCCGAGCTCGAGCACGTCGCCTCCGCGGTGGCGCACCAGGTCCGACTCGGCGGCCCCGGTCACCCTGCGCAGGCCGTCCGCCTCGTGCTCGTTGACGTGGATGGGCACGGGGCTCCGCGCCAGCAGCCGATCGACGCCCTCGATGGCGTGGCCGAAGATCCGCCCGCCCACGTGGTCCTGGTGGTAGTGGGTGGCCAGGGCGCCGACCACGCGCATGCCGTCGTCCTCCGCGCGATCGAGCAGGGCGTCGACGCTCCAGGCGGGATCGACCAGCAGGGCCTCCCGCGTGGTGCGGCTGCCGATCAGGTAGGCCAGGTTGGCCATCTCGCCGACCGCCAGCTGGCAGAAGTAGAGGTCGTCGGAACCGGGGGTGTCGCTCGCACTCAACGGGGTCTCCTTCCGCGCCGCGGGTCAGAACCGGACCTGCACCGCGCCCTTGGCCACCCGCGTGGGGTAGGCGCGGACGCTGCAGCTGGGATCGTCGTCGCAGTGGCCCGTCTCGACGTCGAAGGCGAAGGCGTGGAGCGGACAGATGAGCAGTCCGCCGTCCACCTCGCCCTCGGCCAGCACGGCGCCGGCGTGGGGGCACAGGCCGTCCAGGGCGAACCAGCCCGCGCCGCTGCGGCCCACGGCCAGGCGACGCCCGTCCACCTGGATCGGCCGGGCGCGGTCGGCGGGGAAGTCCGCCGCGCGGCCCACGTCGCGCCAGCGCTCGTCGTCGGCGGGCATGGCTAGAGGATGATCCGGCTCGCCAGCCACGCCAGGCCCAGGCCGGCGGCCGAGAGGCAGGCGGCCGGGAACGTCTCGCAGGCGAGCACCCGGCTCGTGGCCAGGGACATCGCTGCGAGGGCCCAGAGCTGGCCCGCCGCGAAGGACAGGGCGCCGAGTCCCGGGACGGCCCCGGCCAGGCCGAGGGCCCAGGGCGCCGTCGCGAAGCCCGCCGCCCGGAACAGGGGCCCGAGCCGCTGCGGCAGTCCGAGCAGCCCCGCACCCAGGTGGATCGCGGCCACCCAGACCAACCAGGCCAGGGCCAGCGCGCCGAAGCCCAGCAGCCCGTGCGGGCTTCCGAGCCCGGCCAGGCCCGCGGCGCCGAGCACCAGCACCAGCGCCGGTCCGGTGGCCCGCTCGTCGTCGGCGATCTCGGCGAAGACGTCGGCCTCCAGACGCAGGGCGCGCACGAGTCGGTCCAGGGGCGCTTCGGACACGGGCGTCAGCCGCCGAGAACCTTGTGCATCCAGCCGTCGAGGGCCGAGAGAACCTGGGCCAGCAGCTCCTCGTGGGTCCGCCCGGACTTCTTGAGCACCTTGAAGGCGTGGTCCGCCTCCTCGATCACCTGAAGCTGGGTGGGGGCGCCGACGCGCAGCAGGGTCCGACGCAGGACGTCGAGGTCGCAGTAGCGGTCGCGGCTGCCTTGCAGGAAGAGCATGGGCGCGATGATGCGGTAGAGGTGGTCGGCGTCCACCTCGTCGACCTTGTCCGCCTTGTGGAGCGGGTGGGCCAGGAAGAACAGGCCCTCGAGCCGCATGCGGGTCATGGCCAGACGGGCAGCCGTGCGCGCGCCAAGCCCCTTGCCCCCGAGGAAGAGGTGGGCCGGGGCGGCGGTCGGGTCGCGCCCCAGCAGGTGCACGGCTTCGGCGAAGGCGCGCTCGAGCACCGCGTCCTTGTCGGGCCGGCGCTTGCCGGACTCGGCGAAGGGGAAGTTGAAGCGCAGGGAGAGGTAGCCGCGCTCGGTCAGGCCCCGGTGCAGGTCGGCGACCACGGGGTCCTCGAGGGTCTCGCTGCGTCCATGGGCGATCACGACCCCGATCCGGGAGCCGGTCGGCCACCACTCGGGGACACCCAGGATGCCCGAGACGGCCTCCACGTCGGTTCCGCTGCCCTCCGGCAACGGAATCGTGACGTTCTCGTAACGTGCCGAGGGCTCCACAGCTCCCCTCCGGGGCAAAGGTTATAGCACGCTCTGCCTCCTCAGGATGCGCGACGGGCTGGACGCTAGAGGCGGGAGACGGGCAGGGTTACCCTATCTGTCGACCCCTGGGGAACCGAGCGATCCATGGAAAAGGTACTGATCACGGGCATCTCGGGTGGCCAAGGCCGTCTGCTGGCCCGACGCCTGCTCGAGAGCTATGAGGTCTGCGGCGCCGACCGGGTGTCCTGGGAGGGACGCCCGCGGGGCGTGGTCGTCCACACCGTGGACGTGCGCAAGAAGAAGTTCGAGGACGTGATCCGCACGGAGCTGCCCACGGCGATCGTCCACATGGGCTTCGTGCGCCACTTCCGGGCCCAGGCCGGCGAGCGCCACGACGTCAACGTGCGCGGCACCAAGCAGCTCCTCGATCACTGCACCCACTACGGGGTGCAGAAGCTGGTGGTGCTCTCGAGCGGCTACGTCTACGGCGCCTTCCCCGAGAACCCCTACTTCATGGACGAGGACCAGCCGCTGTCGGCGAGCCGCAGCTACCCGGAGATCCGGGACCTGGTGGAGGTCGACACCCTGGCTTCGGCCTTCATCTGGCGCTACCCGCACATCCGGACCTGCATCCTGCGCCCGGTCAACACGCTGGGCTCCTTCGTGCACTCGATGATCGGGGAGTACCTGCGGCAGCGCCGCGTGCCCATCATGATGGGCTTCGATCCCATGCTGCAGTTCATCCACGAGGAGGACGTCTCCGAGGCCATCGCCCTCGCGCTCCAGCAGGGCCTCCAGGGTGTCTTCAACGTGGTCGGGCCGGGCGAGGTCCCGCTCTCGGTGGCGATTCGCGAGACCGGCGGCCGGGCGATCTCCCTGCCCGAGCCCCTGGTGCGGCCCGTCTTCCGGCGCATGTTCGACTGGGGCCTCTGGCCCTATCCGGAGGGCGCGCTCGACTACGTGAAGTACCCGGTGACCCTCTCCGGCAAGCGTTTCGTCGACGCCACCGGCTTCCGCCCGCTCTTCGGTCTCGAAGAGATCTTCCAGAGCGTGCTGCGCTAGCCATGGGCCTGCTCTCCGGCGTAACCGATGCGGTGAGGGACCTGACCGGCGCCCTGATGCCGCTCTCCTGGCGGGATGCCGACCGCGAGATCGCCGAGCGCCTGGCGAAGGTGCCGGTGACCCTCAACGAGTACGGCTACGACCCCTACGGCTTCAATCCCGACGAGGCGCGGAAGTCGATGCTGCTGCCGCTGCTGGCCTACCGCCACTACTTCCGGGTGTCGACCCACGACATCGACCGGGTGCCCGCCGGCCCCGTGCTCCTGATCGCGAACCACGCGGGCCAGCTGCCCTACGACGGGATGATGCTGACCGTGGCGATGCTCATGGAGGCCGACCCCCCGCGCATCACCCGCCCCATGGGCGAGTTCTTCATCGCCCGTATGCCCTTCTTCGGCACCATGGCCGCGCGGGGCGGCGTCATGTCCGGGACGCCGCAGAACTGCGTCCACATGCTGGAGCGCGGCGAGTGCGTGATGGTGTTTCCGGAGGGCGCCCGGGGCATCAACAAGCCCTTCTCCAAGCGCTACCAGCTCCAGCGCTTCGGGCAGGGCTTCCTGCGCCTGGCGCTCGAGACCGACACCCCGATCGTGCCGGTGGCGATCGTCGGCTCGGAGGAGCAGCAGCCGGGCCTCGCCAACTTCGAGGGCGCGGCGCGCATCGTCGGCCTGCCGTCGCTGCCCGTCACCGTGACCTTCCCCCTGCTCGGTCCCGCGGGCCTGCTCGTGGCGCTGCCCGTCAAGTACCACCTCTACTTCGGAGAGCCGCTTCGCTTCGAGGGCCATCCGGACGACGACGACGAGCACATCCAGGCGCACGTGGACACGGTGCGGGCCTCGATCGAGGCGATGTTCGAGCGAGGTCTGGCGGAACGCAGGGGCGTCTTCCGCTGACGCGGCCCGGCGGAACGCGGGGGGCGGGCGCGGTGCGGCGGGGGCTCGCCGCGGCGGCCGCGGCGTGGGGGCTCGCCTGCGCCGGAGCGGCCGGCGCCCCCACGTCCGCGGAGGCCCCGGATCCGACGCCGGCGCTGCCCGTCGCCGACGCTGGACACCCCTCCCTGGTGCTGCTCGTGGCGGTGGCCGCGCTCACCGCAGAGCGGGTCGAGCCCGGCAGCATGCCCACGCTGGCCGCCCTGGCGGCGGCCGGTGCGATGGCCACGGCCCTGGATCCCGTGGCCCCCGCCAGCCCCCATCCGTCCGCGGCCAGCCTGGTCTCCGGTCGCGCGCCCGGCTCCCACGGCATCGTGGCCGATCGCCTCCTGGGCGATCGGGGTGTGCGGCCCGCGCCCTACGACCACGCCAGCCAGCTCCGGGGCCCCACCCTGTGGTCGGTGCTCGCCGAACGGGGACGCCCGGTGGCCGCGTTGGGCTGGCCGACCACCCGCGGCGCGGCGATCCCGCTCCTCGTACCCGGCGTGCGCAGCGTGCGGCCGGGCCAGACCTGGATGGGCGCGCTGGCGCCCGACTTGACGCCCGAGCTCGCCGCGCCGCTGCAGGCGGGCGGCGGCGCGGATCAGCGCGCCGCCTTCCCCGGCGCCTGGCGAGACGCGGCGCTCACCTCCGCGGCCTGCGCGGTCGTGGCCCGGCCCGCGCCGCCTTCACTGGTGCTGCTCTATCTCGAGCAGGGCCGCGTGGCCGCACAGCGCCACGGGCCCGAGGCGGCCGAGGCGGCCGAGGCCTTCCTCGCCGCCGATATGGAGCTGCGCCGCCTGATCGCGTGCCTCGACGGCGCGAGGCGGCTGGCGTCGGCCGCGATCGTGGTGGTGGGCGACCAGGGTCTCGGCCCGCTGCACGGCAGCCTGCTCCCCAATGCGCTGCTGGCCGAGGCGGGCCTGCTCGCCTCCAATGGCCGCGGGGGGGTGCGCAGCTGGCGCGCGCTGGTGCGCTCCAACGGCGGCTCGGCCTTCGTCTACGCGCGCGGTGAGCCGGAGGCGCTCCGCGCGCGCGAGGTCCTCCTGGCCGAGTCCCGGCGCAGCGGGCTGTTCCGGGTGGTGTCGGCCGAGGAGATGCTCGGGCTCGGGGCCGATCCCGGCGCGTGGTTCGGTCTCGAGGCCCGACCCGGCTGGGCCTTCGCGAACGACACCGAGGGGCCGCAGCGGATCCCGTCGGCGGCGCGGGGCGTGGCTGGCTACCTTACGGCCAGCGTGCCGTCGGCCCTGGTCGCGTGGGGGCGCGGAATCCGTGCCGGCGTCCGGGTGCCCTGGATGCGGCTCGTCGACGTGGCGCCCACCGTCGCGCGGCTGCTCGGCGTCGAGCTGCCCGAGGGCGAGGGCGGGGCGCTCGTAGGCGTGCTTCGCCTGCCGGTGGCTGCGGACAGGGACGGGGGGTGACTCGTGAGCGTGACGCTCGATCCGGGCTGGTGCGTGATCCTCGGTGCGTCGAGCGGCTTCGGGGCCGCGGCGGCGCGCGCCTACGCCCGAGCGGGCCTCGACGTGGTCGGCGTCCATCTCGACCGCAAGAGCACCCTGCCCCAGGCCGAGGCCGTGGTCGCCGACGTCGAGGCGGCCGGGCGCCGAGCGCTCTTCTTCAACGTCAACGCGGTCGACGCCGACAAGCGGGCCGAGGTGATCGAGGGGCTCGCGAAGCAGAGCGAGGGCGGCCCCCGGGTGCGGGTGCTCCTCCACTCGCTGGCGTTCGGCACCCTCAAGCGCCTGGTGTCCGACGACCCCAGGCAGGCCGTGTCGCCCGCCCAGATGGCGATGACCCTGCAGGTGATGGCGACGAGCCTCGTCGACTGGAGCCAGGCGCTCGTGGCGGCAGACCTCCTGGAGCGCGGCGGCCGCGTATTCGCCATGACGAGCGCCGGCGGCCGGCGGGCCTGGGCGTCCTACGGTCCGGTCTCGGCGGCGAAGGCCGCCCTGGAGTCCCTCGTGCGGCAGCTCGCCCTCGAGCTGGCGCCGCGCGAGGTGGCCTGCAACGCCATCTGCGCCGGGGTGACCGAGACGCCGGCCCTGGCCAAGATCCCGGGCAGCGAGGTGATGGTGGAGATGGCCAAGGCCCGGAATCCCCGCGGCCGCCTCACGACGCCGGACGACGTGGCGGGCGCCCTGGTGGCCCTCTCGTCGTCGGGTTGCGGCTGGATCACCGGCAACGTGATCAACGTGGACGGGGGCGAGGAGATCGTCGCGTGAGCCGCGCGCGCCACACGGCTCGCCTGGCCACCGTGACATTCCCCTGCCACGGCGACGAGGTGCTGCTCCTGCGCCACCCGCCCACCAGCGATCGCTTCGCCGGGCTCTGGAACGGCGTGGGCGGGCACGTGGAGGCGGGCGAGGATCTGCGGGCCGCGGCGCGCCGGGAGCTCCGGGAGGAGGCCGGGCTCGACGTCGACGACCTGCGCCTGCGCGGGCTGGTGCACGAGACGGGGCTCCTGGGTCACGCCTACGTGGTGCTCTTCTTCGTGGCGCGCGTCCCGAGCCGCGCGGTCGCCGCGGCCTCCGGTCTGGAGCTGGCCTGGCACCGCCGCGACGACCTCGCCGCGCTGCCGCTCGTGCCGGACCTGCGCGCGCTCCTGCCCCGGCTGCTCGATGCGGACGAGCCGGTCTTCGCCACCGAGCAGTACGACGGGCGCGACGGCGCACTCGCCCTTCTCATCGAAGGAGTCCCTGCATGAACTCGGAGGCGCCCATCATGATCGAGCTGAACCCGCGGGAGCGCCGGCTCTACGACCGGCTCCGGGCGCGGGTGGTGTTGCCCCAGGACCGACCCGACTCGGGCTTCGGGGACGTGGTGCTGCTGCTCCCGGATCTGACGATGCTCCTGCTGCGCCTGATGCGTGACGACCGCGTGCCCCTCGGCGCCAAGGCCGTCGCCCTGGCCGGTCTCGGCTACCTGTTCTCGCCGGTGGACCTGCTGCCGGGCTTCCTGCTCGGGCCCGTGGGCCTCGTGGACGACCTGCTCGTGGTGACGGCCGCCTGCTCGCGCATCCTGAACGAGGTTCATCCCGACGTGGTGCGGTCCCACTGGTCGGGCAAGGGCGACGCCCTCGACGCGGTGCAGCGGGTCACGCTGTGGTCGCAGACGAAGGTCTGGGGGCGCCTGCGGAAGGCGCTCGGCCGGGTGTTCTAGCCGGGCCCGGTCCCGGGCAGCAGCTTCCCGAGCTGCTCGCGCTCGCCCCGGGGAATGCGCCGCGGCCGGCCCGTCTCGTCCACCATGGCGTGGTCCGACGAGGCCACCGCCACCAGCGCCTCGCCACACACCACCCGGTAGGCCATGCGCAGGGAGGCGCCTCGGAGCTGCTCCATCCAGGTGGTGATCTCCAGGACGTCGTCGAAGCGGGCCGGGGCGCGGTAGTCGACCTCGACCCGGGTGGTGGCGAAGTGCAGTCCCTCCGCCACGTACTCCCGGTAGGGTCGGTGGTGCTCGTCCATCCAAATCACCCGGGCGAGCTCCAGGTACTTCACGTAGTTGGCGTGGTGGACGATGCCCATGGCATCGGTCTCGAAGAAGGCCACCCGGTGGACGACGGTCGACCGGGGCGTCTCCCCGGGCGGATCCGGGCGGATCGGCCTGGGCGTCAGAAGCGGTCCTTCTCGGCGCGACGGCGGCCGAGCTCGTCGACGCTCCCCGCTCGCATGAACGGGTTGGTGGCCCGCTCGTCGCCGATCGTGGACGGCACGGTCATCTCCGCGGGCTGGGCGTCGTGCCAGTCGGGCGCGGCATGGGCCCGGATCCTCCGCACCCGCTCGAGCCGCTCGGCCACCGCCGGGTTGTCGGGCTCGACGTGCTGGGCGAAGACCAGGTTGCTCTCGGTGTACTCGTGGCCGCAGAAGACCCGCACGTCGTCGGGGAGGGCGGCGAGCTTCTCGCACAGGGCGGTGTACATCATGCCCGGGTCACCCTCGAACAGCCGACCGCAGCCGCCGGCGAAGAGCGTGTCGCCGCAGAAGACGGCCTTCGCGTCGTCGAAGACGTAGGCGATGTGGCCCCGCGTGTGGGCGGGAATGAAGAGGATCCGCGCCGTCTGCTGGCCGACGTCCACGGTGTCGCCCTCTTCGAGCCCCTCGCTGAAGCCGGGGATGCGGTCCCGATCCGAGCTGTGGCCGTACACCGGCGCGCCGTAGCGCTCGGCGAGCTGCGGATTGGCGCCGGAGTGGTCCCAGTGGTGATGGGTGGAGAGGATCTTGGTCACCCGCGCACCGGTCTCGTCGACACGGCGCACCACGGGGTCCACCTCCGGCGCGTCGACGACGGCGGCCTCGTGGGTGGACTCGCAGACGAGGAGGTAGGTGTAGTTGTCCGAGAGGGTCGGTATGCGTTCGACGCGGAGGCCCATGGACGCGGAGGCTAGCCCGCGGCGGGAAGGCGCTCCACCTCGAAGTCGGCGCAGACGTACTGGCGGAGCTTGGCGGCGACGTAGGCGTAGTCGTCGTCCCCGGCCTCGGGGTCGAGGCGCACGCGCACCACGAGGCCGTCGACCTCGAGCGCCAGCAGCTGCCGGCCGCGGTCGGCGAGCCGCGGTCGCAGCAGGCTGTCGGTGCAGCCCTCCACGCGGGCCAGGGTCTCCGACTGGCAGATGAGGCGGTTCTCGAGCCGCAGCCCCGGGTCGACCGGGACGCCCTGGAGGTCGCCCAGGATCTCCTCGATCTCGCCGTGACAGGTGGTGCAGCCCGTGCCCGCCCGGGTGGCCTTGCCCACCCCGTCGACGCTGGTGAGCCCCTGGCTGCGCGCGGCGTCCACGATCCGGCAGCTCGCGACGCCGAGGCAGCGACACACGAGCCGGCGCCGCTGGAGCGGTTTCGGGTCCATGGGCGCGTCTATCGGCGGATCGGCGCCGGCCCTAGAGCAGGGAGAGCTGTCCCGGGGCAGGAGAGGGCGCCGGGGCCGGCCCCCGGGCCGATCGCGCGCGCCCGGCGGTCCGCACCACCGCCCGGGCCGCCACCGGCTCGCGGCCGCCTAC
>CAYTZH010000004.1:62498-98089 GCA_964442285.1 uncultured Spirochaetales bacterium | reverse complement strand
CGCGCCCGGCGGTCCGCACCACCGCCCGGGCCGCCACCGGCTCGCGGCCGCCTACTGCCACCGGCTCGCGGCCGCCTACCGCCACCGGCTCGCGGCCGCCCACCGCGGGGCACAGGGCCCGGTACTCGCACCAGCCACACAGGGGGCTCGTGCGGGCCGGAAACTGCTCGGTGTCCTCGATGCGCTCCACCAGGCGCAGGGTGCGCTGGCGGAGCTCCTCCAGCTGCTCGGGCGTTCGCTCGGAGGTCCGGGTCTTGCCGTGGAGGAGGTAGTGCCAGACCAGGCGCACCGGCTGGTCCGCTCCGTACTCGCCCGCCACCGCCAGCTGGTAGAGGGCCAGCTGGCGATCCGCGTCGAGCTGCTTCTGGTTGGGCAGCCGCCGCCCGGTCTTGTAGTCGTGGATCTCGATGGCGCCGTCCCGGGCGCGGACCAGGCGATCGACGATGCCCCGCACCCGCCAGCCCCGCTCGTCGCACAGGGTGAAGCCGACCGGCTTCTCCAGGCCGAGGGTCTCGTCGGCGTCGAAGGGGTAGTGGGCGCGATAGTGGTTGGTCAGGCAGCGCTCGCCCGCCTCGACGTAGTGGCGCGCGTCGACGTCGTCGCGGACCACGCGCACCCGCTCCGGATCGAAGGTCTCGGCCCACATGGCGCGGAAGCGATAGAGCACCCGCTCCAGGCTGGGCACCATCCCCCGGTCCACGAAGCCCTGCAGGCGCTCGAGGACGGCGTGGACCTGCTTGCCCAGGAAGGCCTCGATGGACTCCGACTCCGCCGGGATCTTCAGCACGTAGCGGAAGTGGAACTGCTTGGGGCAGTTCTCGAAGCAGGACAGGCGGGAGTGGGAATAGACGACGGGCACGCGGCTCCTTCGGGGCCTTCGGTCTCGCTCGGTGGTCGGACCCCGGGGGTGGGGCGGGCTCCGGATCCGTTGGAGGAGACACGCGTGCAGCGCGTCGCCGTCCAGTATAGGCGCATCGCGCGCGGCCCAGCCAGAGCCGCCGGAGCCTTGCGCGCTACACTCGGACCGACGTCCCGCGCGCCCCCGGAGGGACCATGTCCCAGCAGCCCCCGGAATCCCCGCCGCCCCACGACCCGCCGGACCACGGCTGGGACGGGGTGCTCGAGTCGACCATCCGCGCCCTGTCGGCCGGCAACGGCGACGTGCTCGCCAAGGCCGCCGCGGAGGGCGTGCCCGATCGGGCGGAGGCGGTCGACTGGACCGAGCGGATCCGGCACCTGATCCTGCACCAGCGGCAGGCCTCGGCCCTGCGCGCGGAGGTGCCGGCCCTGGCCGAGCGGCTGCTGCGGCTCCTGCGCGCGACGCCCTCCGACGCCGACGCAGAGCGGATCGTGGCCGAGTTCGTGCGGCGCCTTCCGGAGGTGCGGGCCCGCCTCGCCGAGGACGCGGAGGCGGCCTTCGAGGGCGATCCCGCCTCCAAGAGCTACTCCGAGATCGTGGTGTCCTATCCCTCGATCCACGCCGTGGCCGTGCACCGTCTCGCCCACGAGCTCTTCCAGCTCGGCGCGCGCACCCTGCCGCGCATGATGGCCGAGCACGTGCACGGCCGGACGGGCATCGACATCCACCCCGGCGCCCGCATCGGCCGCCGCTTCTTCATCGACCACGGCACGGGCGTGGTCATCGGCGAGACCTGCCAGATCGGCGACCGGGTCCAGATCTACCAGGGCGTCACCCTCGGCGCGCTCTCGCCGCGCCGGGGCGAGCGGGTGCGGGGCGTGAAGCGCCACCCGACCATCGAGGACGACGTGACCATCTACGCCGGCGCCACCATCCTGGGCGGCGAGACGGTGATCGGCCGCGGCAGCGTGGTCGGCGGCAACGTCTGGCTGACCCGCTCGCTGCCCCCGGGCAGCCGGGTGGTGATCGAGCCGCCGCGCCTGCAGATCCGGGACGACGAGCCCCACGACGACGAGCCCGAGCCGAGCTGCACGGAATGCGACTGGGACATCTAGCGCGCGCCGCCGCCCTAGCCGTCGCCCTGCTGCTCGGGCCGACCGCGGCCGTCGCCGACGAGGCGGGCTGGAGCCACGACCTCTCCTCCGAGATGATGAGCCCGTTCTGCCCCGGACGGACGCTGAACGACTGCCCGAGCCCCCAGGCCGGCGAGCTGCGCAAGTGGATCGAGCGGCAGGAGGGGGAGGGCCGCGGCCGCGAGGACGTGGAGGCCCAGCTCCTGCGCCTCTACGGCGATGTGGTCCGCTCCGCGCCGGCCGCCGAGGGCTGGGGCCTCACCGCCTACGTCGGCCCCGCGGTCCTGGTCCTGCTGGCCGGCGGCTTCCTCGTGGTCTTCCTGCGACGCCAGGCGTCGCGACCGGCGGCCGCCGCGGCGGCGTCCCCCCCGAACGTCCCGGATGCCGAGCTCGAGCGGATCGTCGAGGAGGAGCTGCGCCGCACCGGCTAAGCTCCCGTCCGATGAAGATCTACACGCGCCGGGGCGACACCGGAGAGACCGATCTGTTCGGCGGCCCCCGGGTTCCGAAGGACGCCCTGCGGGTGCAGGCCTACGGGGACGTGGACGAGCTCAACGCCTGTCTCGGTGCGGCCCTCGCCGCCTCCTCCCAGGCCGACGTCTGCTCGCTCGGGCGCCGGATCCAGGGCGAGCTCTTCGACCTGGGCGCCTACCTGGCCACGCCCGACGCGGAGCGCCGGGAGAAGAGCCGCATCCCCAGCGTCGACGCGGAGGACGTCGACCACCTGGAGGCGCGCCTGGATGCCTACGACACCGAGCTGCATCCCCTGCAGCGCTTCGTGCTCCCGGGCGGCTCGCCGGCCTCCGCGGCCTTCCACGTGGCCCGCACGGTCTGCCGCCGCGCCGAGCGCAGCGCCGTGGCGCTGCACCGGGCCGAGGGGCTCGACGCGGAGCCCCTGCGCTATCTCAACCGGCTCTCCGACCTGCTCTTCACCCTGGCCCGGGTGGAGAACCACCGCGCCGGCCAGGCCGACGTCGAGTGGGAAGGCCGCAAGCGCTAGCTCCGCGCGCTCCGCTCGTCGCCGCCGGCCGGGTGGCCGTCCGGCAGGAGCCCGATGTACACCGTCGGACGTTCCATGCGGAGTCGCAGCGCCGTGCCGATGGCGAATCCGACCAGGAGCGAGGTCAGGAGCGCCAGGAGCAGACCGCGGATCAGCTTCACCACCAGCACCTCCGCCGGGGATTCTAGGCGAAGGGATCGCGGGCGAGCTCGGGTCGGCGCTTGTCCAGCAGCGCCTCGAGCCGCGCGCGGAGCGGGTCGCGACCGCCGCGGCGCGGGGCGTCCGCGTCGTGGCGCACCATCCCCTCGAAGAACCGCGCCAGCCCCACCAGGTCGCCGAGCCGGATGGTCTCCACGGCGATCCCGCCGCGCCCGTTCATGTTGTGGTAGTTGCCCAGGGGCAGGCAGATCCCGGCGCAGCGGTAGCCGTAGAGCTGGTAGGCGGTGGCCTCGCAGGTGCCGCCGTCCATGAGCTGCCGCTGCCAGCGCAGGCCCCGTCCCTTCGGTCCCGCGAGCTGCGTCCCCACCCGCACGAGCCAGCGCACGAGCGCGTCGTCGAAGACGCTGGTGCGGTCGCCCACGCGCACGATCGGACCGGCGCCCTGGGGTGCGTGGGGCAGGGCCTTGCTGGCCTCGACCGCCACGATGCGGGCGCCCGGCGGCAGCCGCCGGCCGCGAGCGATGGCGAGGGCGCCGACGAAGCCCACCTCCTCGGCGCGGGTCAGGACGCCGCGGACGTCCACGCGCCGCCGGGGGTCCACGCGGTCCACCACGTCGAGCAGCGCCAGGATCGCGGCCGCCCCGGCCAGGTCGTCGGCGACCCGGGTTTCGAGCAGGTCGGGGTCGCGGCGGGAGCGGCGGAAGGCCGGCAGGTCCCACATGCCGAAGGCGCCGCGGGGAACGCGGGCCTCGGCGTCGAGGGTCACGCGCTGGTAGCCGGTGGGGCGGTCGCGGCGGGTCCGCAGCACCCGCGCGCGGACCTCGCCCGCCTCGGTGAAGAACCGGGCTCGGGCACCCGGGAAGTACGCCGGCAGCACGCCGCCGAGGAAGAAGGCCTCGAGTCGATGGCGCCCGCCGCGGGTCCGCGTCGTGCGCAGGGCGCGGAACCCCGGGTGGTCCAGGTGGGCGTTGAGCGCCAGGGGCGCGCGGCTCGGCCGCACGCCCCGGCGCGAGAGCAGCAGGTTGCCGTCCGGGTCCTCGCGCAGCCGGAGGTGGGGACGCCCGGCGACGAACTCCCGCACCCAGGCGATCACCGCGCCCTCGCGGAAGGGCGCGGTGGGCTGGGCCATGGTGCGCTCGGCCAGGCGCAGCACCGCCGCCGGCCGGATCGCGGACGGGGAGGACGCGGAGGCGGGGCTCATGCCTTGCGCAGGGCCTCCTCGATCTCGCGCCCGAGGGTCGCGGCGGTCTCGAAGGCCGAGGCCAGGTCCACCTCGGCCAGGCGTGCGGACACGGCCTCCGGGCCGCCGAGGGCGTCCACGCCGTGGGTGCCGTAGCGGTGTCCCAGGACGTCCGCGACCCAGCGCGCCGCCCCCCTCCGCCGTCGCTCCCGCAGATCGCCCGCCTCGAGCAGGTGGGCGCGGTGGGCGTCCAGGGCCTCGATCAGGGGCCCGATCCCCGTGCCGTCCCGGGCCGAGACCCGGAGCACCGGGGGCCGCCAGCCGCGGTCGACGGTCTCGGCCAGCCCCAGCCCGCCGGCCAGCTCGCTGGCGGTGCGCTCCGCGGCGGCGCCCAGGTCCGCCTTGTTCACGGCGAAGACGTCGGGCAGCTCGAGCAGCCCGGCCTTCATGAACTGGAGCTCGTCGCCGGCGCCCGGCTGGGCCACGAACAGCAGCGTGTCGGCCACGTCGCGCACGTGGCTCTCCGACTGCCCCACGCCGACGGTCTCCACGAAGACCCGGTCGAAGGCGGCCGCCAGCACCACCAGGCTCGCGCGGGCCGCCGCCGAGAGCCCGCCCAGACGGTCCCGCGCCGCCAGGGAGCGGAAGAACAGGCCCGGGTCGGCGCCCCGGGAGCGCACCCGGAAGCGGTCGCCCAGCAGCGCGCCCCCCGTGCGCCGGCTGGAGGGGTCGACGGCCACGATGCCGACGCTCTGGCCGGCCTCGCGCAGGCGACGCACCAGCGCGTCGAGGAGGGTGGATTTGCCGGCGCCCGGCGCGCCGGTCACCCCCACCCGCTGGGCGCCGGGGAAGGCGGAGTCGCGCTCCAGCCGCGCGAGCAGCTGCAGGGCCTCGCGCCGGCGGTCCGGCCGGGTGTCGTCCACCAGGTTGAGGGCGTCGGCCACCGCCTCGCGATCGCGGGCCAGCAGCCGCTCGGCGAGGTCAGCCAGCGGGCGCCTCCGACACCACGTCGACGATCTCGTCCATGATGCGGACCAGGTCGTAGTCCTTGGGCGTGTAGACCCGCCGCACCCCGGCGTTGCGCAGCCGGTCCGCGTCCTCTTCCGGGATGATCCCGCCCACCACCACGGGCAGGTCGCCCAGCTCCCGCTGCCGCAGGCGCTCCAGTACGTCGAGCACCAGCACGCCGTGGGAGCCCGAGAGGATCGAGAGGCCGATCACGTGCACGCCCTCGTCCCGGGCCGACTGCACGATCTCCTCCGGGGTCAGGCGGATGCCCTCGTAGACGACCTCCATGCCGAGGTCGCGCGCCTTGACGGCGATCTGCTCGGCGCCGTTGGAGTGACCGTCGAGGCCCGGCTTGCCCACCAGGATCTTGAGGGGCCGGCCCAGGCGCTCGGACTGGGCCCGCACCCGCTCGCGCACCCGCTCGGCCTCCGGCGAGGCGACCTCGCCCGCGTGACCCGAGACGCCCGTGGGGGCCCGGTACTCGCCGAAGAGGCGGCGCAGCTGCTCGGTCCACTCGCCCGTGGTGACCCCGGCGTGGGCCGCGCGGATCGACGGCGGCATCACGTTGCCACCGTCGGCCAGGACGTCCTTCAGGCTCTGGAGCGCCGCCTCCACCTCGGTCTGGTTGCGCTGGGCCCGGTAGGCCCGCAGCCGTTCGATCTGCTCGCGCTCGGCGCTCTCGTCCACCTTGAGGATGTTCTGGCTGCCCTCGAGCAGCGGCGAGGCCTCGCTCTCGGTGAAGGAGTTGACCCCCACCACCTGCAGCTCGCCGGACTCGATCGCCCGCACCCGCCCGGTGTGGGACTCGACCAGGCGCTGCTTCATGTAGGCGTTCTCGATGGCGGCCACCGCGCCGCCCATGTCGAGCACCCGCTGCAGCTCCTCCCGGGCGGCGTCCAGGAGCTCCTGGGTGCGGCCCTCCACCACCGTGGAGCCGTCGAAGAGGTCGTCGTACTCGAGCAGGTCGGTCTCGTAGGCCAGGATCTGCTGGATGCGCAGGGACCACTGCTGGTCCCACGGCCGCGGCAGGCCCAGGGCCTCGTTCCAGGCCGGCAGCTGGAGGGCGCGGCAGCGGGCCTTCTTCGAGAGGGTGACGCCCAGGGCCTCGAGCACGATGCGGATGACGTTGTTCTCGGGCTGCGCCTCGGTGAGGCCCAGGCTGTTCACCTGCACGCCGTAGCGGAAGCGGAGCGCCTTCGGATCCTCGACGCCGTAGCGCTCGCGTCCGATCCACTCCCAGAGCTCGGTCATCGCCCGGCCCTTGCAGACCTCCTCCACGAAGCGGATCCCGGCGTTGAGGAAGAAGGAGATCCGGGCGAAGACGCGGGGCAGGGCGTCGTCGGGCACGTCGTCTCGCGCCCGCACGGCGTCGAGCACGCCGATGGCGTTGGCCATGGAGTAGGCGATCTCCTGGACCGGCGTCGCCCCCGCCTCCTGCAGGTGGTAGGAGCAGATGTTGATGGGGTTCCACTTGGGGATCGCGTCGACGGTGTAGGCCACCATGTCGCTGATCAGGCGCATGGACGGCTCCGGCGGGAAGACGTAGGTGCCGCGGGAGAGGTACTCCTTCACGATGTCGTTCTGGGTCGTGCCCTGGAGCTGCTCGGCCCGCACCCCCTGCCGCTCCGCCGCCGCCACGTACAGCGCCAGCAGCCAGGCCGCCGTGGCGTTGATGGTCATCGAGGTGTTCATCTGCTCGAGGGGGATCGCCTCGAAGAGCGCCGCCATGTCCTCGATGCCGCTGATGGGCACGCCGACCTTGCCCACCTCGCCCCGGGCCAGGGGGTGGTCGGCGTCGTAGCCGGTCTGGGTCGGCAGGTCGAAGGCCACCGAGAGACCGGTCTGGCCCTTGGCCAGGTTGGTGCGGTAGAGGGCGTTGCTGGCCTTGGCCGAGGAGTGGCCGGAGTAGGTCCGGAACACCCAGGGGCGGTCGCGCTCGGGCCGGGCGGGAGGGTCGGCGGGGGCCATGGCGGCTCCTTGTCCTTACAAGTGTGCGTTTAAGCTAACGAAACCGATCGTCCGGGGCCAATCCGTCCCCCGCCCCGTCGCCCAGCTGCGAACGGGCCCGCGCCAGGCGGTGGACCAGCTCGGGGTGCTCCGCGGCCAGGTTCCGTCGCTCGCCGGGGTCGCGGCGCAGGTCGAAGAGCGCTGCCCGCTGGGCCGCGCCCTCCACCAGCTTCCAGCCGCCCATCCGCAGGCTCGTGAGGGTCGGGTCGGGGGCGCCGGGGGCCTCGCTGTAGAGCGGACGCGCCGGGTCGTCGGGCGCGGCCAGGAGGCTGCGTCCGGCACCGTCTCCGGGCGCCGACAGGTCCAGCGCCGCGAGCAGGGTCGGGCGCAGGTCGACGAGGCTCACCGGGGCCGACACCGCACCCGGTCGGAGGGCCCCGGGCAGGCGCAGGACGAAGGGAATCCGCACCGCGGCCTCGGTGAGCAAGCGGGCGTGCGCGCCCGGTGGACGCCCGTGCTCGCCGAGCACCTCGCCATGGGAGGCCAGCACGGCGACGAGCATCCGGTTGAAGGCGGCCGTCCCGCGCAGCGCCCGGAACAGGAGGCCGACCTGCTCGTCCAGGCGGGTCGCCGCCCGGTAGTAGCGGACGGTCGTCCAGCGTCGCTCGTCCTCGCTGCCCGGCGCGAGGTCGGGGGGCGCCGGAATGGCCTCGGCCTCCGCGAGGACCGCCCCCAGGTGGACCCACAGCAGGAAGGGTCGCGCGCGGTCGCGCGCGTCGAGCCACGCCGCGGCGGCGGCGACCGTGTCGCCGGCGGGCCGGCTGCCGGCGGCCGGGGCGTCGTGGACCGCGAAGCCACGCCCGAGGCCCGTGCGCGGGCCCAGAGCCTCGCTCGAGACGAACGCGGCCGTGGCGAAGCCCTGGTCGCGGAGGGATTCCGCCAGCGAGGTCGCGTCCGTGGCGAGGGATGCGTCCGGGTGACGCAGGCCGTGGCGCGGCGGGTAGCGGCCCGTCAGCAGGCTTCCGTGGGCCGCGGCGGTGTCGGTGGCCGGCGTCACGGCCTGACTGTAGACGGTCGCCACCCGGGCGAGGCCGTCGATCACCGGGGTCTCGGCGAAGGGACCGCCGTAGACGTCGACCGCGTCGAGGCGCAGGCCGTCCACGCTGACGAGCAGGACGCTCGGGGACGGCCCTTCGCCGGCGCAGGCGAGGATCCCTGCCGCCGCGACCGCGAGCGCCACGCTCCGCATGAAGCGGGTCTAGCAGATGGGGGCGGGACCGGCCGCGCACGGCCGCGCACGGCCGCGCACGGGCGCGCACGGGCGCGGCCACACCGGTCGGCGCGCGAGGAAATGGGGTAGCCTCCGCGGCCGTGGCGGCCACGCTCTCCGGGATCCCGCCCGCGGTCCGCCGCGTCGGACGGGCGCTCCTCATCTGCGCGTCCTTCGTCGCGCTCTCCGCCTGGATGGCCGCGCCCGCCTTCGACGGCGACTTCCTGTCCGACGACTTCCTGGTCCTGGTGAACAACCCCTACGCCCACGGGCTGTCCTGGGAGAACGTGCGGGCGATTCTCGATCCGTGGGGACCGCCGACGGTCTACACGTTCAACTACGCACCGGTCCACCTGCTGGTGCACGCCGCCGAGTGGGAGCTCTGGGAAGACCGCACCCGCGGGTACCGGGTCGTGAACGCCGTGCTCCACGGGCTCGTGTCGGCGCTGCTGATCCCCTTCTTCCGACGGGCGGCCATCCCCGGCGTGGCCGCAGGGCTCGGCGCGGCCCTCTTCCTCGTCCATCCCGCCAACGCCGAGGTGGTGGGCTGGATCTTCCAGCTCAAGACCCTCGTCGCCCTGGGGCTGGCCCTCGGGGCCCTGCTGCTCCACGCCCGTCACCCGGGTCTGGCGATGCTGCTCTTCGGGCTGGCCCTGCTGACGAAGATCCAGACGGTCTTCGCGCTGCCCGTCGCCGCCGTCCAGGCCTGGGTCCGACAGTCCCGGGAAGGCGCCCCGCCGCACTGGGCCTGGCTCGGCGGCTGGGTCGTTCTGTTCGGCCTCGTCGCGGTGCCGGAGATGGCGGCCTTCCAGCGTCAGTCCGACGTCCGCCTCGTGATCCACGAGAGTCCGGTGGTCCACGCGCGCACGGTCGTCGCCATCGCCATGCGCTACCTCGTGATGGCGGCGACCGGCGCCGGCGTGTCGACCTTCCACGAGCCGCCGGCCGCGACCTCGTGGCTGGACCCGTGGTGGCTGGGCGGCCTGGTGTGCCTGCTGGCCCTGGGGGCCCGGACGGTCCTCACCCTCGTACGCCGGGAGGAGGAGGCGGCCTTCTGGCTCATCGCCGCGGGCGCCTTCGCCCCGGTCTCGCAGGTGTTCGTGTTCATCTTTCCGATGGGCGACCGCTATCTGCATCCGATCCTGCCCGGACTGATCGGGGGAGCGCTGCTGGCGGGCGGCCGTGCCTGGACGGCTCTCGTCGCCCGCCTGGGTCCATCGGCCCGGGAGGTCCGCTCCGCCGCCGGCCCGGTAGCCGCGGCCGCGGCGGTCCTGCTCATGGCGCTGTTGGCCGTTCAGAGCCGCCAGCGCGCGCCGGTCTTCCAGGACATGACGAAGATGATGATGGACGCGGCGCTCCACTATCCCGACGGGATGCAGGCCGCGCTCCTGCGGGGACACCAGGCCGCCAGCCGCGGGGACGGGGCGGCCGCCGGCCGGGCCTTCCAGCGCGCCGTGGATCTCGGCTTCTCGGATCTGGCCGCGCTCGTCAACCATCCCCAGCTCGAGATCGTCCGACACCATCCCGTGTTCCAGGCCATGCTCGAGGACCTGGCCCGACGCGAACTGGAGCGCCTGGGCCGCCACGACGACCCCGACCAGTCGGAGCTCATGCGGATCGGGTTCGCCCACGTGGTGCGCGGCGAAGCCGACGCGGCAGCGACCGCCTATCGACGCGCCCTCGCGAAGGGGGGGCCGTTCAGCGACCCGATCCGCGGCCAGCTGGAGTCCCTGGAACGCCGGCGAGGCGGCAGGACCTCCGGCGCGCCCGGAGGGCGCCCGGCCGCGCCACCCGGCGCACGCCGACTCAGCCCGCGGCGACGGCGGCCCGGGCGCGGGCCTCCCGGGCGCCCTCGTGGGAGGGGTCGATCGCCAGGGCCGCGTCGAAGGCCTCCACGGCCTCCGCGCTCCGCCCCAGGGACTGGAGCGCGAGGCCCAGGTGGTAGTGGAAGAGGGCGGGCACGGCGCCGTGGCGGGACGCAAGCTGGATGGCGGTGCGGAACTCGGCCGCCGCCGGCTCGTGCAGCCCGCGGCGGTGATAGACCCATCCCAGCGTGTCGGCGATGGCCGCGTCGTCGGAGCGGGCTTCACGCGCCGCCCGGGCCAGCGCGAGGGCGCGATCCAGGTCGTCGCCGATCTCCGCCAGCACGTAGGCCAGGTCGTTGCGCGCGGCCTCGAAGCCCGGCCTGCCCTCGAGGGTCTTCTCGAACATGTCGCGCGCCCGCGGAAGCTGCCCTTCGGAGAGGTACATCCGGCCGAGGAGCCAGTACTCCTGGCTGGACAGCGTGCCGGCCTCCGCCTCCGACTGGAGCAGGCCGATGGCCTCGGGGCGCCGTTCGGTCTGCTCGAGGATCGTCGTCAGGAGCGATGCGGCGCCGGGTGGCCGCGGGCTGTGTCCGAAGGCTGCACGGGCATCGCGCTCGGCTTCCGCGAGCCGGCCGAGCTGGTTGTGGACGCGGGCCCGCAGGAGCAGCAGCGACGGCGAGACCTCGCCCGTGCCGAACCGCGCCAGGGCGCGCTCGGGCTCGCCGGCCTCCAGATCCAGGGCGACGGCGGCCCGCACGAGGCCTTCGTGGTCCGGCGCGCGTTCGAGCGCAGCCTCCACCAGCTCCAGGCCACGCTTCGGCTCCGTGACTCGCTCGTACCGACTGAAGACCAGCGCCGTGTCGATCGGAAGCGCTCCCTGCTCGATCAAGCCGTCCAGCACGCGCCGGGCCGGATCGCGCTGGCCGGTCTCGTAGCTGGCCTGGGCGAACAGCAGGCGGTCGCGACTCCGCAGCTTCACCCGGTCCCGGCGCATCTCGCGCAGTGCGGCCCGGGTTCCCTCCCAGTCTCCCACCGCGGCCCGGAGCGTCACCCGGAGCCGGTGCAGGGAGGGAGAGGGAATCGCGGTCAGCTCGAACGCCCGGTCGACCGCGGCGAGGGCAGCGAGGGGGTTCCCCAGCTGGTGCTTGGTCAGCGCCAGCAGCTGCCAGACCCGGGGGCTTTCGTAGCGCGCGCTGAGGGATTCCAGGAGGCGCTCCGCCTCCTCCGCGCGCTGCTGCCGGATCAGCACCCGCGCCTGGATGAGCCGGGTCTGGAGCGCGTCGGGATACTCGGCCTCGAGGCGCGCCTGGATGGCCTCGGCCCGATCCACCTTCGCCATCGTGAGGTAGTGAGCGGCGAGGGTCCCGAGAACCTCCACCGAGCGTCCCATCGCAGGGGGCAACGCCTCGAGCCCGGCGACCGCCTCGTCCCAACGCCCCTGCATGGCCAGGTGGCGACTGCGGGCGGCCCGCAGTCCGGGCTCCTCGGGATGCCGCGAGAACGCCTCCTCCCAGATCCGTTCGGCGCCGCCCTCCTCGAGTCGGCCGGCCAGCGCGGCCAGGCTGATCCAGGTCGCGCCCCGGACCGGATCGACCTGGAGGCGGGCACGCAGGGCCCACTCGACGAACGCCGCGTCCTGCGTCCTCGCGCCGTACGCCAGGGCGGCGGCGGCCACCCGACGTCGGGCCGCCGGGCGCTCGGCCTCGGCGGCCTCCCCAGCCGCGGCGAATGCCGCCTTCCAGTGTCGGTGGGCCTCCTGCCTCTGGTCGGGCCAGCGGGAGAGGAGCGCCGCGGCCCCCATCCGGTCGAGCCAGCCTCCCTCGTGGAGCGCCGCGGCCCGCTCGTAGGCCTCCACGGCGGCGGCGATCTCGGCGGGGTCGACCTCGTGGCCCCGCAGGCGCTTTTCGCGGACACGGGAGCGGTAGACGAGCGCCAGGGTGCGCTGGACCAGGAGGTCGTCGGGCGCGAGCTGGGCCGCCGTCAGCGCCGCCTCGAGCGCCTCGTCCGTCTCGACCCGCAGCAGAGCCAGCTCGGCCCGTCGCACGTGGCCCAGGGGCTCGTCGGGTGCCTGCTCCAGCACCTCCCGGATCATCCCAGCGGCCGCGTCCGGATCGCTCTCGTAGAGCGAGGGCACCTGGAGCATCGCCGCCCGCGTATTGCGCGGATCCAGGCGATAGGTCTCGCCATAGTAGAAGGCCGCCTCGTTCCGCTGGCCCAGCGCCAGGAACGCGTCGGCGATGCGCTCGTTGATCACGGCGTTCGCCGGCTCGAGCTTCAGGGCCTTGCGCAGGAACACCAGGGCCTGGCGATGGTCCTCCTCCGCGGATTCCCGATCGGCCTGGACGAGCAGCTCCGCCGCCTTCTGCTCGTCGGACTGGCATCCGAGCACCAGGCTCGCCGCCAGCATCAGCGCGCCGATCCCCCTGCGGCACTCCGCCGAGCGCAGACCCATGCGCGTCTTCCTCCTCAAGGGGCGTTCCGGGACAGGCGAGCGAGCTGGTCCCGAGCGGCGTCGGCCTCCGGGAAGGCCCCCGCGCCGACCGCCTGCTCCAGCAGCTCCCGGGCCCGTTCGGACTCGCCGGTCTCCATCAGGGCCAGGCTGAGCCGGTAGCCGATCGACGGGGAGCGGGGGTCCAGGGCGCGGGCCTGGCCCAGCACCCGCACCGCCTGCTCCATCTCCCCCCGCTTGAACCGCACCCACCCCAGGGTGTCGAGCACCGCGGCCGATGGATCGACCCGCCGGGCGGTCTGCGCGAGCGCCAGGGCGCGGTCCAGGGAGTGGCCCTGCTCGGCCAGGATCCAGGCCAGATCGTTGCTCGCGTGGGGGTGGAGCGGGTCCCGGCGCAGGGCCTCCTCGTAGGCTTCCACCGCCGCCTCGCGGCGGCCCGCCGCCAGGTGGAACTGGGCGAGGCGATACGGATACTCGGCGCGGCCGGGCGCCGCCGCCGCCGCCTGCTCGAGCCGCGCCTGGGTCTCGCCCCGGTCGCCCCGCTGCTCGGCGAGGTGGGCGAGACCGGCCAGCGCCTCCGCGTGCTCGGGGTCCAGGGCGAGGGCCTGCCCGAAGGCGGCCTCCGCCTCGTCGTGTCGGCCGAGGCGGCTCAGCACCCGGCCGCGGACGTCGTGGGGTCCGGGGGTCTCGAGGCTCGCGGCTGTGGCCGCGTCGGCCCGGGCGAGGGCGTCGGCTCCGCGGCCCACGGCGATCAGGTGGTCGCACAGCATCCGCAGCGCGGCCTCGTTCTCGGGCGCCACGAGATCGAGCGCCGACGCCTCCAGGACGGCCACGGCCGCCGCCGGGCCCTCGGCCTTCGCCTCGAGCGCGGCGCGCGCCACGGCGAGGTCGAGCGCCGGGAAGTCGAGCTCCGGGCCCTTGGCGAGGGCCTGTCGGGCCTGCTCGTAGTGGCCCTGGGCCACCTGGATCTGGACCATCAGCAACGCCGCCTGCTGGAAGCGGCGGGAGCTCGGCGGGGCGTGGTTGAGCAGCGGCACGAGCCCCGTGGCGGCCGCCATGGGATCGCCCCGGGCCAGCTCGATGCGGGCGAGGTCGAGGCCCGCGTCGGTCGCGTCCGGGTCGGCCCGGACCGCCTCGCGGAACTCGGAGACCGCGCGCTCGACCTTGCCCAGGCCCAGCGCGGTGCGTCCGGCCAGGTAGCGGGCGTTGGCGTTGTTGGGCCAGCGGCGCAGGGCGGTGTCGAAGAGGCGCTCGGCCTCGGTCAGGTCGCCCCGCGAGAACGCGAGCTGGGCCGCCAGCATGTCCCGGTAGACGGCCTCCGCGAGCTTCGCCCCGGCCGCCTCGGCGCCTTCCAGGTCCCCGGTGGCCACCAGCAGGACGGCGCGTTTGAACCAGAGCAGGTCGGTCACCTCCGGAAGCTTGGCCACCGCCTGGTCCAGGGCGGCCAACGCCTTCGCGGGCTCCTCCTGGAAGCGGTGGAACTCCGCGAGGGTCACCCACGCCTGGGGCGTGCCCAGCAGCTCGGTGGCTTCCACGAGCAGGCGTTCCGCCTCCTCCGTCCGATCGCTGGCGGCCAGGCGCTCGGCGAGGAACGTGCGCAGGCCGAGGTCGGCGGGCGCCGCCCGGACGGCGGTGCGCGCGAAGTCGGTCCCGAGCTCCGGCTGCTCCCGCTCGTCGAAGTAGCCCACGACGTAGCGGAGGACGTCGGGGCGCGCCGGATGGCGCGCCATCAGCTCCTCGACGTAGCGACGGGCTTCGGCCTCGTCCTCCAGGTAGCTCGTGTGGAGGCGCGCCAGCGCGATCCCGGCTCGCGCCGCGACCGGCGCATCGGCGTAGCGGGGGTCGTTCCAGATGCGCACGAGCGGCTCCCGGGCCTCTTCGACCCGCTCGGCCCCGAGGAAGGCGTTGGACTGCAGGGTCAGGGCGTCCGGGTCCCCGGGGACCTCCCGGAGCCACCGCGCCGACGCCTCGATGGCCTCGTCCCAGCGCTCCGCCGCGACATAGGCCGCCGTGCGCAGCCGCGCGACGGCGATCCGCTGCTCGGGATCCTGCGGGCTGGCCGCGGCGGCGGCGTCGGCGGCGCGCAGCGCCTGGTCGTGCTGCTGCAGGGCGAGGTACGCGCTGGCCAGGGCGAGCTGACTCGGGGCCGCCCACGCCTCGGAGCGGGCCGCGGTCTGCAGGGGCCAGATGGCGAGTCCCGCCCGGCCCTTGGCGAGCTGGGCCGTCCCGAGGAGGAGGCTGGCCTCCGGGTGGTCCGGCCGGGTGGCCAGGATCTCGCGCAGGCCCTCGATGGACTCGTCGATCGCTCCGAGCTCCTGGAGGAGACGGACCTCGGCGAGCTGATCCTCGAGGCTCCGCTGACAGGCCAGGCTGCAGGCGAGCGATCCGACGAGCGCCAGCGAGACGAGCTTCCGAGCGCTTGCGGGGCGCGGGCGCGGGCGCGGTCCACGCATCTGCCAGGTACACCTCCGAGCGTGCGACGACGGCCAACTATAGCCGCGCACGGCTGGGCCCCCGCGGACTCTCCCCCTGGGGTCGACAGGCCCGCTCTCATCCTTCAGCGGCACGCAGGGCGTCCGGCTGAACCCCGGTCGGGCTTGGGGGAGCCGGCACCGAGGCGGTAGCCTCTGGCCGTGCTCAAGACCCCCGAAGCGCCTCGCTTCGACGTCGCCCTGGTCCAGGACGACGGCCATCGCGACGTGCTGGACTGCCCCCTGTGCGGCGGCGGCCGCTTCGCGCCCGAGACGCCCCCGATGCCGGACGACGACCGGCACCTGCTCGAAGAGCCGTTCCGCTCCATGGACTTCCAGATGGTCCGCTGCCTCGACTGCGGGTGCATCTACCAGCGGGTCCAGCCGCGCCGGGAGGACATCGGCCGCTTCTACACGTCCGAGTACGCCTGCTACCGGCGCCTTTCCGAGCGCGGCGCGATCGTGCGGCTGCTCTCCCGGATCTCGGTGCGCAAGCTGGTGCAGCAGATCGAGTCGCTGAGGCCGCCGGAGAACGACGTGCTGGTGGACTACGGCTGCGGCAACGGGTCGTGGCTGGAGCTGTTCCGGGAGGTGGGCGCGCCCTGGCGCCTGGTCGGTACGGAGATCTCCGAGGACCTGATCCGCGAGGTCGTGCAGCTCGGCTTCGAGGGACACGTCTGCGACGACCGGGACGTGGACCAGGTGTTCGAGCCCTCGTCCGTGGGCGTCGTCTACATGCACCATGTCATCGAGCACGTCCGCAACCCCGTGGACCTCCTGCGCAGGCTGCGCCAGATCCTCGTCCCCGGCGGCATCGTCGTCGGGCAGACCCCGGACACCGACTCCCTCGAGCGGTCCCTCTTCGGCCGCTACTGGACCCAGTGGCACGTCCCGCGCCATCTGGTCCTCTTCAACCCGAGCCAGATCCGCAAGCACGCGGAGGCGGCCGGCCTCGAGGTGGTGGAGATCGGCAGCTCGCCGTCGGGCGCCACCCAGTGGAGCCTGTCCATCCTGAAGTGGTGGGCGGAGCGGCGGCGGCGTCACTTCCGGCTCAGCGCCGAGCCGCTCCACTCGCTGCTCACGCTGCTCTTCGCGCCCCTCGCGATGCTGCAATCGCGGCTCGGCAACTCGAGCCACATGGACTTCGTCCTGCGCCGACCGCGCTGACGCCGCGCCCGCTCAGCTCCGCTTGCGGTAGATCACGAGCATGTTCGCGGTCTCGCGGTGCCACAGCTGGTTCAGCGCGTCGAACACGGTCAGCAGACCGTTGCGGAGCACCGAGCCCAGGCCGGCCGCGACCACCCGGTGGTCGGAGGGGAACACCCGGTCGGCCAGGCTCCGCCCGAAGCGCGCCTCCGCCAGGGCGTGGAGCGTCCAGCCCCAGAAGGTGCCGTTGGTCGAGAAGCGCGTCTCCAGGTGCTCGAAGCCGGTGCGCTCGCCCAGGGTGCGCGCGCTCTCGGGGCCCAGCAGGGTCCAGTGGCGGGGGACGTGCAGGCCTCCCCAGTGTCGGCCGAAGCGCTTCGCCTCCCAGGCATCCTTGTTGGGCGTGATGACCACGTTGATCCCGCCCCGCTCCAGCAGGTCCCAGCACTTGCGCATGTAGTGGAGCGGCGACTCCAGGTGCTCGATGACGTGGGAGCTGTGGATCAGCTGGTACCTCTCGCCCCCGTCCGGCGCGTAGTCCTCGAAGCGGCCCACCCGCGCGTCGAAGCCGCGCTGGCGGGCCAGCGCCGCGGCGCGCTCGGAGAAGTCGATCCCGACGCCCGTCGCCCCGTAGGCCTTTCGCATCGACTCGAGGACGGAGCCTGTGCCGCAGCCGATGTCGAGCCAGCGGGTCTCGGGACCCAGCGCGACGTGGGCCTCGATGGGTCGGATCCGCCGCCGGAACAGCAGGTCCTGGAAGTACGCGAACAGACCGGCTCGTTGATCCGCCTCGCCCGCGCGCATCTCCAGCACGTGCAGGAAGTAGTTCGGCGGGTAGATCACGTCGAGCGCGGTGGTCGCCGGGCGCGGGTTCAGGAACCAGGCCCCGCAGTCCTCGCACTCCACCAGGGGGAAGGCGTCGGAGGTGGTGGTGGCGTACTCGTGCTCGCGCACCTCGAACAGCGGCCGCTGCTTCGGCGAGTCGCAGGCGGGGCAGCGCGCGACGGGGGTCTTCGCGATGCCCTCGAAGGGCGCGCGAGCCCATTCCTGGGCGGCGACGGCGGCGCTCATCGGGTTCCCTTCGGCGTCCCGATCGGCTCGCGCCAGAGCTTTCCGATCGTGCTCAGGTAGCCCCGCTCGTAGCCGAGCTGCGGGTCGTCGAAGGCGCCTTCCCGGACCAGGCGCCGGTGGATCTCCGGCAGGTACTGGTAGGAGACCTGGGGCCACAGGTGGTGCTCCGCGTGGTAGCAGAAGTTGATCTTGCACAGGAAGAGCCGCTCGAGCCAGGTCGCGCGGACCGAACGCACGAAGGGACCGGGCGTTCCCTTGTAGAAGGCGCCGGGGTCGCCGCCGCCGCCTTCCGCGTCCAGGGGCTGGTGCTCCTTGGTGGCGCGCAGCGCGTCGAGGAGGGCGGACACCGTGACCAGGGGCAGGACCCAGAGCGCGAGGTAGAGGCGTACGTCGATCAGGGCGAAGAGGGCGATCAGGATGACCTGGGTCGCGACGATGGGCGGGAGCGCCGCGATCGGACTGGCCGCGTCGGCGCCCGCGACACGCGCGGCCCGTCCGACGTTCAGCAGCTTGGCGACGTACTCCCAGCCCGAAAGGCCGCGCAGGAGGCGCAGCCAGAGCCCCTTGCCGCGGTAGTCCCAGCGGTAGTTCGACTTGGTGTCCTCGGGCGTGCTGTAGGTGCGGTGGTGCGCGAAGTGGCGCTGCCGGAAGAGCGGGAGCGGGACGCCGGCCGGCGCGGCGAACAGCCAGGTCCCGATCGCATCGTTCCACCGTCGGCTCCTCGGGAGCACGGAGAAGTGGGTGAACTCGTGGGCGACGAGGATCAGCCCGTGCTGGCCTCCGCCGACCAGCAGGAAGGCCAAGACGAAGGTGAGGACGCCGGGGTAGGTCACGAACAGCGCGATGGCGCCCAGGATCTGGATCCAGACGGCGGAGAGGTCGCGGACCGTCTTCCAGGGCACCGGCTCGCGCCAGCGGCTCAGCTCCTCGGGGGCCACGACGGAGCGCAGGGATCGCGCGCTCGATGCACGCCGGACGGGTGCGTTCTCGTCGTCCGGCTCGACCCCGCTCGGCACGGACTGCGACACCCGCGTCACCACCGCATCAGCGTGCGGAAGGTTGCGGCGTAGGAGGTCCGGTGGGCCTCGAGCCAGGGCGCTGCCTCCGACTCGCTCAGGAACTCCTCGAGGGCGCGCAGCTGCGTGCAGGGGACCTGGGGATCCCAGTGGTGCAGCAGGTGGCGATTGAACCCCGCGCCGCCGAAGGTGCTCGCGATGGGGCCGTCGCCGAACAGGCGGCTCTCGGCGCCGTGCGGTGTGACGCGGTAGTCGACCTCGACCGCGGCGTCCGCGCGCCGATGCTCGAGCAGCTGTCGCAGCGCGCCCAGGAACGGGAAGACCGCGGCCAGCCCCAGCGCCCAGGCCAGCACCAGCGGCCCTCCCCCGAGCCCCGCCATGGCGGCGAGGACGGCGGCGTGGAACGCGACGACGGCCCCGCCGTAGGCCGACCGCCCGGCAGCGCGGTGCCCGCTCGTCCGCGCGCGCCCGCGAAGCACGTGCAGGACCTTCACCCCGAGGAGCCCCTCCAGCACGAAGCGCCGGTCGAGCGCGTCGAAGTAGCTGTGCTCGCTGTCCCGTGGGGTGCCGAGCTCGCGGTGGTGGACGAAGTGGACCTTGCGGTAGCGCCCGACCTCCTGGCCGACCAGCAGACCGACCGCCAGGTTGGTGAGGCGGTCGTTCCAGCGCCGCGCGGGCGCGAGGTTGTGATGGGCGCCCTCGTGGAGGAAGAGGTGGAGATAGGCCACCGCATACCCGAACGCGAGCGCAGCGGGTGGGATCGCCCACCAGGCCGCCGCGGGCCAACCGCGGGCGAGCGCCGCCATTGCCAGGGCCACCGCGCCCAGGCCCATCCAGCCGGCGGCGATCTGCGCCCAGACCAGCCCGTAGCGCGGGGCCAGCTCGCGGCGGAACTCCGTGTAGGAGCGTCCCTCCGGTCCGATCAGTCCGTCGCGGCGGGGCGCCGTCCGCTGGATCCCGTCCTCCATGGAGCCGAGGAGGATACACTCGCTCCGATTCCGGGGCCCGGCGCGGGGTCCCCGAGGGGGCAAAAATGGGGAGAAAACCCCCAGTTCGCCCCGGGCTCCCACGGGCGATCTGGTACACCTGTGGCCCAGGGAGAGGCATGACCTTGGACTCCACCCATCTCGGGATCGCTGCGGGGGCGGGAGCCGACCGGGATCCGGAGCGGGATGCGCCGGAAGACGAGGCACTCGGCCGCGGCACGACGGTCCCGACACGCGCGCTGCCGAAGGCCTGGTTCGAGGTCTCCCGAACGCGGGGCGCGCTCGACGTCGCCCGGATCTGGGTGCTCGTGCTCGCCACCCTGCTGATCGGCTCGGCCTTCGACGCGTGGTGGAGCGCCCTGGCCGGGATCGTCCTGATCGGGGCGCTCCAGCACCACTGCTCCGTCCTGCTCCACCACGCGGTGCACTACAACCTGCATCCGCGCCGCGCCGTCAACGACGGGCTGGCGCGCTGGCTGCTGGCGGCGCCCATCGGGCAGATGCTGCGCAGCGTGCGGACCGACCACTTCGCACACCATCGGCTGTTCGGCGGACGCCGGGACCCCGAGCGTTTCTACTGGGACCTCCGGCTCGACGATCGGACCCGGCCGGCGGGACTCCGGCTCTGGATGCTCCGGGCCTTCTCGGGTGGCCTGGTCGTCCCCCTCGTGCGACGCGTTGTCACCGGAAGCCGGATCCGTGCCGCGGATCGGGCCCGGTTCGGCCTGGAGAGCCGGGACACGCGCAAGGACGGCGCGGAGGACGTCGGCGACCTGGCCGCCGTGGTCGCCGTCCAGGCGATCCTCGCGCTGGGCTTCTGGGGCATCCATGGGTCTCCGTGGGCCTACCTCGTCTTCTGGGTCGTCCCGGTGCTCACGGTCGGGGCAGGGCTCAATGCGCTGCGCGCCACGTTGGAGCATGCCGACGGCGCGACCGGCCGGGCGCGCTTCCTGTCCTTCGCGCCGGGCCCGGTCGAGCGCTTCTTCCTGGCGCCCATGGGCTTCGAGTACCACTACGAGCACCACTGCTTCATGACGGTGCCCTACTACCGCGGCGACCGGCTCCGCGACTTCCTGCGCGAGCGGGGCGAGTACCCGGAAGGCGTGCTCGTCGGGAGCTATCGCGCCACCCTGCGCGAGCTGCTCTCCCGTCGCTGACGGCTCCTCGCTCGTGACGCGCCCCGAGGAGCCGCGATGAGCCCCGCCCACTCCGGTCCGCCGGCCCCGCGACCGGACGGGGCGAGCTGGCGCTGGCTCACCCACGGCCGGGCGCTCGCCCTCCTGGCCGCGACCTGGGTCGTCTTCTTCGGGCCGTTCCTGGTACGCGGGCACGTGGTCTTCGCCCACGACAATGCCCTGGAGCTCGGACTGACCCCCCAGGACCCGCCCGGGCTCCTGAGCAACCGCCGCCGTTTCCGCGACCTGGACGCGGGCTATCTGGCGGAGATCCACAAGCACCTGGCCGGTCGCCGCGCGGGTTGGATCGCGAGCTGGGTGCCCGAGGCGGAGATGGGACGTCCGGCGGGCCAGTGGATGGGCGTCGGCAAGGGCTTCCTGCCCCTCGCTCTTCTCTCGCTGGTCTCGAACGACGTGCTCCGGGTCTACACCTGGCTGGTCGTGGGGGCGCTGGTCCTGTCGGGCCTGTTCGCCTTCCTCTTCCTCCGGGCGCGGGGACTCCTTCCAGCGGCCTGCCTGTGCGGCGGCGTCGGGATGTCCCTCGGCGTCGACGTGGTCTCGTGGATGGCTGCCGCCCCCTTCCTGTGGGCCTTCACCGGGGCGCTGGCGCTGCTGTGGCTCGTGGAGCGCTGCGCCCAGGAGCTCACTCCGGCGCGCCTCCTCGGGCTCGCCCTGTGCGTGAACCTGCAGCTCTGCGGGGGCTATCCGCAGTCGGTGGTCTGGTCCGTCTACGTGGTCGGGGCCTTCGCCCTGGCTCGCTTCGCCGGCCTGGGCGCCGCGCGCTGGCGCTTCGCCATCGCGGTGGGCGGCGCTGCCGCCGTCGGGCTGCTGGCCAGCCTGCCCGGCCTGCTGGATCTGCTCGACATGGCCCGGCGCTCCGTGCGCGTGGCCGAGGTGGGCGATGCCTTCTTCCTGAAGGCGCTCCCGCCCCTGGCGTCGCTGCGCGATGGCCTCCTGCTCGGCGCCCAGCTCGTGGACTCGTCGATCTTCGGCAACCCCGTCTCGGAGGACAGCCGGCTCGGCTACGCGACCTTGAGCCTGACGCCCCTGTTCGCCGGTCTGCTGCTGAGCACCCCGGCCCTGCTGCGGCGGGCCTCGGTGGCGCCGTGGCTCGCGGGCGCGGCGCTGGGGGTGCTCCTCACCCTGTGGCCCGGGGCCTACCTGTTCGCGGTCCACCATCTCGGGCTCTCCCTCTCGCGGCTGCCGCCGATCTTCGGCCTGCTGCCGGTCTTCGTCCTGGCGGGGGCCTTCGCGTGCGATGTCTGGCTGCGCGAGCCCGGGCGGATGCGGCTGCTGCGCACGGCGCTGGCCGCGTCGGGAAGCTGCCTGGTGCTGGGGGGCGTGTGGGTTGCGCCGGAGCCCCTCGAGCCCGCTCGTCTGGGCGTGGCGATCGCGGCCCAGGCGGCCGTTCTCGGCTTCCTCTGGCGTCCGAGCCCGCGTGGGCTCGTGGGCTTGCTGCTCCTGGGGGCCTTCGTGTACGCGCTGCCGGTCGCCATGTTCCGCCCGACCGGGAGCATCCGGCAGGGGGGACCCTTCCTCGAGGCTGTCGCTCGCTACACCGGCGAGCACGGACGTTTCGCCTTCGTGCGACGCTCCCTGATGCCCGCCAACCAACAGCTGCTCCACGGGATCCGCAGCCCGCACAGCTACAACTCCCTCAGCAGCCACGCCTTCCGGGACTTCGTGCTCGGGATCAGCGAGAGCCCGCCCACGACCCACGGCCGCCACTTCCAGTGGATCACGTCCCCCGCGAAGCTCGACGAAGCCCCTTTCTCCTTCACCGGGATCCGGCTCCTCGTCTCGAGGATCCCGATTCCCGAGGCGATCGCCGAGCCGGTGGGGCGGATCCGGCGCTTCGGGGTCTACCGCGTGCGGGCGCCGCAGCCCACCGAGGCCCAGGTCCGGGTCTTCGAGGCGGGCGGCGACGGGGGAGTGCGCATCGCGGGGCGCCTGGAGGATGCGCCGGGGCTCCCGCTGAGGCGGCTCGAGACCCTCGACGACGCCCTGCATCTCGCGGTGACCGGGAGCGAGCGCGAGAGCCTGCTCTTCCTCAGCCAGCAGCACCATCCCGACTGGCGGGCCTGGGACGGCGCCGGTCGGTCCCTCGAGACCCCGGTCGTGAACGGCTTCTACCAGGGGGTGCGCCTGCCTCCGGGCACGCGCGAGGTGCGCCTGCGCTACTTCGCGGCGAGTCGCTTCGCCTGGCTCTCCCACGCGGGCTTCGGCATGGCGGCTCTCGTGCTCGTCGCACTTCGCGTCAGGCGGCGTCTGGGATCCTGAGGAGCGCCAGCAGCGACGTGCCGAAGGGAAGGCGCAGGTGGCGCGCTACGGCGTCCTCGGCGCGAAGGAAGGCCGCCAGCGCCCGTCCCAGGAGCGGCGGCGGAAGGCTCGCCTGCACCAGGGCCTCGCGGGCGTGGTGGTTGCGCCAGGCCACGGCGACCTTCGCGGCGAACAGGGAAGGGAACAGGAAGCGCAGCGAGCGCAGGTCGCCGTAGGGGGCGAGCAGCTGGCGCAGGCCCTCGCGGCGATAGCGCCGGCGGTGGTGGTTGATCTCGTCGTGGACGTCCCAGAGAATCGGGAAGGCGGGGACCGTCACGAGCAGGTGTCCGCCGGGCCGCACCCGTTCGGCGAGCAGGCGCACGAAGCCGCGGTCGTCGTCGAGGTGCTCGATCACGTCGAGGGCGGTCACCAGGTCGAAGAGGCGTCCCGCGTAGACGGGGTGGCCCAGGGGCTCCAGGTGGATCGCGTCGCGGAGGGGCGCGTCGTCGCGCACCAGCGAGGCGTCCACCTCGATGCCCTCCACGCGACCGAACCGGGCCAGCTTCGGCAGGAAGAGTCCGTTGCCGCAGCCGACGTCCAGGATCGAGGCGCCGGTCGGCAGCGACAGTGCGCGGATCTCCTCGAGCAGGATCGACTCGCGGGCCCGCCACCACCAATGGTGGTGGTAGAGCGCGTCGTAGTCGCTGCCGTAGCTGGCCTCCAAGGTCTAGCGCCCGTCCTCCGTCGCCCCCTCCCCGGCCCGCTCGCGCACCAGGGCGCTGGGGCGGCCCAGGCTCTGCTCGTAGGTCCGGTGGAGGTATTCGCCGAGGATGCCCAGCGCGAGCAGCTGCACGCCGCCGAGGAACCAGATCGAGATCACGAGCGTCGGGAATCCGCGGGGCGCCTCGAAGAGGATGGAGTAGGCCAGGTAGGCGGTGCCGACTCCGCCGGCGACCAGCGAGACCACGAAGCCCAGGAACTGCAGCAGCTTCACCGGCAGGTCGGAGAAGGCGAACAGGCCGTCGTAGGCCAGGCTCAGCAGGCCGCCGATCCGGTACTTCGACACGCCGGCGGCGCGGGCCGCGCGGTCGTAGGGCACCCCCACCTGCCGGAAGCCGACCCAGGCGCGCAGGCCCCGCACGAAGCGCCGGCTCTCGGGCAGGCGCACCATGGCATCCACCACGGGCCGCCGCATGCAGCAGAAGTCGCCGGCGTCCAGGGGAATCGCGATGCTCGAGAGCCGGGCCTGCAGGCGATAGAAGAGCCAGTAGCCGAGCCGGAGCAGCGCGGGCTCCTCCCGGCTTCGACGCACGCCGTAGGCCACGTCGGCCCCCGCCTCCAGCACGGAGACCATCTCGGCGAAGAGGTCCGGCGGGTCCTGGAGATCGCCATCGATGACGGCGACGACGCTGCCCCGGCACTCGGCGATCCCCACGGAGACCGCCGCCTGGTGTCCGAAGTTCCGGGTCAGGAACAGGGCCCGCACGCGCCGGTCGAGCGCGCAGAGCCGGCGCAGGGTCGCCTCGCTCCGATCCGTCGAGCCGTCGTCGACGAATAGGATCTCGTGGTCGTCGAAGGCGAGTTCTCCGAACACGGCGAGGAGGCGGCGCGCCATCGCTTCGAGGTTCGGTTCCTCGTTGTAGACCGGCACGATCACCGAGAACAGGCGGCGGTCGAGCGCGGGTCGCGCGTCGCCTCCGGTCGGCGGCGCGGTGCGCCGCTCGAAGTGGTCCTGGGTGTGCGCGACGGGCATCCTCGGGGCTCCTGCCCCCGCTTCGCGCGGAGGCGCCGTCCTCGGGGCTCCTGCCCCCGCTTCGCGCGGAGGCGCCGCATTGTATCGCGGAGTGGACGGCCCCGGCGTGGCCGCGCCCGGCGCGATCCCCTGGCTGCGGGCGCCCCGCGCACGGGCTGCACATCGCCTTCGCTCCCGCGGGGGGGGGCGTCCGTCCGCGGGATCCAGCGCCCGACTCTCCGCAGCACGGCGCGCATGGAATCGAGTATCCTGTCCGGTCAGCCCGGCTCCGGGGCTGGCCGAAGCGGCGGAAGCGGAACCGCCGGTGGCCGGAGCGCAGGGCCCCGGGGACCGCGGAGGGGCACGGAAGGAGCGAGCTGTGACGACCCCGCGATCGAACGATGCCGAGCCCATCCGCATGATCGGCGCCGCGCCGGGTGCGATCGACGCCAAGATCGCGATCGTCCGTCCGGGCCGCCTGTTCACCAAGAACGTGCTCTACATGACCGTGACCGCGCCCATCGGTCCCGCCTACCTCGCCGCCAGCCTGCGGGCCAGCGGCTGCCGCGTGCAGGCCATCGACGCTCTCGGAGACGGGCTCGAGCGCGTGATCGACTGGGACGACGTCCACGTGCGCCAGGGCCTCGATCCCGAGGAGATCGCGCGACGGGTCGAGCCCGGCACGGAGATGATCGGCGTCTCGTGCCTCTTCACCCAGGACTGGCCCCACGCCCGCGAGATCCTGGCCGCGCTGCGGGCCGCCCACCCGGACGCGCTCCTGGTGATCGGCGGGGAGCACGTGACGGCGGCTCCGGAGTTCTCCCTGCGCGACGCCCCCGGCGTGGACCTGTGCGTGCTGGGCGAGGGCGAGGAGACCGCAGTGGAGATCGCGGCCCACCTCCGCGACCCGGAGAAGCTGCGGCGCGTGGCGGGCATCGCCTATCTCGAAGGCGGGAAGCTCGTGGCGACGCCGCCCCGCCCGCGCATCAGCAACGTGGACGCGATCCCCAAGCCCGCCTGGGACCTCTTCCCCATGGAGGTGTACCTCTCGTCGAAGACGCCCATGGGTCTGTACCATGGCCGCTCCATGCCGGTCCTCGGGACCCGGGGCTGCCCCTACGAGTGCACGTTCTGCTCCAATCCGCAGATGTACGGGCGCCGCTGGCTGGCGCGGGATCCGGGCCTGCTGCTGGACGAGATCGAGGAGTACATCGAGGCCTACGGCGCGGAGAACTTCGACTTCTACGATCTCACGATGGTGCTCAAGCGCGATTGGATCCTCGAATTCTGCCGCCAGATCGAGGAGCGCGGGCTGCGCTTCACCTATCAGTTCCCGAGCGGCACGCGCAGCGAGGTCCTCGACCACGAAGTCAGCGCCGCGCTCTACCGCACGGGCTGCCGCCACATCGCCTACTCGCCCGAGAGCGGCTCACCGTCGATGCTGCGGAAGATCAAGAAGCGCGTCGATCTCGACAACCTGACCGCCTCCGCCAAGGCGGCCGCCGCCAACGGCATCCAGGTCAAGTGCAACATCATCATCGGCTATCCCCACGAGACGCGGCGCGAGCTCGCGGAGACGATCGCCTTCGTCGGTCGGCTGGCCTGGATCGGCGTGGACGTGACCGACCTGATCGTCTTCACGCCCTACCCGGGCTCCGAGCTCCACGACGATCTCGTGGCGGACGGCACCATCCGCGAGTTCGGCGACGAGTACTTCCGCACCATGTCGATCTTCGTCGACAAGACGATGATGACGCCGTACTGCAAGGCCATGTCCGGCCGTGAGCTCTTCGTCTGGCGGCTGATCGGCATGGCGATCTTCTACTCGGTGTCGTTCGGGCGCCGGCCGTGGATCGCCTGGCGCCTGTTCAGGCGCCTGCTGGGCTACGGCGAGAGTCGAACGATCCTCGAGACGCGCCTGAGCGAGGTGCGCAACACGCGCAAGACCGTCGCGAGCCGCCAGGCCGACCCGCGCCGGGCGGCCTGAACCCGCCATGCTGCGCGCCCTGGTCCTGCTGCTGACCGTCCTCACCGGGTTCAGTGGGCTGGTCTACGAGGTGGCCTGGCAGAAGAGCTTCGCGATCCTGCTGGGATCCCACAGCGAGGCCACCGCGGCCGTCCTGGGCATCTTCCTGGGCGGCCTCTCCCTGGGCTACTCGGTGTTCGGCGGGGTCTGCCGGCGTCTCGTCCAGCGCGCGGAGCGCGCCGGTCGACCCCCGCGCCTGCTGCTCACCTACGCCGTGGTCGAGGCGGGCATCGGGGTGTGGGCCCTGGCCTTTCCCGCCCTCTTCGCTGGCGTCCGGGACCTCTCGGTCAGCCTGCACGTCGCCGGCGAGCTGGGCTTTGCGGTGGACGTGGTGCTGACCGCGCTCCTGATCGGCCCGCCGACCGTTCTCATGGGCGGCACGATCCCGATCCTGACCCAGGCCCTGGCGCGGGACCTGACCGACGCCACCCGCTTCCACGCGCTGGTGTACGGATTCAACACGGTCGGGGCCTTCGCGGGCGCGGTGGCCGCGGGCTTCTTCCTGATCCCGCTGCTCGGCATTCCCGGGACGTTGTGGCTGATGGGCGGGATCAACCTGCTCGCGGGCGCCGCGTTCGGCGCGATCGCGGTGCTCCGCCGCGACTTCGAGACGTCCCCGACGGCGTCCGCGCCGGCTCCGTCCGGGCCGAAGCCCGAGGTGGAGGGCTCCGCGCTCTACGCCGCCGCGGCCTGCCTCCTCGGCTTCGCCATGATGTCGACCCAGACGGCGATGATCCGCCTGTCGGGCCTCTCGTTCGGTGCGTCCCACTTCACCTTCGCCATGGTCGTGGCGGTCTTCGTGCTGGCCATCGCCCTCGGCAGCCTCGCGGTCTCCCTCTTCGAGCGCATTCCGCGGGCCGCTGTGGTCGGCTGTCCCCTGGCGCTGGCGGCCTACCTGGCCGGCCTCTACCCGTTCCTGGACGAGGCCCCGTACGCCGCCCACGTGCTTCGCTCGCTCTTCCGCGACGTCGAAGAAGCCTTCTACCCGTACTACCTCACGGGCTTCGCGGCGATCCTGGTGGTGCTGATCGTCCCGGCGGGCCTCGCGGGCGCCTCGCTGCCGCTGCTCTTCCACGCCCTGCGCCGCCAGGTCGGCGAGCTCGGCTCCGTGGCGGGACGACTCTACTCCTGGAACACCATCGGCAACCTCCTGGGCGCCTTGCTGGGAGGCTACGCGTTGCTGGTGTGGCTCGATCTGCACCAGATCTACCGCATCGCGGTCGGCGCGGCGGCGGGCGCGGGGGCGCTCCTGGCATTCCGCCTCTATCGGCCGCGCCTCGCGCCCCTGGCGCTCGGGTGCGCCCTCGGTCTCGGCGGGCTGATCGCGCTTCCCCCCTGGTCGACGACGCTCGTCTCGGGAGGGCTGTTCCGGATCCGCGCGCCCACGCCGCTCACCTACGCGGGACCCGACGCGGTGGAGCGCCAGCTGCCCGGCGAGGTGGACTTCTACGACGACGACCCGACGACGACGGTCGCGGTTCGGGTCCTGTCCGGTCCCGAGGGCCAGCCTTCGCCGGCGATCATGACCAACGGCAAGCCCGATGGCTCCCTCATCCACGACTATCCCACCATGGGCCTCGCGGGGATCCTGCCGTGCCTGGTGGCCGACGCCTGCCAGGACGCCTTCGTGATCGGGTGGGGGACCGGGGTGACGGTCGGCGAGCTCGCCGCCCTCGACGAGATGCGTCAGGTGGTCGTCGCCGAGATCTCCAGCGGGGTCCTCGAGGCCGCCCGCTTCTTCGAGCACGGCAACCAGGGGGCGTCCGGCAATCCGAAGGTGCGCATCCTCCGCAGCGACGCCTACCGCGCCCTGCTGCGCAGCGAGGGCCGCTTCGACGTCATCGTCTCGGAGCCCAGCAACCCGTGGGTCACCGGCGTGGAGATGCTCTTCAGCCGGGAGTTCCTCGAGGCGGCCCGCGACCGCCTGCGACCGGGCGGGGTCTACACCCAGTGGCTCCAGACCTACGAGATCGACAAGCAGACCCTCGAGCTCGTCCTGCGGACCTACACCGGCGTCTTCGACGCCGTGTCGGTGTGGTTCACCCTGGGTCCCGACATGCTGCTGCTCGGCATCCAGGACCCGGAGGCCCTGACGTTGGACCGCATCGAGGCACGCGCCGGGCGTCCGGACTTCGCGGCGGGCCTGCGCCGCGTGGGGATCGAGACGCTGCCCGCGCTCCTCGCCCACGAGATCCTCCCGCTCGGCGTCGTGCACGCGATCGAGACGTCGGGACCGGTGCACACGCTGCTCCATCCGCTGCTCTCCCACCGGGCAGCGCGGGCCTTCTTCGTCGGCCAGCAGGCCGACCTGCCCTCCGGCGCCTCGCCCAGGGCGGCGGAGATCGGGTCCCGGAACTCCCTGCTCCGGGCGTGGGAAGCGCGCCACGGCCCGGTCTCCGAGCCCCTGCGCGCACGGATCGCGCGCGAGGTCTGCTCCGCCCGGGGGCCGCAGTGCGCGACCCTCCTCGCCGTCTGGATGCACGAGGATCCCGACTCGGAGGCCCTCCAGCAGGTGATCGCCGAGGCCCGGGCCGACAGCGGCGTGGCGCCTCACGTGCAGCCCGGCATGCTGCAGCGCCTGGTGGATCTCTACGCGGTGCCCGACGCGAAGGGCGGCACGCTGCCGCCCGCCGTGGCCACGGCGCGCAGCCAGCTCTTCGCGCTCTACTACCACCACGCCTTCCCGTTTCCGCGGGAGACGCTGCGCCACACCTGGCGCCGTTGCCTGGGCGACGGCTGTCGTGCCGCGCGCGAGGAGGCGGAGGCCTTGGTGGGACCGATCTTCGGGTCTTCCGAGCGGCGCTCCACCGCGCGTGGAGAGCCGCCTCGGCGCGAGGGGGCGCGAACCGCGGGCTTCCGCTAGCAGAGAGCGCGCAGGCGGCCGGCATCTTCCTCGCGCATCGCCGGCACCCCTGGGGACGGCCCTGCAGCGTGGGATGCGGATCCCGTAGACCGCATCTCGAAAGCCGTTTCTCTCGCGCCTCATCGGGCTATGCTGCGGCGCCATGTCGGAAGAGCGCTCGGGCCCGGGTGGGTCCCTCTTGGCCAGCGTCTTCCTGATTTCGCTCGCGGCGCTGGCCCTGCAAGTGCTCCAGATGCGGATCTTCGCGTTCGCTCTCTGGCACCATCTCGCTTTCCTGGTGATCTCGATCGCCATCCTCGGCTTCGGCGCCGCGGGCGCGCTCACCGCGTCGCTTGCCTGGCTGCGCCCGGCCCGGGTCCACGACGCCGTGGCCTGGGCCGGCGTGGGCTTCGCCCTGACCGCCGTCAGCGGCATCTGGATCCTGGCGCGGAGCCCGATCGACGTGTTCGCGCAGTTCGGCGCCGGCGAGGTCCTCCAGGTCGGCCTCTACTACCTCGTCTTCGCGCTGCCCTACTTCTTCGCGGGCTACCTGATCTCGCTCGTCCTGGCCCGCGAGTCCCAATCCGTGCCCACGGTCTACTTCGTGAACCTGATCGGCTCGGGCGCCGGCTGTTTCCTGATCTTCGCCACGCTGTCTCCCCTGGGCGCCGAAGGGTCGCTGCTCGCGATCGCCTCCCTCGGCGGGCTGGTGTGCCTGCTGTGTGCGCACCGCGGGCTGTTGCGCGCCGCGGGGGCCGTCCTGGCCCTGGTCCTGCTCGTCGGCGTCCCGGCTTCGTCGTCGCTCCTGCAGATCCAGCCCGCGCGCTCCAAGTTCATGACGCAGATCGAGCGCCACCCCCAGTCGGCGCGCAAGTTCTCCCGCTGGACGCCCCTCTCGCGGATCGACGTGGTCGCCCTGCCGGGGCAGCCCTGGTGGTGGGTCTTCCAGGACGGCGACGCGCCGACGAACCTTCCCCGCAACGCGAACTTCGCACCCAACGACCCGCGCGCGGTTCCGTACAACTTCCTCGATCAACCCCGCGTGCTCATCATCGGATCCGGAGGCGGAAACGACATCCTGGCCGCACTCCAGCACGGCGCCGAATCCATCACGGCCGTCGAGATCAATCCCGCCACGTTCCGGCTCTCGCAGGACCGGGAGTTCTCGAACGCCGTGCGCTTCTTCGACGACGACAAGGTCGAGATCCACAACGCCGAGGGGCGCTTCTTCGTCCGCAGCTCGGACCGCCAGTACGACCTCATCCAGATGACCGGGGTCGATACCTATACGGCGCTCGCCTCCGGCGCCTACGTCCTCTCGGAGAGCTACCTCTACACGGAGGAGGCCTTCCACGACTACCTGGACCACCTCGGGCCCACGGGTCTGCTGGCCATCCACCGCTTCGCCTTCCCGGCGCCTCGGGAGACGCTACGCATCATGGTGATGGCCACCGAGGTGCTGGCCGACCGAGGCGTGGCCGAGCCCTGGCGTCACGTCGTCGTCCTGCGCCCGGGGCAGGGCGAGGACGGTCCCTTCGCTTCGGCGACCTCGGCGGGGACGATCCTGATCAAGAAGGCGCCCTTCCGCGAGGACGAGCTCGCGCGGATCCGGGACTTCGCCACCCGGTTCGGACTGATCCGGGACTACGTGCCCGGGGATCCCGGGCGCTTCAGTGAGCGCGAGCTGCAGCTCCTGCAGCGCCTGGTCAAGAAGCAGCTCACGCTCCGCGACTACCGCGTGAGCGAGGACGGCATGAACCCCTTCCACGCCTACGCCCAGGCGATGCGCGAGGGGAGCGCCGAGCAGTTCCTGGCCCAGTACCCGTACGACGTGCGGCCCGTGGTGGACGATTCGCCGTACTTCTTCAACCAGCACCGCCTGTCCGCGGTCTGGGGCTGGCTCCTCGGCCGGACCCAATCCGCCGTGAGCACGCAGCGGGTTCCATGGTCTGCGATGAGCTTCCTGTTCCAGGCGCGGCCGCTGGGGTTGATGCTGCTGTTCCTCACCGCCGTGCAGCTGGCCGTGCTGGCGGCGCTGTGCATCTTCCTGCCGCTCCTGGCGTTCGGTCGCCGGGGTGAGCGCCGGGCCGGGACGGCGCCCATCGTCGGGTACTTCGCCTGCCTGGGCCTCGCCTACATCTTCCTTCAGATCACGGCCATGCAGCGCTTCGGACTGATCCTCGGCCATCCGACCTACGCGATCTCGATCGCCATGGCCAGCTTCCTCGTCAGCTCGGGCATCGGAAGCCTGGTCTCGGGTCGCTTCCTGCTGGAGCGGGGGCCGCGGCTGGTGTCGTTCGTCGCCCTCGGGATCCTCGTCTCCGCGGGGCTCTATCACCTGTTCCTACCGGGGATCACTCATGCGGTGCTGTCGGCGTCCTTCGCGACGCGCTGCGCGGTGACCGTCGCGCTCATCGCACCCCTGGGGTTCCTGATGGGCACGTGCTTCCCGACCGGGATCCGGCTGGTCGCCGAGCGGGGCGAGGCGATCGTCGCCTGGTCCTACGGCGTCAACGGCGCCATGTCGGTGCTGGGCTCCGTCATCGCGGTCTGGCTGGCGATCGGTCTGGGCTTCGTCGCCGTGCACTGGATCGCCGCGGCGCTCTACGTCCTCGCCGCGATCCTGCTCTGGCGGATCGCCGCCCTGCGACCGGACGCCGCGGCCCGCTGACCGCCGCCGGCCCGAGCGGTCGTCCCGATCGTGGCCTCAGCGCGAGGGGGCGCGCCTCGCGGGCTTCAGGTAGCCGAGGGCGCGCAGGCGGTCGGCATCCTCTTCGCTCAGCGCCAGCGGCGGCGCGTCCGCCACCCCCAGCTCCGCCTCCAGGGCGTCGATCCGCGCCGCGCGCTCCGCCACCACCTCGGGGAAGGCGTCGGCCACGTCGCGGGTCTCGCCGGGGTCGGCCTCCAGGTCGATCAGCCGGGTGACGCCGCTGCCGCGCTGGCGGAAGAGCTTCCAGCGCCCCTGCCGGTGGGTCTGGAAGGCCTGCTCGCTCACGTAGAGCTCCCCCGGCGCGAGGGTCGGCGGGGGCCCGGCGCCCGCGCCCGCCACCCGGCGGATCAGCCGGTAGAGGTCGTCGCTGCGCAGGGGGACGTCGGGTTCGGCGGGAAGGCCCGGGGTCGCGATCAGGGGGACCTGGAGCAGCGTGTCGAAGCTCGGGTTGCCGTTGTGCCCGGGCCGGCCGCGGGTGAACTGCCTCTCGCCGAGCCGTTCGCCGTGGTCCGAGGTCAGGATCACGAGGGTCCCCTTCCGCAGCCCCTCGGACTCGAGGGCCGCCATCAGGTCGCCCACCGCCCGGTCCACCCGAGCAACGCTACGGGCGTAGGCCTCGCCGCGGAAGCCGTAGTCGTGCACGTCCATGTAGTGCACGTAGAGGAAGAACCGGTCGCCCGGGCGCTCGGCCAGCACCCGTCGCACGGCGGCGTTGGCCTCGGTCGCGGTGGGCGCGAAGCCCGGCAGCTCCTCCCAGCGTGCGAAGCCCCGCTCGTAGCCCCCGGGCCGATAGAGCAGCTTGTTGGTCACGACGCCGGCCGTCCAGTAGCCCGTCCGGCCCAGGGCGACCGCGAGGGTCTCGATCGACCGGGGAATGCACGCGTCGTCGGGACCCTCGGCGTAGCGGAAGAGGCCACACCAGGTGCGCCCCGTCACCTCGAGACTGCGCGGGTCGTCCCGGCGCTCGAGACTGGGGGTGTGCCCGGTGAAGAGCGAGGCCATGGTCATCGTCGTCTGGTGGTAGGCGGAGAGGGCGCGGGTGAACACCTGGCCCTTCCGGGCCAGCGCGTCGATGTTCGGCGTGGCGACCCGGTCCGCGTAGGCCGACACATGGTCGCGACGAAGGGTGTCCACGACGACGAGCACGATGCGCTCGGGGGGGCCGGCGGGAGCCGTGCCGCCGCCGCCCCCGCAGGCTGCTCCGACGGCGAGGACCCCACCCAGGGTGATGTGGGAGAGGCGCAGCTTCACGCGGTTCGGGGGGCGGACCCGTCGATCGGCTTGCGAAGCACGAAGTCCATGTGGCAGGTGTGCGCGAACAGCGCCTCGATCACCGCGACCGGTAGGAAGGCCAGGATCAGCGCGGGGTAGAGCGGCTCGTGGCTCGTCCGGAAGGGCCGGCCGCGGCGGGCGGCCCACCAGGCGAGGGCGGACAGGGCCCACTGGGTGGCGCCGGAGAGCGAGCTCTTGATCTCCACCTCGAAGCCCACCCGCTCGGCGGCCTGGCGCAGGGTGTGGTGGTCGAAGAGCACCAGGTGCCGGGGCACGTGCCACTGGTCCCAGTGGTCGCCCCAGACGCGGCAGCCCCACGAGGCGACGTTGGGGGTCTGGCCGACCACGGCGCCGCCGGGGGCCAGGGCGCGGTACAGGGCCTCCAGGCAGTGGCCCGCGTGAGGGACGTGCTCGATGACGTGGAACAGGTGGATCGCGCCCACGCTGCCCGGCTCGACGTGGTCGAGGAGCGTCGTGTCGTCGCAGACCCAGGCGGGGATGCCCCGGGCGCGCACGCGCTCCACCGCGAGCTCCGTGACGTCGCAGCCCATCATCTCGAGGTCGGTCCCCAGCTCCTGGAAGATCTCCAGCCAGGTCCCCGCGCCGCAGCCGTAGTCCAGCAGTCGCCGCTGGCCCGACGGCATGAGGCCCTCGATCTGGCGCAGCTTCTGCCGCGCCACGAGGCGGGACAGGGTGCGCATGATGGCGCCCCGGTCTGCGAACGACTCGAAGCACTTGTATTCGACGCCGTAGTAGACGTCCAGGTCGTCGGCGCTCGGGCGCTCGGGCAGATACACCAGGCCGCAGCCGCCGCATTGGACGAACCGGAACGCCTCCCCGCGGAACGCGGGCGGGAGCTGGTCCGCCGACTCCTCGTCCACCAGCCAGCCCGTCACGGGCTCGCCGCCGCTCGATCCGCACTGCTCGCAGACCACGCGGACCCGCTCCCGGGGACGGCGGGGATCGGCGTTGGGCGGCGCCGCGGCGCCTCCCGTTCCGGCCGCGGCCTCGCGCAGCGACTGCAGGTGCAGCCCCAGCGAGCGCACGTAGCCGGGCCAGACCTCGAGGGGGTAGGCCCCCCCGTGGACGCCCGCCAGCGCCCAGCGCGCCTTGGGGAGGTTCCGGTGGGGGATCGAGACGAAGGCGTGGTGGAGGGCGTGGTAGTGGAAGTGGGATGGCGAGAGGAAGAACGCCTCGAGAGGGTTCACCGCGAAGTCCCGCAGCCGCGCCGCGCCGCCCGCCGCATCCGTGGGCGCGGCGTGCTCGACCAGGGCGCGCAGGTTCACGAGGAAGCCGGCCACCGTGACCATCGGGAGCACCCAGAGCAGCGGGTAGGTCCACCACTCGAAGAGCGCGGTGAGGGCCGCGAAGAGCGCGAGCTGGCAGACGAGGACGCCCAGGAACTCCCGGCGCAGACCCGCCGCGGCCTCGGTCGCCGGCTCGTCGTCGAGGCGGATCCGGGGCGCGCGCTCGAGCGCCACGCTGCGAACCACCTGGAAGAGGCGGAGCCCGAACAGCAGGCTGATCAGGTACACGATGACACGTCCCGGTGTCTCGCGACCCTCGTTGCTGTAGTTGGTCCAGTCGGGATCGTGGCGTTCCCCGACCTCCCGGTGGTGGCGCAGGTGACGGCGCCCGTCGTGACCGAACAGGATGCCGAGGGGATAGGCGTAGGCCCACGCCCCGAGCCGGTCGTTCCAGCGGCGATCCCGGAGGCACAGGCCGTGGACCGCCTCGTGGGCGAGGGTCGCCAGGGCGTTCTGGCGGCTGCCGATCACGAGCGCGGCCAGTGCGTAGCCCCACACGCGGTCCACGGCGTGGGCGAGGGCGAGGACGAGACCGATCGTCGCCCACACGCCCAGGAGATCGGCCACGCCCCACGCGTCGGATACCCGGGAGAACTCGCGAAGCAGCCTGGGATCGAGTCCCAGCCTGCGGTCCGCCTGCGGTTCGCGGTCCAGGCTCGGGCTGCGGTCGACGTTCGCGATGCGGTCCACGTTCCGATGCGCCCTCGTGCCCCGAATGCGCCGCGAGGTTACCACGTCGGCGCGGGCGGCGGAGTCGGCGGGGCCTCCGAC
>CAYTZH010000004.1:0-62398 GCA_964442285.1 uncultured Spirochaetales bacterium | reverse complement strand
TGCGCCGCGAGGTTACCACGTCGGCGCGGGCGGCGGAGTCGGCGGGGCCTCCGACGGGTTGCGCGCGACTCCCCGACGGGTTGCGCACGAGCTGCGCATCGCGGTGCTGGAGTGGCCGCCACCCGTCGGGTATTCTCACCGTCCACTTTCTGCACCTCGCCGCGCGCCCCGGCGCGGGTGCGGCCACGTGCTCGGAGCGAGCCCATCGTGAAGTCCCCCGAGGCGAGACGCGTCCTGGCCGGCCTCCACCGCGACCGCCGCAACTCGGCACTCCTCGGCCTGGGCGCCACCTACCTCCTGATCGTCGGGCCGATCGCCGCCTTCGCGTGGGCGCCCGGCTGGGGCACCGGGGCCGTCGCCTTCGTGCTGGTCGGCCTGATGCAGTACCGCCTGGTGCTGGCCAGCCACGAGGCCGTGCATCGCGCGTTCCTCGAGCCGGCCTGGCTGAACGAGCTCTCCGGTGTGGTCCATGCCAGCCTGGTGGGCGTCAACTTCCACCGCTACCGCCAGCAGCACCTGGACCACCACCGGGCGCGGGACCTCGACAGCGATCCGGACGCCTACATCTACCGCCCGATCCTGGAGGCCCGGCCCGGCCTGCGTCGCCTCGCCGTGTTGCTCTTCGGAATCGTGCCCGAGGCGCTGGAGAAGCTCCGCCAGGAGGGGCCCGCGGTGAGCGCGGCGGAGACCGAGGACGCCGGTCGCCAGCGCCGGCACAACCTGGCGATCCTGGCCTGCAACGGGGCGGTGTTCGCGGCCCTCACGGCCGCCATCGGCTGGTGGGCGTGGCCGGTCTTCTGGGCGGGGCCCCTCGGCAGCGTGGCGCTGCTGGTGAACCGCGTCCGCGTCTTCGTCGAGCACGGCTACCACTACGCGGCCGCGGACCGGTGGCCGGCCGCGCTGGGCGCACAGCCGATCCGCACGATCGATCTGGTCTCGCTGCCGCTGGAGCGCTTCTTCCTCTCGGGATTCTCGTTCAACTACCACAAGGCGCATCATTACGCGCCGGGCGTGCCCCACCACAACCTCCGCCCCCTGACCGAGCTCCTCGCTCGCGAGGAGCCCGGGTACGGCCCCGCGGTGCGCCGCTCGTACGCCGGGGTGCTCGCGTCGATGATCCAGGGCCGCTGAGCCGTGGAGGCGGGGGCGCCGGAGCCGACCGTCTGCTGCGTGTGCGGATCGGACGCCAGCCAGGTGGTGACCCGGGGGCCCGACTACGAGTACGGCACCCTCGAGGGCAGGATCTTCACGGTCGTCCAGTGCACCCGATGCGGCCACGTCTACATCGATCCCCGCCCCGCGCCCGACGAGCTCTCGGCAATCTACCCGCCGACCTACTACACGGTGAATCCCCGCTCGCCGTTCTATCTCCAGGGCTTCATCTACGACCAGAAGCTGAAGCGCGACGTGAAGCGCCTGCTCGGGCAGATGCCGCAGCGCGTGCGGGCGGTCGCCGACCTCGGCTGCGGCGACGGCCAGCGCCTGGCGCGGCTGGGCGAGCAGCTGCCCCGCGACTGCGAGCGGGTGGGCGTGGACCTGCAGCCCGACCCGCGGCGCGTCGCCGAGCTGTCCGCGCGCGGCATCCGGCTCGTGCAGGCCAACATCGAGGAGGACCTGGGGGTTCTCCCCGACGAGGGCTACGACGCCATCATCATGAGCCAGGTCATCGAGCATCTGCGCTGGCCCCCTCACGCGCTCGAGCGGGTGGTCCGCAAGCTGGCGCCGGGGGGGCGGCTCATCCTGGAGACCCCCAACGTGGGCGGGTTCGACCACCGGCTGTTCCGGCGCCGCTACTGGGGGGCCTACCACCTGCCGCGCCACTTCCACCTGTTCACCCAGGCGTCGATGACGGGGCTGCTCGAGCGCGTCGCGCTGCGGGTCGTCGAGCGGGGCTACCTGCCGTCGCCCGGCTTCTGGATCACGAGCCTGCGCAATGTCCTGGGCCTGGGGGCCGCCGAGCGCAGCCGCCACCCGGCGGAGTTCCTGAGCTACTCGAACCTGCCCGTGGTGGGCTTCTTCACCGCGGTGGACCTGGCCTGCATCGCGCTGGGCCTGGCGACCTCCACCCAGTACCTGGTGGGCGAGAAGCCCGCGGCGCCATGAACCCCGCCTCGTTCTCGCGCCTGCAGGGCGGCCTGGCCGCCCTGCTGGTGCTCGGCTCCCTGGCGTCCCTGGCCCACCTGGCGCTGCGGTCGCCGGACGTGGCCTTCCTGCCTCCCGGCGGTGACGACGGGTGGATCGGTTTCGGGTTTCCGGTGACGGCGGGCGTGGTCCGCACGCCGCAGCCTCCGCCCCCCTTCGTCTTCGAGCGCCGCTTCGCGCTGGCCTCGGTGCCGGCGCGCGCGCGCCTCGAGGTGCAGGCCCTCCACCGCGTCGAGCTCGTGCTGAACGGCGAGCCCGTGTTCCCGGGCGAGCGCCGCGCCTGGCGCACGCCCCTCGCGGTCGACGTGGCCGGACTCCTGCGCCCCGGCCTCAACACGATGGAGGCGCGGGTGCGTCGTCCGCTGGGCCCGGGCCTGCTGCGGATCCGGACGCAGGACGTTCCCGCGCTGGCCAGCGACGAGCGCTGGAGCGTGACCCCGCCGGGCGGAACGAAGGGCGCCGCGTCCCTCGCCGACGACACCCACGTCCACCCCCGCGCGCTGCTCGCAGCCGAGCCGGTCGACCTGCTGCGCGGGCGCGCGGCTCCGCTGCTCTTGATCCTGGCGCTGGCGACCGGGCTCGCCTACGCACTCGCGACCGAGCGCGCCGGGCCGGTGCGGCGTCGCCTGGAGCTGGCGGTGCCCGTGGCGATCTCCCTGGGCTGGGCGGCGCTCCTCGCCACGCGCCTGGCGGGCCTCCCGCTGAGCGTCGGCTTCGACGCGCACGGCCACCTGGACTACGTGCGCTTCGTCCGGGAGAGCGGCGCGCTTCCCCTGGCCACCCAGGGCTTCTCCATGTACCACCCGCCGCTGTTCTATGTCCTGACGGCCGGGCTCACCGCTGCCCTCCGGATCGACGAGGGCGATCCGGGGGCGGGCTTCGTCTACCGGCTGATCCCGATGGCGGCCGGGCTGGCGAGCGTCTGGGCGGTGTGGGGAGCGGCGCGCCGCCTCTTCGCCGGAGACGCGCTGCGCACGGGTCTGGCAACGGCGATCGCCGGCCTCCTGCCCATGCACCTGATCATGGCGTCCTACGTCTCCAACGAGAGCCTATCGACCGCGGCGGCCAGCGGGCTCCTGGCCCTGGCCGTCGGCCTGCTGCTGGCGGAGCGGGCGAGCGTGGCTGCGTGGGCCGGCCTCGCCGCGCTCGCCGGACTCGGCCTCCTCACCAAGTACTCGGGCTTCGCCCTGGCTCCCCTGGTCCTCGGGATCACGGCCCTGCGGGCCTTTGCCGTCGACCGGCGCTCCCTGGGGCGGGCGGTCGGCGTCGGCGCGGGCCTCGGGGCGGGCGCGCTCGCGCTCGGCGGCTGGTTCTACGCCCGCAGCTGGTGGGCCGTCGGAACGCCGTTTCCGTGGAACCGGGAGGCGGGCGGGCCGGGGCTTTGGTGGCACCTGCCCGGCTTCCACACCCTCGACTTCTTCGGCTCCTTCGGCGAGAGCCTGCGCCACCCGCTCTTCGCGGGCTTCCGGTCCTATGGCGACGGCGTCTATTCGACGCTCTGGGGGGACGGGCTCGCGGCGGGCGTCGCGGACCCCCTGGCGAACCCGGGCGGCTGGCACCTCGACTGGATGCTGCTGGGCTACGCACCGGCCCTGCCCGTGACGCTGCTGTTGGCGCTGGGCATCCTGCGGGCCGCGCGATCGGCCGTCCGCGACGCGAGCCTGCGTCGGCGCATGGCCTGGAGCCTGCTCCTCGCGGTACTCTGGACCTTCGGCTTCCTCCACCTCTCGTTCGCGATCCGGTACCCGTCCTACGCGGCGTCCAAGGCCTTCTACGCCCTGCCCGCCCTGCTGCCGGGCGCGCTGGTCGGCGCCCTGGGCCTGGCCTGGCCGGCGGAGCGGCTGGCCGGGGAGGGGCTACGTCCGCTGCGGGCCCTCTACCTGGGTGCGCTGCTCACCTTTGGCGCGGTACTGGTCCTGGGATTCCGCGGCTGAGACGGGATCGGCCTCAGGCCCTCGCAGGTGTCGCGGGTCGCGAGCGCAGCCAGGTGCGCAGCGCCGCCCCGTAGCTCGGCACCCAGACGATCCGGTCCGACGTATTCCGCTCGCGCAGGAGCCGATCGGCCTCGGGCAGGTGGTAGTAGGGGATCGACGGCCACAGGTGGTGCGCGGCGTGGTGGTTCATCTGGCAGGGCGCCAGGAAGAAGCGCTCGACGGGATGGCTCACGAAGCTCTTCAGCCGGTGGGCGTCGGCATCGGGACCGGGATGGGCGTGCTCCAGGAACTGGCGAGAGAGATTCGCGCAGTAGGTGAAGACGTAGACCGGCAGCAGCCAGAGCACGGGGTAGGCCCACCAGCCCACACCCAGGGTGAGGCCCAGGGCCAGCGCCCCCTGCCAGCCACCCAGGATCGCCAGGTCGCGCGCCGTGTAGCCCTGGGGCGCGGCCTCGCCGTGGAGCGAGGTGCCGCTGGCGCCGAGCGGCCGCAGGAAGACGTGGCGGACGAAGCGCACGAGGCCCGAGAGGCCCGCGAGGAACAGGAGCGTCTCGCTGCGCGACCCCTTGGCCGTGTCGTCGTACTTGAATCGGTCCGGATCGTCCTCGCGGCCGAGCCGGCGGTGGTGGAGCCGGTGGTTGCGTCCGTTGAGCCGGGTGATGGCGCCCACGGGCCCGAGCATCAGCAGGTCGCAGACCAGGTCGTTGCGACGGCGGTCGTCGGCGAGCCGCCGGTGGATGCCGTCGTGCCCGATCACCTGCAGCGCGTACTCCCGGGTTCCGACCACGACGATCGCGGCCGCCACCACCCACCAGGTCGGCCACACGGCGACCGCGACCCAGGCCGCCCCGATCTGCGCCCACAGACCCAGGGCATCGCGCACCGCGCGACCGGGCTCGAGGCGGCTCAGGGCCTGCACCTCCGCGGGCGAGAGCAGGCTGTGGCGGAACGGCTCGTACGGACCGGTGTGGACCGCGTCGCGTCGAGCGCTCGGAGCGGGGGAGGGATGACTCACGGCTTCGAAGCCACCAGGTACTGGTTGGAGGTGGCCCCGCCGAGCGCCGACCAGACCAGCTCGAAGCCCACCTCGAGACCCACGGCGACGGGATTGCGCATGTGGAGCACTTCCGCCGGATGTCGACTGCGCTCGATGCTGTTGAGACCGAGCCGATTGCGCAGGCTGGCGATCCCGAATCCCGACGGCAGGAAGCCCCGACGCTCGACGCGCAGTCCCGCGTCGCCCACGGTCCGCACCAGGCTGTCCACGCCGAAGACGTGGAAGTGGCGGGGGAAGTGATAGCCGCCCCAGTGTCGGCGTCGGAACAGGCGGAAGTCCACGCCGCCCAGATTCGGGGTCTCGATCAGCACGCGGCCGCCGCGGCACATCCGCTTGGCCAGCTCCTGCAGCAGGGAGGCGGGGGCCCGCAGGTGCTCGATGAGCTGGCAGAGGATGGCCAGGTCGGGGCCCGGCTCGCCGAGCCGGTCGAGCCCCGCCTCGAGGTCGCAGGTCTCGACCCGGACGCCGACGTCGCCGAGGGCCCGCGCGCGATCGGCGTCGACCCGCAGGTCGAGGCCCAGCAGGTCGACCTCGGGCCCGAGCCGCCGGCGCAGCCGCACCAGCCGCTCGCCGTCTCCGCAGCCCAGGTCCACGACGCGCCCGGGTGCGGGATCGCCCGCCAGGGCCAGGATCCGCTCCACCTCGCGACGCGCCTTCAGCTCGCGCACGGGGCCGTCGAAGTGGATCGGGGAGCGCGGGTTGGTCGTGTAGTAGGTCGGGGGGTAGATGGCCTGGAGCTGGTCGGGGGCGGGGAGCGGGTCGAGGTATCCGTGACCGCACGCCTCGCAACGCCACATGTGGAAGGGCCCGGGGAGCGAGCCGTACTCGAAGTCCTGCCCCTCGGCCAGGAGCTCCGCGGTCGGGTGCAGGCAGATGGGGCAGGGACGGGGCACGCGCGAACTCCCGGGCTTCGCGAGCAGTCTACGTACCGGCCCGAAGCCGGGCAAACCGCCCGGCGCGAAGCCGGGCAAACCGCCCGGCGTGGGCCGCACGTCACGCGCACGCAGGACCCTCGACCAAGCGGCGGCGCTTCGGCCGGAATCCCGATCGGCGACCCCACGCTGCGGCTGGAATCCCCGTCCCCGATCCGGGCCGCAGGGGCGGCCCGCGGAAGGCCGCACGAGGCCTGCCCCGGGAGGTTTGTGGTAGTCTCGACTGTTACCCATGCGGGCGCTCGGGCCCGGAAGCGAGCGGTGTGGCGCCCGCGGCGCACCCCCAACCGGAAGTGGGAATGAGTCGTCACGTCGTGATCCTGGGCGGGGGCCTCGCCGGCCTCGCCTCCGCCTACGAGATGAGCAAGCGGGGCGTGCGCGTCACCGTGGTCGAGCGCGAGCCCCACGTGGGCGGGATGGCGACCTCGTTCGAGGAGGGCGACCGCGCCAGCGCCGGCCGCGAGGACTCCGACTACTGGTCCTACGACTTCGGCCCCCACCGCTTCCATACCCACGAGACGGAGCTGCTGAGCCACGTCGAGGAGATCCTGGGCGACAACAAGGTGTGGCGGAAGCGCCTGTCTCGCATCTATCTGTTCGGACGTCTGTTCAACTACCCCCTCGAGCTGCACAACGTGCTGCGCAACATCCCGCCGACCCAGGTCGTGCGGATCCTGTTCGACTACGCGTGGGTCCGGACGCTGGACGGGCTGCAACTGCGCGACTACCGGGATCGCAACTTCCGCGAGTGGGTCGAGAAGCGCTTCGGACCGCGGCTCGCCAAGATCTTCTTCGTCGAGTACACGGAGAAGGCCTGGGGCATCTCGGCGGACGAGATCTCCTCGGTCTGGGCCAGCCAGCGCATCACGCTGCTCGACCTCTGGGACACCATCCGCAAGACCCTGTTCCGCCCGCGGGTCGCACCGCGCACGCTGGTGACCGACTTCGTGTACCCGCGGGTCGGGGGCATCGGCGAGCTGGCCCGGGGCTACCGGCGCAACATCGAGAAGATGGGGGGTGTGGTGCTCACCGATGCCCCGGCCATCCGGGTGCACTGCCAGGGCCCCCGGGTCGCGCGGATCGAGTACCGCCGCGGCGGCGAGAGCCAGTTCGTGGAGGGCGACGAGTTCCTCTCGACGATCCCGGTGACCGAGCTGGCGCGCAGCGTGGTGCCCCGCGCCCCGGCGGAGGTCCGCCGCGCGCTGCGCGAGCTCCGCTATGTCTCGTGCGTCTTCGTGTACCTGAAGCTGGCGCGGGAGCAGATGTCCCCGGACCACTGGATCTACCTGCCGGAGAAGGGGCTCCAGGTGCACCGGGTGTCCGAGTTCAAGAACTTCAGTCCCTGCGCGGCGCCGCCCGGCAAGACCGTCGCCTGCGCGGAGATCACCTGCCGGGCGGGGGACGAGACCTGGCGCGCGGAGGACGATCGGCTGCAGGAGATCGCCGTCCGCGATCTGGCCGCGGTCGGCCTCATCCAACCGGACGAGCTGCTGGGCAGCTTCGTCAAACGCATCCCCTTCGCCTACCCCCTCTACGACCTCACCTACCAGGAGCACCTGGACGTGGTCATGGACTTCGTGCGCGGGCTGGAGAACCTGGAGACCGGCGGCCGCCAGGGTCTGTACCGCTACAACAACATGGACCAGTCCATCGAAATGGGCCGACGCATGGCGGCCCGCGTGCTGGGCGACGGCCCGTCGGACCACGAGTCCGTCGCCACCGAGCAGCGCTACTTCGGCTGAACCGTGGCCGACGGGCACACGCTTCCCGCCCCGGGCGAGCGGCCCGCTGCGGAGGCCCTGCAGCCGGCGGACCGCTGCGCGGTGTGCGGATCCCCGCGGCGCTCGCCGGTCTTTCGCGAGGAGCCCTTCACGGTCGTGCGCTGCGATGACTGCGGCCTGGTGTACGTGACGCCGCGCCTGGTCCCCGACGCCCTGCGCGCGGTCTACGGCGAGAGCTACTGGCGCAGCGCCTGCCCGTCCCAGCGCGGCTACGCCGACTACCTGGCGGACGAGCCGCTCTACCTGCGCACCTTCCGCCGCCGCCTGCGCTACCTGGAGCGCCACCTGCCGGCCCGCGGCCGCGCCCTCGATGTGGGCTGCGCTGCCGGGTACTTCCTGCAGGCGCTGCGGGAGCGGGGCTGGGAGGTGCAGGGCGTGGAGCCGTCCCCGGCCGTGGCCCGACACGCGCGAGAGACGGCGGGCCTGGACGTCCACGCCGGCGACCTCGCCTCGGCGCCCTTCGCGCCGGCGAGCTTCGACGCCATCAGCTTCTGGGACGTGATCGAGCACCTCCCCGACCCGGCCGCCGACCTGCGCCGGGCGGCGACCCTGCTGCGCCCGGACGGCGTCCTGATCCTCGAGACGCAGAACGTGGAGAGCGCCTTCGCGCGCCTGCTCGGCCGACGCTGGCACCACTACAAGCACCTCGAGCATCTGCACCACTTCAGCCCATCGACCCTTGGCGAGCTGCTGCGGCGCACGGGCTTTGCGCTCGTGGACGTCACGCCGCGGCATGCCGGCAAGCACGTGTCCGTGGCCTTCGTGCGCGAGCGGGCGGGTCGCGTGCATCCCCTCGCGAGTCGGCTGCTCGCGCCCTTCGCGTTCCTCGACCGGGTCAGCCTCTACGTGAACCCCCGCGACGAGCTGATCGCGGTGGCCCGCAAGGTCAGCGCCTGACGCGGGGATGGACGAGGCCGGCTACCAGCAGTTCGTCGAGCTCGAGGAGGACCACTGGTGGTTCCGGGCCCGGCGCCGCATCTTCCTCCACCTCCTGGACCGCCTGGTGCCGGCGGGTTCCCGCTGGCGCGTGCTCGACCTCGGGTGCGGTGCGGGCAACCTGCTCCGCCGCCTCGGCCGCTACGGCCAGGTGGTGGGCATCGAGCCCTCCCGGGCGCTGGCGGGCCTCGCCCGGGAGCGCGCCGCGGTTCCCGTCCTACGCGGCAGCGCCCTGGGCATCCCGCTGGCCGACGCCAGCCTCGACCTGGTCTGCCTCTTCGACACCCTGGAGCACATCGAGGCGGAGGCGGAGGCGCTGCGGGAGGTGCGGCGCATCGTGCGACCCGAGGGACTGGTCTTCGTCTCGGTGCCGGCGTACGAGTTCCTGTGGACCAACAACGACCAGGTGGCCCACCACCGCCGGCGCTATACGCGGCGCCGGCTGCGCCGCAGCCTGGAGGGCGCCGGCCTCGAGCCGGTCCGCCTCACCTACTTCAACAGCCTGCTGTTTCCGGCGATCGTCCCGGCCCTGCTGCTGCAGCAGCTGCGCGAGCGCTGGTTCGGGCCGTCGCGGCCGGACGCCACCAATCTCACGGTGCCCATGCCCCGAAGGCTCGCCGATGCGCTCTGCGCCGTGCTGGGCGCCGAGCGTTTCTGGCTGGCGCGCTTCGGCTTCCCCGCGGGCCACAGCCTGATCGCCGTGGCCCGCCGCCCCGACTGACGGGCTCCGGGGCTTTCGGGATCAGGAGCCCTCGAGGCGCGAGAGCTGCTCGCGCGCCTGCTCGGCCTCCGGGAAGGTCCCGCCCGAGGCGAGCGCCTGCTCCAGGACCCGCCGCGCCCGGCTCTGGTCTCCGGCCTGGGCGAGGGCGACGCCGAGCCGGAAGGCGATCGAGGGAGACGCCTCGTCGAGGGCGTGAGCCTTCTCCAGGGTCTCCGCCGCGGCCGCGGCGTCGCCCCGGCGCAGCTGCACGAAGCCCAGGGTGTCCAGCATGTTGGCCGTGGGGCTGCCCGCCGCGGCGCGCCGCGCGAAGCGCAGGGCCTCGTCCAGCGCCTCGCCGCGCTCGGCCAGGACCCAGGCCAGGTCGTTGCTGGCCAGCAGATGGGCCGGGTCGCGCGCGAGCGCCTCGCGGTAGCGCTGCTCCGCCCCCGCCAGGTCGCCCTGGGCCAGGGCGATCTGTCCCGCGGCGTAGGGATGCCGCGGGTCCGCCGGCTCGACCTGCGCGGCGCGGTCCAGGAGATCGCGGGCCGCCGGGCCATCCCCCGCCGCCAGGGCCAGTCGCGCCAGGCCCTCGAGGGGCGCGCCGAGCTCGGGATCCAGCGCGCGGGCCCGCTCGAAGGCCAGGCCGGCCTCGTGGGCGCGTCCGACGTGGAACAGGACGCGACCCGCGACGTCGTGAAGGGCGGCCGTCTCGGGATGGGCCTCCAGCTCCGCCTCCACCCGGCTCAGCGCCTCCTCGGCGCGGTCCGCGTCGACCAGGTACTGGCAGAGGGCGCGCAGCGCGCCGAGCTCCACGGGGTCCGTCGGGTCGAGCTCCAGCTCGGAGAGCGCGTTCGCCGCTGCGTCCGGGCCCGAGCGCTCCGCCATCAGCGCCGCGAGCTCCAGGTTGGCCGGGACCCGACCGCCCTCGAGGGCCGCGAGCCGGGCTGCCAGCGCGCGGGCCTCTCTCACGTTCCCCTGTCGGACCCGGGCGCGGAGGATCAGCGTCAGGCCCTCCCGCGCCAGCGCCTCGTCTGCGCCTGCGGCGCTGAAGGCGCGGTGTGCGTGGCCGGCGAACTCGGCGGCCAGGTCGTACTCGCCGCGATCGAAATGGAGGCGCGACAGGTCGAGGGCCGCCTCGCTCGCTCCGCCCGTGGCGCGGATCGCCTCCCGGAAGTTCGCGATCGCGCCCTCCACGTCGCCGAGGAGGTAGGCGGTCCGCCCGGCCAGCTGGCGCCCGCCCACGTTGTTGGGCCAGCGGCGCAGCCCGGCGTCGAGATACGCACGGGCCTGCTCGTACTGCCCTCGCTCGAAGGCGATGCTGCCGCGGAGGATCTTGGCGTAGACCGTGTCTGCCAGCTCTGCCGCGACCGCCTCGGCCCGGTCGAGCTGGCCGGTGGCGACCAGCAGGTCGCCGTGCTCGAACAGCAGGCCGTGGGTGGGCTCGGGGACCAGCGCGATCGTGCGTTCGAGCGCCGCGAGGGCCTGGGCCGGCTCGCCGTGCTGGCGGTGGTAGCGCTCGACGGCGAGCCAGGCTGCCGCGGTATCCAGCAGCTCGGCACCCTCCTGCATGATCCGGGCGCCTGCCTCGACCTCCCCCCACTCCGCGTGCCGCGCGGCGGCCGTGGAACGCAGGGCGAGCTCGGCGGGCGCCTGCCCCAGGGCGGTGTCCAGGATCCGGCGGGTCCGCTCCCGGTCGTCCCGCTCCTCGAAGTACGCCACGGCGAACTGCACCACCGAGACATCGGCGGGGTATCGCTCGAGCACCGCCTCCAGCTGCTCGGTGGCGGCGTCCGGGTCTTCGAGCTCGTCGGCGTAGAGGCGCACCAGCCCCATGCCCGCGTTCGCGAGCGCGGTGGGCGGGGTCCTCTCCGGGTCCATGGTCCAGACGGAGCGCAGGGCCCCCGTGGCCTCCTCCGGCCGCCCCGCGGCCACCAGGGCATTCGCCCACAGGGCCAGGGCCACGGGATCCTCGGGCAGGAGCTCGACCAGGCGCTCGGTGTCGGCCACGGCCAGCGCGTGCTCCTCTCGCTGCATGTGGATCTGGGAGCGGATGCGCAGCGCGAGGAGGCGCTGCTGGAGATCCTCGGGATCGGCGGCCAGGGCCTGGTCCACCGCCTGGAGGGCGACCGCCAGCTGCTCGAGCTGGAGGTAGGCGCCCGCCAGTTGGATGCTGGCGTCCACGGCCAGCGCGGGATCCCGCTGGGCCATCTGGAGCGGCCAGATGGCCAGAGACGGCTGTCCCTGGCGCAGCTGGGCCACCCCGAGGAGGTAGTTGGCCTCTGCGTGGTCCGGACTCTGTTCGAGGATACCGCGGAGCTCCGCCTCCGACTCCTCCCAGGCGCCGAGCTCGTGCAGGGCACGCGCCTCCTCGAGACGCTGGTCGAGGCTCTGCTGGCAGGCGACCGACCCGAGGCCGACGGCGATCAGGACGAGCCACGAAGCGATGTGGAATCCACCCCTTCGAGCCGACAGGTGGAGGCTTCGAGCCGACAGGTGGAGGGACGGGACAGCGGATCTGGGCACGCGGGACCTCCGATCTGGAGAACCGGTTAGTATAACGCGGCGGGGCCATTTCGAACGCAGGACCGAGGGTTTCCGGAGCCCGCCGCCCGAGCTCCCCCGGCCCGGCGGCTCGACCGGCAGCAGGCCGGCAGCACGGAGGCGGACAGCCCGGCCATGCAGCGACCGCCGGCAGCGCGCAGGGCATCCTGGGAGAGCCGCCATCCGATCCCGACGGCGCTGGCCCTCGCCGTCGTCTTCGTCGGGGCTGCCCTGTGGCAGGCCGCCCCGGCCTTCCAGGGCCAGTTCCTGGCCGACGACCAGAGCTACATCGTCCAGAACGCCTACGTCCACGAGCTCTCGTGGGAGAACCTGCTGGGGATCCTGGACCCCTGGGGGGAGCCCACCGCCTACACCGCCAACTACGCGCCGGTCCACCTGCTGCTCCACGCGGTGGAGTACGCAGCCTTCGGGCCGGACGCCATGTCGGGCTGGCACGTGGTGAACGCCCTCGCCCACGCCGCAGCCTCCCTGGTCCTGGTGGCGTTCCTGCGCTCGGGGGGGCTCTCCCCCGTGGCCGCCCTCTTCGGCGGCGCCGTCTTCCTCGTGCACCCGGCCAACGCGGAGACCGTGGCCTGGATCTTCCAGCTCAAGACGATCGTCGCCCTGGCCCTCGCCCTCGGCGCGCTGCTCCTGCTGGAACGGCGGCCCTTCCTGGCCACGGGGTTGTTCGCGCTCGCGCTGCTGACCAAGATCACCGCCCTGTTCGCCCTGCCGGTGGCCGCCGCGCAGCTCTGGGTCCGCGGGCGGGAGGGTTCGCATGCCTGGGGCCCGCTGGCCGCGTGGACCGCGATCGGGCTCGGGGTGGCGATCCTCGAGCTCCAGGCCTACGGGGTGCAGGCCAACCCCCATGCGCCGGCCTACCCCGACGCAGGCGCGCACGCGCGCACGGTCGTGGCGGTGGCGATGCGCTACCTGGCGATGGTCTGCACCACCTGGGGACTCTCGACCTTCCATCAGCCCCCGCCCGCACTCTCGTGGGGGGATCCCTGGTGGCTCGCCGGCCTCGGGGCGCTCGCGCTCCTCGGGTGGCGCACGGCCGCGACCCTGCGCCGCCGGGATCCCGAGGCGGTGTTCTGGATCCTGGCCGCCGCCTCGTTCGCCCCGGTGTCCCAGGTCTTTCCGTTTCTCTACCCCATGGGCGACCGCTACCTGTACCCGATCCTCCCCGGCCTCATCGGGGGGACGCTCCTCGCACTGCGCGGGCCGGCGAGCCGGCTGGTCGCGCGGCTCTCCGTCCAACGCGAGCTCGTGTACGCGGCAGTCGGAGTAGCGGCCGTGTCCCTGCTCGTCGTCCTGGCCGTCCGGAGCCACGGTCGGGCGCCGGTCTTCCGCACCGAGCTGACCATGATGGTCGATGCCGCCCTGCGCTATCCCGACGGGCTGCAGGCGCACCTCCTGCGCGGCTTCCGCGCCGCCCAGGAGGGAGACGCGGTCGGCGCCGCGCGCAGCTACGCCCGCGCCATGGAGCTCGGCTACACGAACCTGTATGCGCTGCTCGCCAGCCCGAGTCTCGCCCCGGTGCGCGACCATCCCGCCTTCCGTGCGGTCGTTCGCGATCTGGCCGAACGCACCGTGGCGCGGATCGAGCAGCGCGAGCACCCGAGCCAGATGGAGCTGGTGTCCCTGGGCCGGGCCTACTGGGCCGCCGGGCAGCGCGAGCGCGCGATCGACGCCTACGAGCGGGCCCTGGAGCGGGAGGGGCCGTTGGCGCCCACGATCCACCCCGTGCTGCGGCAGCTGCGCGGCCCGGACGGCGAGCGCCGGGACGAGGGTTGACGATTCCCGGCGTCCGCCTCCGCACGCGCCGTTGGCTGTGTGCAGCGTCCCTCGGACTGGCCTGCGCCATGAGCGGCGCCGCGCCCGGCGACGCAGGCGGCGCCGAGCCCGGCGACGCAGGCGGCGCCGCGCCCGCTGCCGCGCCCGCGGGAAAGCGCCGCGCACCCGCCGCCCGGGCCACGGAGCCGTGGGTCGGGCTCAAGATCGGCGTGGCGGGCTCGGCGGTCGCGCTGCTGGGCTGGGGGGCCTGGCTGCAGCGGCGGGGACGCGACGAGCGCCTGCGCCGCACCCGCGACGCGGCCCTCGCCGGGCTGGGGGTCGTGGGCGGGCTGCTCTGGTGGAACCTCGGCGCCTTCCACAGCGACGGCTCGAGAGTCCACGACTCCGAGTTCTACCACTACTACCTCGGCGCCAAGTATTTCGACGAGCTCGGCTACGACCGCCTCTACCTGTGCACGGCGGTCGCCGACCTGGAGGACGGGGCCGCGGGCGACCTCCGCCGACGGCGCCTGCGGGACCTCGAGACCAACCGGCTGCGGCGGGCCAGCGATCTGGTCGCCATTCCCGAGCGCTGCAAGCGCCACTTCGAGGACGAACGCTGGACCGCCTTCAAGGCGGACGTCGCCTGGTTCCGGGCCCGGCGACCGCCCTGGCGCTGGCGACAGTTCCAGATGGACCACGGCTACAACCCGACGCCGGCCTGGGGCATCCTCGGCACGACGCTGTCCCAGCTGGCTCCCGCCCGGGCCGTCCCCGTCCTGTCGCTCCTCGATCCGGCGCTCCTCGCCGTCGCGTTCGGGGCCATCGCCTGGGGCTTCGGCTGGCGGGTCCTGTGCATCGCCCTGGTCTTCTTCGGGACCAACCACTTCGCCCGCTTCGGCTGGACCGGGGGTGCCTTCCTGCGTCAGGACTGGCTGGCCGCGCTGCTGATCGGGGTGGTGCTCCTGCGCCGCGGTCGCCACGCGGGTGCCGGGTTCCTGATGACCACCGCCGCGCTCCTGCGGGTCTTCCCGGCCGTGGCGATCGGAGCCGTCGCGCTCCGCACCCTCACCGTCTTGTGGAGGCGTCGTCGTCTGGGAATCCCGCCGGGCCACGGGCGGTTCGCAGCGGGCTCCCTGCTGGCCCTGGCCCTGGTCGTTCCGCTCTCGATCTGGACCGCCGGCGGCGCAGCGGTCTGGCGGGACTTCGCCGAGAACAGCCGCCGGCTGGTCGCCACCCCCGCCTGGAACCACATGGGCCTGCGCGCGGCCCTGGTCTACGACCCGGCGCGCCGCATCGAGGCCGTCGGGGTGGGGAGCGCCGAGGACCCGTTGCGTCCCTGGCGAATCGCCCGCCTGGAGGCCGTCCAGCAGCGCCGTCCCATCACGATCGGGCTGGTCCTCGTCTTCGGGGTCCTGCTGTGGCGGGCGGTGGGCCGGCAGCCGGACTGGGTGGCGGCGACCCTCGGAATCGGGGCCATCCCCATCGCCGGAGACCTCTCCGGCTACTACCTGGCCGTGCTCCTGGCCCTGGCCTTCCTCTGGCCGGTGCATCCGGGGGTCGGGGTGGGCCTGCTGGGACTCGCCCTCGCCTCCCGGCTCCTCGCGCTCGGCCTCGGCGAGAGCGAGCCGACCTTCGCCGGTTCGAGCCTCGGCGCCGTGCTCCTGGCCTTCGCGGCGACCTGGTGGATGGGGAGCGCGCCGCCCGCCTCGGACCCGAACGCGACGCGGGCGGGCCCGGCGTCGCCCCCCTAGCGGAGGTCAGCCTCCCGCCCCGGCGCGACCCGCGCCCGCCAGGGTGCGGCGCACGTCCTGGGCCTGCGCGTGGTCGGGGTGGAGCTCCAGGGCCCGCTCGATGGACTGAAGCGCCTCGCGATCCTGGCCCTGGTCGCGCAGGGCAAGACCCAGGTGGTAGTGGATCTCGGCGCGGAGCGCGTCGTCCGCGCCCTCGTCGGCCAGCTCCAGGGCGCGGCGGAACTCGTCGCCGGCGAGCTCGGTCAGGCCGCGGCGGTAGTACACCCAGCCCAGGGTGTCGGCCACCGCGGCGCTCTCGGGCAGCGCCGAGCGGGCCCGGCTCGCCAGGGAGAGGGCGCGTTCGAGATCGCCCCCGGTCTCGGCCAGCACGAAGGCGAGGTCGTTGTGGGCGACGTGGAGATTGGGGGCGGCGCCCACGGCCTCCTCGAGCACGATCCGCGCCTGGTCGAGGTTCCCCTCCTCCAGGTACATCCGGCCCAGCAGCCAGAGATTGCGTCCCGAGAGCGCGCGGGCGCTCCGCTGGCGCTCGAGGGTGGTGATGGCCTCCCCGGGTCGATCGCTGGCCCGCAGGATCTGGGCGAGCATCCGTGCGGCGGCGGCGCCGTCGGTGGCCTCGAGCACCGCCCGCGCCTCGCTCTCGGCCTCGTCCCAGCGGCCCAGGGCGAGCAGCGCCCGCCCACGCAGGAGACGGAGGGCCGGGCTGAGCGTCTCCAGCGGGCCGGCCCGGTCCAGCTGGGCCAGGGCCGCCTCGGGCTCGCCCTGCGCGAGGGTGAGCTGGGCGAGCTCCCCGACGACGCGATGTCCGGGGCCGCCCCGTTCGATCGCGGCCTCCAGCAGGGCGCGGGCCCGCTCGGGCTGCCGCCGGCCCTCGCGCTCCGCGAAGACGACCACGGCGGCATACGGGGGCGGCTCCATGGCGAGCAGGCGCTCGAGGATCCTCCGGGCCCGCTCGGGCTGGCCCAGCTCGTAGCGCGCGCGGATGAGCTGGAGCGATTCCACGAGCCCGATCGGCACACCCTCGTTGCGCATGGCGAGCAGGCTCGAGGCCAGCCCCTCCCAGTCGCCGATGGCGGCCTGGGTCCGGTGGCGCAGCCGGTAGAGCTGCCGGGGTTCCGGCCCCTGCTCCAGCTCGAGCGCGCGATTGACGGCGGCCAGCGCCTTGCGCGGCTGGCCGCTCGCCAGCTCCGCCTGGGCCAGCAGGACGAACGCGTCCGCGCGCTCCATGCCGTCGGCGATGCCGCCGAGCGCGAGGGCGGCCTCCTGGTGGCGTCCCTCCGCCAGCGCCAGCCGAGCCGCGGCGAGGGTGGTGAGGGGATCCTCCGGGAGCGCGGCCCGCATCCGCGACACCACCGCGCGCGCCTCCTCGAGACGCCCCTGGATCGCGTAGGACTTCACGAACACCAGCGCGACCTCGGGAGAGCGCGCCAGCTCGGGCGGCAGCGACTCGAGATAGCCCAGGGCCTGCTCGGCGCCGGAGGTCCGGCCGAGGTGATTGGCGTAGGCCACGTGGATGCGCGGGTCCGAGGCCCGCTCGGCGAGGGCGCGCTTCCAGACCGCCTCGCTCCCGCCCTCGGCCTCGGCCTCGGCGACCGCGGCGAGCTGCCGCCACGCGCCGACCTGCCCGGGATCCACCTCCAGCCGACGCTCCAGGGCCCAGCGGCCGAAGGCGCGGTCGCCCCGGGCCGTGGCCCAGCGGAACGCGGAGACGGCGACGGAGCGTCCGCCCTCCTCCCGCGTCGTCTCGTCCGCGTCCCGGGAGGCGGCGAAGGCTCGGCGCCAGGCCTCCCGGGCCTCCTCGTCGTGCCCCGGCCAGTTTCCGTACACCCGGGCGATGTCGCTCCAGTGGTACCAGGTCTCGTCCAGCGCGGCGGCGCGCTGGAAGGCCTCCAACGCCGACTGGAACAGGGCGTCCTCCACGGGCTCGCCCCGATGTCGCAGCTCCCGGAGCCGGGTCTGGTGGACCTGGCCCACGAGGCGGTGGCTCTCGGGCGCGTCGGGCGCCAGCTCGGCCGACGTCAGCGCCGCGAGGAGGGCGGCCTCGCTGTCGCCTTCGAGGAGCGAGAGCTCGGCACTGCGGAGATGGGCCATGTGGTGGTCGGGGTGGCGGCCGAGCAGGTCGTCGATGAGCTCCCGGGCCAGCGTGCGGTCGCTGGCGTAGAGCAGCGGCGCCTGGGCCACGGCGGCCTCCACCAGGTCGGGGTCGAGCCGGAAGGCCTCGCCGTAGAAGAAGCTGGCGTCTCCGGGTCGCCCGAGGTCCAGCTGGACCTCGGCGATCTCGAAGTTCGTCTCCGCGTTCGCCGGCTCGAGCTTCAGGGCGGCCCGGAGCAGGATCAGGGCCTGATCGGGCTCCCCGGCCTCGCGCTTCTCCTTCGCCTCGGCCAGATAGCGGCGGGCCTCCTCCGCGTCCGATGTGCATCCGGAGGCCAGGGCCAGGAGCAGGCCCGCGCCGAGCGCACCCAGCGCCGCTCTCCATCCACCCGCAGCATCCGCTCTCCATCCACCCGCAGCGTCCGAGAGACACGAAGCTCCCGTTGTCGACCCCACCGCGTCGCGCACCCCGCAGCCTCCCGGCGTCCCGCCGCCGCCGCGGGCTCCTTCCCCGGGCCCGCGAAAACGCGCCAGCATAGCCCGCCGGTCCCCCCCGCCAAGCCTGGGGCCGTGCCGGTCCCGGGGCCGCCCCGGGGAAGCCCTGGGCCAACGCGGAAAAGGCTTTCCCTTGCAGTGGAACGGGGTTTCCCCACACCCGGATCCTCCCCTCGGGAAGCGCCCCGTGATGTAGAAGAGTCATTCAAAATCAGGCAGTTGCAGAGTAGGGACAGAGCACGAGCCTTGGCACCTGGCTTGCACATCAGATGGAGCATCCTCGCCCGGGTTGCGGGTGGGGTGCCAAAGCACCGAATGCGGAACGACTCAAAGGAGTGGAACGAATATGCGTAAGTTGTGCGGAATCCTCGCTGTCGGCGCCATGCTCGTGGCCGGCGGTACGGCGACGGCGGCGCCGGTCGTTACGACCGCGACCCTGTCCATCGACCTCGGCGCCCTGGGCGGCTTCGCGTTGACCGGCACGGGCACCGTGAGCATCGTCGGCACCGGCAACATCGGGAACACGGCTTCCACGATCACCGGCAGCCAGATCATCGTGCCGAACGGCCTGCTCAATCTGACGGCCCAGCTCACCATCCCCGTCACCCCCGGCCAGAGCACCCTGGTGAGCTCGGTCATCCTGAAGCCGGGCCTGGGCAACGGCGCCGGCAGCTTCGTGAGCGTCTTCACCCCGACCGCCGCCGAGCAGTGCCCGGTGGCCCAGGGTGACGCCTGCGTGGTCGGCGGCGGCAAGGGCGGCCTCATGCCCATCGTGGGCACGGTGACCGCCGTGCTGGCCGGTGGCATCAAGGCCCCGGTGCCGCTCGGCGCCTTCGGCATCGGCGTCGGTGGCGGCGGTGCGGCCGGCCTGCTGGCCGGCTTCGGCGCGCCCTGGACCACGGGTCAGGGCCAGGTCGTGACGACCACCACCACGGCCGTGTCCACCGGCGACCCGAACGCCCCGCTCACCTTCGTGACGCCGGTGTTCGTGTCGGCCCTCGGCGCGGCGCTGCCGATCTTCGCGAAGTTCTCGCTGAGCGGGATCGAGATGAAGGTTCCGGAGCCGGGCACCATCCTGCTGCTCGCCTCCGGTCTGGCGGGCCTGCTGGTGGCCAGCCGCCGCCGCTCGTAAGCGGCAAGACCTACCCCTCGACCTCCGGGTCGAGGCGCGGTCACCCGGGCGGCCGCTCCTTCGGGAGCGGCCGCCTTCTTTTTTTTCGCGGTTCGGCGACGAGGGCATCCGGCCCCACCGCCGAGTCTTTCTCAGCGATTCCAGTCACTTCTGGGCGGCGCTGCGCAGCCGGAATCCCCGCAGGGCGGGCCGGGGAGATCCGGATTGGTGCGCTGGCCATGACACTTCGACCCCACTTCCCACCACTCCCTCTACGAACACCGCTTCCACCTCGCCACTCACACGGGAATCGCCCAGGGTGGGTGCAACAGCACGGAATGCGGAACGACCCAAAGAGGAGTGGAACGAAATGCGCAAGTTGTGGGGAACTCTCGCCGTTGGCGCCATGCTCATGGCCGGCGGCACGGCGGCGGCGGCGCCGGTCAGCACGACCGGGACGCTGGCCCTCGACCTGGGTGTGCTGGGTGCCTTCTCGATCACCGGCACGGGCACCGTGAGCATCATCGGCACCGGCTCCATCGGAAACACGGCGTCCACGGTCCAGGGCAGCCAGATCCTGGTTCCGGCGGGCCTCGTCGCCCTGCCCTCGACCATCACCATCAGCGTGCCCCCCGCCCAGAGCACCCTGGTGGACTCGGTCATCCTGAAGGCGGGCCTCGGCAACGCGGCCGGCACCTTCGTGAGCGGCTTCGCCCCGGTCTCCTCCGAGGTCTGCCCCCAGCCTGCCGGCAACGCCTGCGTCGCGGGCGGCGGCAAGGGCGGCATCATGACGGTCGTGGGCACCGTGACCGCCGTACTGGCCGGTGGCATCAAGGCCCCGGTGCCGATCGGCGTGCTGAACATCGGCGCCGGCGGTGCCGGCGCGGCCGGCCTGATCGCCGGTGAGGGCGCCCCCTGGACCACGGGCCTCGGCCAGGCCTTCACGGCCACCGGGGTCACCTCACAGAGCGGCGATCCGAACGCCCCGATCACCTTCGTGTCGCCGGTGTTCGTGTCGGCCCTCGGTGCCGAGCTCCCCATCATCGCGACGTTCTCGCTGAGCGGCATCGAGATGAAGAGCGTTCCGGCGCCGGGCACCCTGCTGCTGCTGTTCTCCGGCGTGGCGGGCCTGGTGCTCGCGGGTCGTCGCCGCTCGTAGCGCCAAGACCTCCCCCTCGGCCTCCGGGTCGAGGCGCGGTCACCCGGGCGGCCGCTCCTTCGGGAGCGGCCGCCTTCTTCGTTGCGGGTCTTGCGCGGGGCAGTGCCCGAGAAACGCCGCTTGGCTAGCATGCCCGGTCACTCCGGGGAGGCCCGGAGCGCTCGAGACGGGGGACAAGGGTGATGGCGACGCCGAGGTGGGCTTCCGGGCTCCTGGTGCTGGCGAGCCTGGCGCTGCTGGTGGCCGGCCTGCTGAGCATGTTCGAGCTCCGCGGCCCGGACCGGCCCAGCGGAGACTGGCAGGAGATCCCGGCCCTGGCCGACCGGGACGACCTGAATCTCGTCCTGGTGCTGATCGACACGCTCCGGGCCGACCGCCTGTCGGCCTACGGCTACCAGCGCCCGACGAGCCCCATCTTCGACGCCCTGGCGGACTCCGGTGTCCTCTTCGAGAACGTGCTGGCCCAGTCCTCCTGGACCAAGACCTCCATGGCCTCCCTCTGGACGGCGACCTATCCCTCCACCAACCGCGTGACCCGCTATCCCCACGGCCTGCCGGACGGGCTCACCACCCCCGCCGAGGTCCTGCAGGACGCGGGATTCAAGACGGTCGGGATCTTCCGCAATGGCTGGGTGGCGCCCAACTTCGGCTTCGCCCAGGGATTCGACCTCTACTTCAAGCCGGTGATCCGTCCGAAGGAGGGCCTGCGCCAGGACAACCCGTCCGCCTACCGGCTGCCGGGGACCGACCACGACCTCACCGCCGCGGCCAACGAGTTCCTGCGCAGCGTCGGAGACGAGCGCTTCTTCCTCTATCTGCACTACATGGACGTCCACCAGTACGTCTACGACGACTCGGCGGACTTCGGGACCGGCTACTCGGACATCTACGACAACTCGATCCGCTGGGTCGACAGCAACCTCGGTCACCTGGTGGCCGTGCTCCAGCAGCAGGGTCTGATGAAGCGGACCCTGCTCGTGGTGGCGTCGGATCACGGGGAGGCCTTCCGGGAGCACGGCGCGGAGGGCCACGCCCGCGACCTCTACGTCGAGACCACCCAGGTGCCCCTGCTGGTCGCCCTGCCGATGCGCCTGCGGGAGGGCATCCGGGTCTCGACGCCCGTGGAGAACGTGGACATCTGGCCCACGGTGTTCGACCTGCTGGGCATGCCGCCGATGGCCGGCGCCCAGGGGCGCTCCCTGGTCCCCCTGATCGAGGCCGCCGCCCGCGGCGAGGAGCCCGCCGACGGCGCCCGCCCGCGCTTCGCGCAGCTGGACCAGGCCTGGGGACAGCAGAACAAGGATCCCCAGCCGCTCATCTCCGTCCAGGAGGGCCCGTACCGGCTCTTCCATCGCCGACACCGGCCCGACGCGGACGAGCTCTACGACGTGAGCAAGGACCCCGGGGAGCAGCAAGACATCGCCGCGGAGGAGGCCGAGCGCGCCGCGGCGCTCCGGCGCACGGCCGAGGCCTACGCCGAGGCGCCGCCCCCGGTCTGGGGCGAGCCCCAGGAGGTGGCCCTCGACGACTTCGAGCTGGGACAGCTCAGGGCGCTCGGGTACGTGGTCGAGAACGAGGACGATCTGCCGCGGGCGCCGAACGAGGTCGTCGACGTGGACGACGAGGCCGTCCCCGGCGCGGAGTAGGCCGGCCCGGGCCGCGGACGGACGTCCCTCCCGTCAGCCTCAGCCCGGAGCGGCGCGGGCCGCCCCGACGCCCAATCGCTGCGCGAGGCCCTCGGCGCGCTCCCGCCAGTGAGGAGCGATCGCTCCCGCCTCCTGCATCGCGCGCAGGGCGTCCCGGGCCTCGGGCTCCTGACCCAGCGCCTCCAGGGCCGCAGCCCGCAGGAAGAGCAGGTCGGGGCGCAGGGCTTCCGGGTTCGCGGCCAGGGCGCGGTCTGCCGCCCGCAGCGCCGCGTCGGGCTCGCCCCGCAGCAGGTGCACCGTGGCCAGGGTGTCGAGCACGGCCGCGTCGTCGCCCAGCGCCTCGGCGGCCTCCCGCGCCAGCGCCAGCGCCCGCTCGAGATTGCGCCCCGCCAGCGCCAGTCCCCAGGCCAGGTCGTTCTTGGCGGCGGGATCGTCCGGGTCCTGGGCGTGGGCCCGACGCCGCGCCACCAGCGCCTCGTCGAAGCGACCCTCGGACTCGAGCCATTCCGTGTACGCCGCGAGGAGCCGGGCGTGGGCGGGGCGCTCCCGCAGGGCGCCGCGCAGGATCTCCAGGGCTCGCGCGGTCCGGCCGGCGGCGTGCTCCGCCCGGGCCAGGCGCAGGGCCCGGGGCGGGTCGGTGAGGAAGTGGCCGCCGATGCCCTCGAGCAGCGCATCGGCCTCGTCCACCCGACCCTGGTCGAGGCGCAGGACCGCGAGCTCGAGACGGGGCCCCTCCGGCTGGGGGGCCACCCGCTCGGCCTCCCGAAGCCAGCGCTCCGCCGCCACCGGGTCTGCTTCGCGATGGGCGAGGCGGGCCAGGGCCAGGAGGGGGCCGTGGGCGTCGGGATCTTCCCGATGCGCGCCCTCCAGGGTTCGGCGGGCCTCGGGAAGGCGACCCGCGGCCAGGTACGCCATCCCGAGCAGCGTGCGATCGGTGACGTAGTCGCCCGGCGCGGCCTCCATGATCGCCACCGCCTGCTCCGCGCGGCCCGCGGCGAGGGCAGCCTGGGCGCGGGTCTGGGCCACGTGGGGACCGCCTCCCTGGACGGGCTCGAGCAGCTCCAGCGCCCGCTCGGGGCGGCCGCCCGCCAAGGCGCTCCGGGCGTCGCGGACGCGGATCGCATCGAGCATCAGGTCCCGGGGATTGAGACCGCCCACGACGCCCAGCTCGCCGCGGAGCGTGCCCTCGCCCGGCACCACGTAGCCCAGGCTCTCCAGGCGGGTCCGGTCCTCGGCCCCGAGCTCCAGGGAGGCCTCCACGGGCCGCGCGACCTGGAGCTCGCGCTCGAGCAGGCCGTCGAGCTCCCGGGCCAGCTCGGGCTGCACCAGGGCCAGGTTGCGGGTCTCGCCCGGGTCCTCGCCGAGGTCGTAGAGCTCGGGCTGGGGGGCCCGGATGTACTTGTGCCGGGTCGTCCGGACGCCGAGCAGCGGGCTCCAGGCCATCTCGAGCTGCGTGGCGAGGGTCTCCACATAGGCGACGCGCTCCTCCTGCTCGGGACCCAGGTGGATCAGGCGAGCCAGGCTGCGGCCCTGGGCGCCGTCCAGGGCCGCGGCGCCCGTGAGCCAGAGCAGGGTCGGCGCCACGTCGACGAGCCGCACCGTCGCGTCCACGACCTGTCCCGCCGGCAGGCCGTGGCCCGCCAGGATCAGGGGCACGCGCTGGGTGGCCTCGTAGATCGTGTAGGAGTGGGTCGGCTCCTGGTGCTCGCCCAGGCTCTCGCCGTGGTCGCTGGTCACCGCCACCACCAGGCCGTCCGGTCCCCAGCGCCGGGTGATGGCGCGCAGCAGCCGACCCACCTGGGCGTCGGCGAATGCGATCTCCCCCGCGTAGGCATCGCCGGCCGCCCGCTCCAGGTACTCGGGCGGCGGGTCGTAGTCGGCGTGGGGATCGTAGAGGTGGACCCAGACGAAGAAGCGGTCGGGCGCATCGGCGAGCCACGCCAGCGCGGCGTCCACCACCTCGTCGCCGCGGCGCTCCGCGAAGGAGAACGGGCTCTTCGAAGCGCGGCGCTGGCCGACGTCGTCGTCGTAGACGTCGAAGCCGCGGTCGAGGCCGTAGCGGGCATCCAGCACGAACGCCGCCACGAAGGCGGCGGTGGTATAGCCCGCCTCGCGCAGGGACTCGGCCAGGAGCGGCGTGTCGGGAGCCACGGCAAACACTGAATTGTGTCTAACGCCGTGGGCGGGCGGCTGCTGGCCGGTCATCAGGGAGGTGTGGGAGGGGAGGGTGAGGGGGACGGGGGCGATCGCGTTCTCGAAGCGCACGCCCTGGGCGGCGAGCTGGTCGAGGACCGGGGTGCGGGCGCCGAGGTCGCCGTAGCTCCCCAGCCGGTCGGCGCGGAGGGTGTCGATGGTCACGAGAACGACGCGCTCCACGCCGCTCCCGCTGCGGCCGCAGCCGAGGCTGCTGCCGAGCACCGCCAAGAGCAGTGCCCACCCCAGGATCCGAGGGCGCCACCGCTGCTCCCGCTGCTTGTCCGCGCCCATGCCGCGGGGAGGATCGGGTGTCGCCGGGGCGGAGACAAGTCCTCGGCCCGAGTTCGGCCCCCTGGGGAGGTCGCTCTCCCGGCGGGCCGTCGGGGTTTCCCCGCCGTGTCTTCGAGAGCATTCCCGGCCATGTGGAAGGCGCGTTGCCGCGCCGGTGCCGGGCGCGGGGCAGTCGTTTCTGACATTCCTGCCCACCCCAGACCACCCCCCACAGACGAGTACGTCCAAGAGGAGTGGTGTCCCCATGCGCAGGTTATTCGGAATCCTGGGAGCCGTGGCGCTGATCATCGCAGCGGAGGCGGCGAACGCCGCTCCGATGGCCCGCAGCGCCGACCTCCAGGCGACGGTGGCCGTCGAAGGGGTGTCCGCCATCGACCTCGTGGTCGACGACGTCGTGGTCATGGTGGACGACGCCAACGGCACCCTCCAGCTGGCCGCCGGCGTGCTGCAGCTGACCACGCCCGTGGTCGTCCCGGTCACCGCGACGACGGCGATCGCCCAGATCTCGGCCACCGTCGTCTCCAACGTGGCCGGCACGTTCTCCCTCGGCGGCGCCGCGTCCCAGGCGCCGGCCGAGATCTGTGCGACGGGCATGCCGGCTCCCGGTGAAGCCTGCGTCGTCGGCGGTGGGCTCGGCGGCGTCATGGGACTCGAGGGCATCGTCAACATCGTGATCGGGCAGAACGTGACCATCCCGGTCTTCCTCGACGACGCGCGGATCGGCCGGGGCGGCTCGACCAGCGTGCCCTTCGACTTCGACGCCGCAGCCTGGACGACGGGCACCGGCGTGATCGGCGTGAACGCCGCGGGGACGACCACGTTCTTGTCGATCCAGGGCGCGAACGCCGGCACGGGTCTGGGCGACTCGATCACCCTGGTGACGCCGACCTTCGTGTCGGCGATCGGCCAGCTGCTGCCGGTCTTCACGCAGCTGAAGATCACCTTCACCGACGCCGGCCCGGTGCCGGCCCCGGGCCCGCTGCTCCTGCTCGGCTCGGCGATCGCCGGCCTGGCGGGGCTCGGTCGACAGCGGAAACGCGCGCGGCACCCGAAACGCGCGTAGGGCGGCCGCGCGCGCCGCTCCGGACGCCCGGCTGGGCGCGAGCCCATGTCCCGCCTCCCGCAATCGACTAGTCTGCGGCGTCCCGCGCCGGCGGGTGCGGGGGGAGGTCGAAGCGCGCATGTCCGAGGGGGGCCGCTCGCTGCGGGGCCTGCTGGTGGCCGTCGGGGTCGGGCTCATCGCGCTCGGGCTCGCGTCGCTGCTGGGGGTGCCCCTGCCCACGATCCGGACGCCGGATCGGCCCTGGGGCACGGCCGAGGACCTCGCGACCCTCGCGCAGCGGGACGACCTGAACGTGGTCTTCATCCTGATCGACACGCTCCGGGCCGACCGGCTCTCGGCGTACGGCTACGCGCGTCCCACGAGCCCGGTCATGCACGCCCTGGCGGCCAGCGGGATCCGGTTCGCCCGGACCCTGGCCCAGTCCACCTGGACGAAGTCGTCGATGGCCTCCCTGTGGACGGGGACCTACCCGGTCACGAACCGCATCACCCGCTACCCCCATGGCCTGTCGGAGTCGGCCACCGCGCCCGCCGAGATCCTCCGCGACGCGGGCTTGCGCACCGTCGGGATCTGGCGCAACGGCTGGGTGGCGCCCAACTTCGGCTTCGGCCAGGGCTTCGACCTCTACTTCCGGCCCCGGGCGAACCCGATGCCCGGCCACGTGCTCCAGCGCAATCCGTCCTCGCGCACGCTCCCGGGGACCGACTACGACCTCACCGAAGCCGCCGTCGAGTTCCTGCGCAGCGTCGGCGACGGGCGCTTCTTCCTCTACCTGCACCTGATGGACGTACATCAGTACGTGTACGATGACTCCGCCGACTTCGGGTCGACCTACTCGGACATCTACGACAACGCCATCCGCTGGGTGGACGCGAACGTCGGCACCCTCGTGGCGGTCATGCAGGAGCGCGGGCTCATGAAGCGAAGCGTCCTCGTGATCGCCTCGGATCACGGCGAGGCCTTCCTGGAGCACGGCACCGAAGGGCACGCGCGCAACCTCTACGTGGAAACGACGCACGTGCCGCTGCTCGTCGTGCTGCCGTTCCGGCTCCGGGAGGGCATCGTGGTGGAGTCGCCGGTCGAGAACGTGGACATCTGGCCCACGATCCTCGACCTGCTCGGCCTCGATCCGCTCCCGGCGGCCCAGGGGCGGTCCCTGGTGCCGCTCGTCGAGGCGGCGGCGCGGGGCGGAGAGGATGTCGAGGCCGAGCGGCGGCGACCCCGTTTCGCGCACCTGGACCGGACCTGGGGTCGCACCGACACCCCGCCCCAGCCCCTCATCTCCGTCTCCCGCGACGGCTACCGCCTGTTCCGGAACTCGCTCACGTCGGTGGAGCTCTACGACCTCCGGGCGGATCCCCTGGAGACGACGAACCTGGCGAGCCGGGAGCCGGAGCGCGTGGCCGATCTCATGGGCCGGGTGGCCGCGTACCTGCAGCTCCCCGGGGCGGCCTGGGGAGCGCCGACCGAGGTCGAGCTGACCGAGATGGAGTGGGGCCAGCTGAAGGCGCTGGGCTACATGGTCGATCCGGACCGGCCCCGGGACGAGCAGATCGTGAACACCCGAGCGGAGTAGCGCGCGCGGAGGACTGGTGAGCGAGTTCTTCTTCCGGCTGACGCCCGAGTGGGTGCTCCGCGCCGTCGAGGCCGGCGGCTTCCTGCCCACGGGCCACTGCTCGGCCCTGAACAGCCTGGAGAACCGCGTCTACGACGTCCGCCTGGAGGACGGCCGCCACGTGGTGGCCAAGTTCTACCGGCCGGAGCGCTGGAGCCGGGAGGCGATCCTGGCGGAGCACGCCTTCCTCGCCGACCTGCGCGAGGCCGAGATCCCCGTCTGCGCGCCGCTGGCCTTCCCGGACGGCAGCACCCTGCACCGGGTGGAGGACATCTGGTACGCCGTCTGGCCCAGGACCGGGGGCCGCGCGCCCGACGAGCTCTCCGACGCCCAGATCGGCGTCCTCGGCCGGCTCGTGGCGCGCATCCACAACGTGGGCGCGGCCCGCGAGGCGCCCGCGCGCCGCAGGCTCACGGCCGACGCCTTCCTGCGGGAGCCCCTGGAGGCCCTCGAGAGCCGGGGACGGCTGCCGCCCTTCTGCGCCGACCGCTACCGGCGGGCGGCCCTGCGGGTGGCGGAGGTCTACGAGGAGCGGAGCCGCGGCGTGCCCGTGCACCGCATCCACGGGGACTGCCACGCGGGCAACCTCCTGGAAGGGCGCGAGGGCCTCTTCTTCCTGGACTTCGACGACTTCGTGATCGGTCCCGCGGTGCAGGACGTCTGGATGCTGGTGCCCGGGCGCGACGCGGAGGGCGACCGCCAGCGCCGGCTCCTGATCGAGGCCTACCGCCAGTTCCGCGCCTTCGACGAGCGCTGGCTGGCCCTCGTGGAGCCCCTGCGCGCCCTGCGCTTCGTGCACTACGCCGCCTGGATCGGCCGTCGCTGGGAGGACCCGGCCTTCCCCCCCACCTTCCCGCACTTCGGCACCGACGACTACTGGGAGAACGAGACCCGCGACCTGGAGGAGCAGCTGCGCCGGATCGAGGCGGGCCCCCAGGGCGTGGAGGGGGGCCCGGGGGAGTCGTCCCGGGGGGCGGAGGAGCCTCCGGAGCTCACCAACAAGGACTTCTTCTGGGATCTCTAGGCGCTATCTTCGGGCATGGCCGCGACCCACCCCGCCCCCGCTGCAGGAATCCCGCGCGACCTCGAGGACGCCATCGAGCGTCTCAAGCGCGAGCGCAACGCCGTCATCCTCTGCCACTACTACCAGGAGGACGAGCTCCAGGACCTGGCCGACGTGGTCGGCGACTCCCTGGCCCTGGCCCGCGCCGCCCAGCAGGTGGACCGGGACGTGATCGCCTTCTGCGGCGTCCACTTCATGGCCGAGACCGCGAAGATCCTGAATCCCGAGCGCACGGTGGTGATGCCGGATCGGGAGGCCGGGTGCTCCCTGGCCGACGGCTGTCCGCCGGACGCCTTCGCCGCCTTCATCGCCGAGCATCCCGGCGCGAAGGTCATCAGCTACATCAACTGCTCGGCCGACGTGAAGGCGCTCTCCGACGTCATCTGCACCTCGTCGAACGCGCTCGACATCCTGCGCCACTTCGAGGGCCAGAAGGTCATCTTCGCCCCCGACAAGCACCTGGGTCGCTACGTGGCCAAGGCGGCCGATCGGCCGGACCTGATCCTCTGGCCCGGCACCTGCGTGGTGCACGAGCAGTTCAGCGCCCGGGAGCTGGCCAAGCTCAAGGTGCGCCACCCCGAGGCCGAGGTGCTGGCCCACCCGGAGTGCGACGAGGCGGTCCTCGACCAGGCCGACTTCATCGGCTCCACGACCAAGATCATCCGCCGGGCGGTGGAGTCGCCGGCGCAGACCCTGATCATCGCCACCGAGGACGGGGTCTTCCACGCCATCGCCCAGGAGGCCCCCGAGAAGGAGCTGATCCAGGCGCCGGGCATGGACGAGAGCTGCGCCTGCAACCGCTGCCCCTACATGCGTCTGAACACCCTCGAGAAGCTCTACCTCTGCTTGCGCGACCTCCAGCCGGAGGTGATCGTGCCCGAGGACGTGCGCGTGAAGGCGCTGCGTCCCATCGAGCGCATGCTCGAGCTCAGCAAGTAGTCCTGCCGTGCCCGAGTACCGCGAGCTCGCGTCGGGTCTGCAGTTCCCCGAAGGCCCGATCTGGTGCCGGGACGGCAGCGTGCTGCTGGTGGAGATCGCCCGGGGCACCCTGACCCGGGTGCTCCCCGACGGCCGCACCGAGGTGGTGGCCGACTGCGGGGGCGGGCCCAACGGGGCCGCCGTCGGCCCCGACGGCATGATCTACGTCTGCAACAACGGCGGCTTCGTCTGGCACCGGGTGGGCGAGCGCCTGTTCCCCGGCAACCAGCCGGACGACTACATCGGCGGCCGCATCCAGCGCGTGGATCCGAGCTCCGGCAAGGTGGAGGACCTCTACACCGCCTGCGACGGCCGCCCCCTGCGCGGTCCCAACGACCTCGTCTTCGACGCGACGGGCGGCTTCTGGTTCACCGATCTCGGCAAGGCCCGGGAGCGCGAGCGGGACCGCACGGGCATCTTCTACGCGCGGCCCGACGGCTCCTCCATCCGCGAGATGGTCTTTCCTCTCGACGGCGGCCCCAACGGCATCGGCCTCTCGCCCGGGGGCGACCGGGTCTACGTGGCCGAGACCTACACGGGCCGGGTCAGCTACTGGAACCTCTCCGCGCCCGGCGAGATCGCCCCCAACCCGCTCACGCCCCACGGCGGCCACCTGCTGCTGGACCTGGCCGCCGGCGAGCTGCTCGACTCCCTGGCCGTGGACGCCGACGGCAACGTCTGCGTCGCCACCATCTACCACGGCGGCATCACCGTGGTCTCGCCCGAGGGCGCGAGCCACCACGTCGCCACCGACGACGTGTTGACCACCAACCTCTGCTTCGGAGGCGACGACCGGCGGACGGCCTACATCACGCTCTCGTCGTCGGGCCGGTTGGTGGCCTGCGCGTGGGAGCGCCCGGGCCTCGCGCTGGCGTACGACCTCTAGCTACTCGTCGGCGGGCGCGGGCGGCCGGACCAGACGCACCCCGGACGCGAGGAAGCCCACCTCCCGCTGGGGGCCCCGGATGCGCGAGGGGTCGCCGCCGGGCCGCTCGGACTCCAGGTGCCGCGCATCGGCCTCGCTAAGCGTGCGCACGGTCACCACGCCCTGCACCCAGGCCTGGGCGCCCGCGGCGTCGGTGGGCAGGAAGAAGCCGTAGTCGACGAAACGGACCCGGACGCTGGCCTCGCCGTCCTGCAGCAGGGTCCAGCAGCCCTTCCGCTGGCAGACTTCCGCCAGCCGCCCGCGCACCAGCACGGGCTCCTCGGCATGCCGTTCGGGATGGGCGAGCGCCTGGGCCAGCGGCACCGGCGGCGCCTCCAGCGAGATCCCCGCGCCAAAGTCCCGCCTCTCCGGAACCCCGGTCTCCGCAACCGCTGCCGTCGCCGCAAGGAGCACGATCAGACCGAGAAGATGGCTGGATCTCCGCACGTACACCAAGCGGGCAGCTCCGGAGTGAGCGTCGGCGATGAGCGGCCGGCGCGCGGAATGTGACCGCGCCCGACGGACCTCGTGCGAAGCGCAGGCCTCGAAGCGCGGGAGCTGAGCACGCCGGCCGCTCATCGCCGACGCGGCGCCCAGGCTACGCCAGCTCGTCGGCGGAGAACCCGTACGCCTCCGCCAGGTCCGCCTCCTTGCGCGCCAGCAGCGTCGCCGCCTCCACCATCACCTTGCACTGCTTGTAGGTGGCGTCGTCCTGCATCTTGCCGTCGATCATGACGCAGCCCGAGCCGTCGCCCATCTCGGCGATCACCCGGCGCGCCCAGCGCACCTCGTCCACCGGCGGGGTGAAGACCTTCTTGGCCACATCGATCTGGGCCGGGTGCAGCGACCAGGCGCCGACGCAGCCGAGCAGGAAGGCCGCCCGGAACTGGTCCTCGCAGGCCAGGGTGTCCTTGATGTCGCCGAAGGGACCGTAGTACGGGAAGATGCCGTGGCTGTTGCAGGCGTCGACCATGCGCGCCAGCGTGTAGTGCCACGGGTCCTGCTGCGCCGTGATGCGCACGGCGTCCGGATTCTCGGGGTCGGGATCCGTCCGCACCAGGTAGCCGGGGTGACCGCCGCCCACGCGGGTGGTCTTCATCCGGCGGCTGGCGGCGAGGTCGGCCGGACCGAAGGAGATGCCCTGCATGCGCGGGCTCGCGCCGCAGATCTCCTCGACGTTCGTCACGCCCTGCGCCGTCTCGAGGATGGCGTGGAGCAGGATCGGCCGGGTGAGGCCGGCCCGGGCCTCGAGCTGGGCCACCAGCTGATCCACGTAGTGGATGTCCCAGGCACCCTCCACCTTGGGGAGCATGATCACGTCGAGCCTGTCGCCGATCTCGGTCACGAGCTGGGTGAGGTCGTCCAGGCACCAGGGGCTGTCGAGGCTGTTGACCCGGGTCCAGAGCTGGCAGGCGCCGAAGTCGATCTCCCGGGCCGCCTTCACCAGGCCCTCGCGGGCGGCGATCTTGTGGTCGGCCTGGATGGCGTCCTCGAGGTTGCCGAGCAGCACGTCGCAGCGAGCCGCCAGGTCGGGGACCTTGGCCACGATCTTGGCGTTGCTCGGGTCGAAGAAGTGGATCATCCGCGACGGGGTGAACGGGATCTCGCGGAGCGGGGTGGGGGCCCCGAGGCTCCTGGCCCTGAAGAAGTCCTTGGCGCTGCGCATGACGGCCTCCTCGATGTGCTCGTTCAGCCTTCGTAGAGCTTGACGACCCGGACCTTGCCCTCCGGTGCGGCCTGCAGGCAGAGGTCGCACAGGACGCACTCGTCCAGGTTCTCCTCGACGATCTCCACGCCCGCGTCGCCGGCCCGGAAGATCGAGACCGGGCAGACCTCCTCGAGCTTGCGGGCGATCCCGCCGTCCTTCGCGACGTCCGACGCCACCTCCACGTCGATGAACAGTCCGGGCATGGCTATGCCTTCCTCTCCGCGAGGCGCTTCCGGATCAGCTCCGGGATCTCCTCGATCCGCTCGGCCACCGAGATCCCGGCGGCCTCCATCCGGGCGATCTTCTCCGCCGTGGTGTCTTCCTTGCCCTCGACGATGGTGCCCGCGTGGCCGAAGCGCATGCCCTTCATCTCGTCCATGAAGCGGCCGGCCATGAAGGCCACGATGGGCAGGCGGCTGTCGTTGGCCTTCACCCACTCGGCGAGCTCCGCCTCCATGCGGCCCCCGGGCTCGGAGTAGATGGCGATGGCCTCGGTGCGGGGGTCGGCCTCGAACAGCGGCATCAGCTCGGCGTAGGTGGTGCCGATGATGGCGTCGCCGCCGATGGAGACCGCCGTCGACTGGCCGAAGCCCGCCGCCGTGAGGGTGGAGGCGATCTCGGTGGTCATGCCGCCGGAGCGGGACATGATGCCGATGTTGCCCGGCTTGTAGGCCTGGCGGGTGTTGGCGGCGGGCCCGCCGATGCCACCCATCTTGGCCTCGCCCGGCGAGATCAGGCCCAGGCAGTTGGGACCGATGATGCGGGCGCCCCGCAGCTTCGCCAGCTCGACCGCCTGGGCGACCTCGCGCCGCGGCACGTTCTCGGTGACCACCACGATCAGCTTGACGTCGTTCTCGATGGCCTCGAACAGGGCGTCGCGGGTGAAGGCCGGCGGCACGCAGATCACCGAGCCGTCGACCGCGCCCTCCTTCTCGACCACGTCGCGGACGCAGTCGTAGACGGGCACGCCGTAGACGTCGCGCCCGGCGCGGCCTGGCGTCACGCCGCCGATGATGCGGGCGCCGTAGTCGAGGTTCTCGCGGGTCAGGTTCACGGCCTCGCGGCCGGTGATGCCCTGGACGATGAAGCGGGTCTCGCGGGTGATGAGGATGCTCACGGCGGTCCTACCCGGGCTGGATCTTCGCCACGGCGCGGCCCGCGGCCTCGTACATGGAGACGCTGCGGTCGCAGTACTCGACGCCGTACTTCTCGAGGATCTTGAAGCCCTCCTCCTCCCACGCGCCGGGGATGCGGAAGATGGCGATCACGTCCTTCGGGTCCTTGCCGCTCTCGATGCAGCCCTTGATCACGCCCCGGGCCACGATGTCCACCCGCGTGTTCGAGACCACGTTCATCATCACGGCGATCTTCTCGACGCCCGGCTTCCCGAGGATCAGCTTGGTGAGCTCGCAGGCCTTCTTCACCGAGGGGTTGCCGCCGATCTCGCAGTAGTTGGCCGGCTTGCCGCCGTGCTTGCGCACGGCGTCGAAGAGGGTGAGGGAGCCGCCGCCCGCGCCGATGACGAGGCCCAGGTTGCCCTCGAACTCCACCACGTTGCCGGCCACGCCGCGGTGGTCCGCCTCGTTGACCTTGCGGCCGGCGATCTCGAAGGGCGTGGCCTCCCGGGCCTGGCGGGTCTCCTCCTCGCCGATGCCGAGCTCGTCGAGCAGCTTCTTGTGCCTGCCCCGGGCCTCGGCCTCCATGTCCACGTGGCCGTCGAGGACGATGAAGCGACCGTCCTCGAGCCGCGCCAGCGGGTTGATCTCCGCCAGGGTGAGGTCGTAGTCGAGGAAGACGTTCATGAGCTCGAAGACGATCGGCGTGAGGCGGTTGAGCTCGCGCCCCGAGACGCCGGTGGCGGCCACCGCCTCCTTGGCGATGCGCGGCGAGAGGGGGAGGATCGTCGAGAAGTGGGTCTTGGACACGTGCTCCGGGTGCTTCTCCGCGACCTCCTCGATGTCGATGCCGCCCATGTCGCTGAAGAGCAGCACCGGCTGCTTGGCGCGTCCGTCCCAGGTGACCGACACGAAGTACTCCTGGGCGATCGGGGTCTTCTCCTCGATCAGCACCGAGCGGCACTTCTGGCCGTTCACGAGGATCGGCACGATCTGCTCGTAGAGGGCCGGCACCTCGTCCGGCGTGTCGGCGAACTTCACGGCGCCGGCCTTCATCCGACCGCCCGAGAGCACCTGGCTCTTGAGCACCACCGGGCCGCCGATCTCGTCGGCCACGCGGCGGGCGTCGTCGGCGCTGTGGGCCAGGCCGCTCTGGCCGAGGGGCAGACCCCGGCGAGCGAACAGGGACTTGGATTCGTACTCGTAGAACCGCATCCTGGGGCTCCCGCGCTGGGTCCGGCGGGCCCCGCGCCCGGCCGGCGGCCGGCCCTCGGAGCTACACGGAGCTACCGCGAGTCGCCGAGCCGACGCTTCGGGACGGGGGGCCGAAGCAGGTAAGCGCGCGGACTCTAATGGTTTTTGGAGGGGCGGTCAATGGGGCCCGCGGCCGCGCCGGCGGCGCGCGCGGGCTACGCGTAGTGGCTGCGCCGCTTGACCGCGAGCTGGCGGTCGAGGGTGAAGATCTGCGTCTTCTTCCAGCCCGGCGGCGCGTCGCTCGGCTCCGCCTCGCTGCGCGCGCCGCCTTCGGCCGCGCTCGCAGCGTCGGCGCGCTCGAACTTGTGGCCGAGCAGGCGGGTCGAGACCACGCCCACGTCGGGACGGCTGGGGTGGTCCTCCTTGCCGAGGACCTCGGTGGCGGCGAAGACCGTGTCGCCGGCGAACAGCGGCGCCGTGTGGCGTCCCGTGGTGTAGATCACGTCGCCGAGGGCGTTGTCGCCCACGTCCGGGCAGGACAGGCCCAGGCACAGGGTGAAGGGGATGCCGCCGAAGATGATCAGCTTGCCGCCCGCGTAGCGCTCCGGGTCGCGGTCGATCATGAACTGGTTGCAGTGCACCTGGCTGGTGTTGTCGAGGATCGCCGTGAGAGCCACGTGCTCGTCGGTCACCACCCGGCCCCGGGAGTGCTCGATGCGCGTGCCCGGCTCGAAGTCCTCGAAGTAGGTGTCGGCGTTGGAGAGGTGGGAGAGCGCCTTGTAGTCGCGGCCGGGGTCGTAGTCGGGCAGCCAGAGCGGGCAGTCCACGGCGTCGGGCTCCACCTCGCCCTCGTGGAGCGGCGCCGCGTCGTCCTTCTTGAAGACCTGCACCTTGCGCTGCCAGGTCGCCACCACGACCTCGTCGGCCTCGCCCACGTTCTTCCGCGCCGTCGACTGCACGTGGACGATGCCCAGGTTGGGCCGGCTCTTGGAGGCGCGCACGCCGATCACCCTGGTCTCGGCCTCGAGGGTGTCGCCCACGTACACCGGGGCGCCGAACTGCATGTCGATGTACTCGAGGTTGGTGCGCGCGTTCTCCGAGACGTCCTCCACCGTCTGGCTGAAGGCCACGAGCATCACCAGGCCCGGCGGGCAGACCAGCCCCTCGAAGCCGTAGGCGCGGGCGTAGCGCGCGTTCTTGGCCAGGGGATTGGTGGTCATGGCGAACTCGGTGAAGGTCGTGAACAGGCCCTCGGTGATGGTCTTGCCGCCCTTGTGGCGGAACACCTGGCCGGGCACGAACTCCTCGAGAAAGTGGCCGGTGGTCTTGCGGATGACCTGGGGGCTGTCGCTCACGGTTTCTCCTCCGGACGCGCCGGAATGTAAGGCATTCTCGGTGGCCCTCCAGGGGGCTTGGCCGCCGCGCCGGCGGCGATCTACGCTCCTTGCGATGGCCTGCCCGCCCCCCGAGATCCCCCCCGACGCCAACGCCCGCCGCGTGCTCGAGGCCCGCTATCTGCTGCGCGACGCCGCGGGCCGCCTGGTCGAGGACTGGCGCGGTCTGTGTCGGCGGGTCGCCGGCGCGGTGGCGGAGGCGGAGCGGGCCTGGGGCGGCGAGGTGGGTGCCACGGAGGAGGCTTTCCAGGGGCTGCTCGCGAGCGGCCGCTTCCTGCCCAACTCGCCGACGCTGATGAACGCCGGCACCTCCCTGGGCCAGCTCGCCGCCTGCTTCGTGCTGCCGGTGGAGGACCGCCTCGACGCCATCTTCGAGGCGGTGAAGCGGATGGCCATCATCCACCAGACGGGCGGGGGCACCGGCTTCGACTTCTCCCGGCTGCGCCCGGCCGGGGAGGCGGTCCGGCGCACCCACGGCGTGGCGTCGGGTCCGGTCTCGTTCATCGGCGTCTTCGACGCGGCGACCTCGGTGGTGAAGCAGGGCGGGCGCCGGCGCGGCGCCAACATGGGCGTGCTGCGCGTGGACCACCCGGACGTGCGGGCGTTCGTGCACGCCAAGGCAGACCCCACCCGTCTCACCAACTTCAACCTGTCGCTGGCGACGCCGGATCCGTTCTGGTCCGCCGCGGAGCGCGGAGAGCCCTTCGACCTGGTCGACCCCCGCGACGGCAAGGTCGTCGGCAGCGTCGACGCGCGGGCCTTGCTGGAGGAGATCGCCGCCCAGGCCTGGGCCACCGGTGACCCGGGGCTGATCTTCCTCGACGCCGTCGAGCGCGCGAACCCCACGCCCGACCTCGGCGCCCTGGAGGCCACCAACCCCTGCGGCGAGCTGCCCCTGCTGCCGAACGAGGCCTGCAACCTGGGCTCCCTGCGCCTCGACGCCTTCGTCCGCGACGGCGCCCTCGACGGCGAGGCCCTGGACGCCAGCGTGGACCTGGCGGTCCGCTTCCTGGACGACGCGATCGAGGTGGGCCGCTACCCCTTCCCGGAGATCGACCGCGCCGTGCGCGGCAACCGCAAGATCGGCCTCGGGGTGATGGGCCTCGCCGACTACCTGGTGGATCGCGGCATTCCCTACGACAGCGCGGCGGCGGTGCGGGAGTCGGCGGCGCTGATGCGCCGCATCCGCACCCGGGCGGAGACCGCGTCGGCGCGGCTGGCCGAGACCCGGGGCGTCTTCCCGAACTGGTCGGGATCGCGGCCCGCGGCGCAGGGGCTGCGGCTGCGCAACGCCACCGTCTGCTCCATCGCCCCCACGGGCACCCTCTCGATCCTCGCGGGCTGCTCGAGCGGCATCGAGCCCTACTTCGCCCTGGCCTTCGTCCGCCACGTGCTCGACGGGGCCGAGCTGTCGGAGACCAACTCGCGGCTCGAGCGGCACCTCCGCGCCGCCGGCGCCTGGAGCGCGGACCTGCTGGCCGAGATCCGTGGCGGGGGCTCGGTGCGAGACGTCCCGGGCGTCCCCGAGGTGGTGCGCCGTCTGTTCCCGACGGCCGCGGACGTGGATCCGGAGGCGCACCTGGCCATCCAGGCGGCGTTCCAGGACCAGGTGGACAATGCCGTCTCGAAGACCATCAACCTGCCGGAGACGGCCACTCCGGCGACCGTGCGGGACATCTACCTGTCGGCCTGGCGACGCGGGCTGAAGGGCGTGACGGTCTTCCGGGAGGGGTCCAAGGGCGCGGCGGTGCTGGTCCGGGGGGCCGGCGGGGCCGCCGGAGCCGGCGAATGCCTCGACGAGCGCTGTCCCTGAGGCGCCGCGCCGGCCCGCGCGGATCCGGCCCCCAGCCTGCGCCAAGGCCTGCTATCGTCCCGCGGCCATGAAGATCGGTGTTCCGAAAGAGAGTCTGGCGGGCGAGTTCCGCGTCGCCCTGATCCCCGACGCCGTCCGGGGTCTGGTGGGCGACGCCGTCGAGGTGCTGGTGGAGCGCGGGGCGGGAGAGCCGGCCGGCTACCCCGACGCCTTCTACGAGAAGGCGGGCGCCCAGCTCGCGGATCGGGCGCGGGTGCTCGCGGAGTCCGACGTCCTGACCGCAGTTCACGCGGATCCGGATCACCTGGAGGGCTTTCCCTCGGGCCGGGTGCTGATCGGTCTGCTGCGTCCTCTGGACCGGCCCGGCTGGGCCAGGGCGCTCGCCGAGCGCGGCATCACGAGCTTCGCCATGGAGCTCATGCCCCGCATCACCCGGGCCCAGTCCATGGACGCGCTCTCGTCCCAGAGCAACCTGGCGGGCTACCGCGCGGTGCTGGTGGCGGCGGCGGCCCTGGCCAAGGCCCTGCCCATGATGGTCACCGCGGCGGGCACGATCTCGCCGGCGCGGGTACTCGTGCTCGGCGCCGGCGTCGCGGGGCTGCAGGCCATCGCGACCGCCAAGCGCCTCGGCGCCGTGGTGGAGGCCTACGACGTGCGCCCGGCGGTGAAGGAGCAGGTGGAGAGCCTCGGGGGTCGCTTCCTCGAGCTCGAGCTCGAGACCGCCGGCGCGGAGGACGCGGGGGGCTACGCCAAGGCCCAGAGCGAGGAGTTCCTGGCCAAGCAGCGCGAGCTGCTGAGTCAGCGGGTGGCCGCGGCCGACGTGGTGATCACCACGGCGCTCGTCCCCGGCCGGCCGGCTCCGCGCCTGGTGGAGGAGGAGGCGGTCCGCGCCATGAAGCCCGGCTCGGTGGTGGTCGACATGGCCGCCGAGAGCGGCGGCAACTGCAGCCTCACCCGTCCCGACGAGGTGGTCGAGGTCGAGGGCGTCCGCGTCTTCGGTCCCACCAACCTGCCGAGCGAGGTGGCCTTCCACGCCAGCCAGACCTACGCCCGCAACGTCAGCGCCTTCCTGAAGCACCTGATGCCCGAGGGCGCCCTGAAGGTCGATCGGGACGACGAGATCACCGACGGCGCCCTGCTGACCTTCGAGGGCGCCGTGGTCGACGAGCGGGTGAAGGCCCTGCTCGACCCGGGAGCCGCCTAGATGATCGAAGATCCCGCCGTCGCCCTCACCATCCTGGTCCTGTCGCTCTTCGTGGGCTTCGAGGTCATCGCCAAGGTGCCGCCGCTCCTGCACACGCCCCTCATGAGCGGCTCCAACGCCATCTCGGGCATCGCGATCGTCGGCGCGCTGCTGGCGGCCGGCGCCGCGGAGTACACCCAGAGCACCTGGCTGGGCTTCGTGGCCGTGGTCTTCGCGACCATCAACGTGGTGGGCGGCTTCCTCGTTACCAACCGCATGCTCGCCATGTTCAAGAAGAAGTAGCCATGGCCCTCGACCAGATCGTCCAGTTCGCCTACCTCGCCGCGGCCAGCCTGTTCATCCTCGGTCTGCGCGCGCTCTCCTCGCCCCGCACCGCCACCCGCGGCAACGCCATGGCGGCGGTGGGCATGTTCATCGCCATCGTCGCCACCCTGCTCTCGAGCGGCGTGGTGAGCTTCCCGGTGATCATCGCCGGCATGGCGGTGGGCGGTGGGATCGGCGCGGTGCTGGCCCTGCGCATCCAGATGACCGCCATGCCCCAGATGGTGGCCCTGCTCAACGGCTTCGGCGGCGCCGCCTCGGCGCTGGTGGCCTCGGCGGAGTTCCTGAAGGGCGCCACGCCGGTCGGGTCGGTCTCCGCCTGGGCCGTCGTGCTCTCGATGCTGATCGGCGGCGTGACCTTCACCGGCAGCCTCATCGCCTTCGCCAAGCTCCAGGAGCTGATGCGCGGCCAGCCGATCGTCTACCCCGGCCAGCAGTTCGTGAACGGCGTGCTGGGGCTGGGCGCGGTGGCCCTGGGCGTGATGGTGGCCGTGCAGCCGGACCCGCTGACCGCGTACGCGGGGCTCACGGCCCTGGCCCTGATCCTGGGCATCACCCTCGTGATCCCGATCGGCGGCGCCGACATGCCGGTGGTGATCTCGCTGCTGAACTCCTATTCGGGCCTGGCGGCCTGCGCCACCGGCTTCGTGCTCTCCAACAGCGGTCTCGTGATCAGCGGCTCCCTGGTGGGCGCGTCGGGCATCATCCTCACCAAGATCATGTGCGACGCCATGAACCGGCCGCTCACCAACGTGCTCTTCGGCGCCTTCGGGGCCGTCGAGACCGGGGGCATGATCGCGGCCGGCGGCGAGCAGCGGACGGTCAAGGCCTACACGCCCGACGACGCCGCCATCGTCTTCTCGTCGGCCAGCTCGGCCATCATCGTGCCGGGCTACGGCATGGCGGTGGCCCAGGCGCAGCACGCCGTCCGCGAGCTGATGGACGCCCTGGAGAGCCGCGGCGTGAAGACCCGCTTCGCCATCCACCCGGTCGCCGGTCGCATGCCGGGCCACATGAACGTGCTCCTGGCCGAGGCCCACGTGCCCTACGACAAGCTCGTGGAGATGGACGACATCAACCCCGAGTTCCCGGAGACGGACGTGGCCCTGATCCTGGGCGCCAACGACGTGGTGAACCCGGCCGCGCGCACCGAGCCGGGCAGCCCGATCTACGGCATGCCCGTGCTCAACGTCGACCAGGCGCGGCAGGTGATGGTGATCAAGCGGAGCCTCAATCCGGGCTTCGCGGGCATCGACAATCCGCTCTTCTACCTGGACAACACCATGATGGTGTTCGGCGACGCCAAGGGCACGGTCCTCGGCATCACCGAGGCGCTCAAGGAAGTCTAGGCGGCGCGCTCGCGCTCGCGGCGGGAGAACTCGTCGACGAGGCGCTTCGGGCCGGCGGCCATGCCCCGGTCGATGAGCGTCTTCTCCTGGTTGTACACGCGCGGCGCGCCGTCGAAGTCGACGTAGACGCCGCCGGCCTCGCGCACCAGCAGGTCGCCCGCGCAGACGTCCCACTCGTTCTTCGGGGCCACCGAGACGTTCAGGTCGCCGTCGCCGGCGGCGATGCAGGCGAGCTTCCAGGCGATGGAGCCCACCGGGCGCAGCTCGCGGAACCAGCCCTCGTAGGGCGCGAACTGGTCGCGGGAGATCTCGGTGCGGCTCGCGATGACGGCCGCCTCCGCCAGCGAGGCCACCGACGACACCCGCACGGGGTCTCCGTCGCGGAAGCAGCCGGCCCCCCGCGCCCCCCAGACCGCCACGTCGGTGGCGGGGTTGTGGATGGTGCCCACCACCGGCTCGCCGTCCTCCACCAGGGCGATCGACACCGCGAACTCCGGGATCTGCCGGATGAACTCCTTGGTGCCGTCCATCGGGTCGACGATCCAGACCCGGGCGCGCTCGAGACGGCTGCGGTCGTCGACGGTCTCCTCGGACAGCAGCGCGTCGACGGGGAAGGCGTCGCGGAGATGCGCCGTGATGACGCGGTCGGAGGCCAGGTCCGCCGCCGTCACCGGGTTGTCCTCGGACTTCTCCCAGTGCGCCCGGTCGCCGGCGTAGTGCTCCCGGAGCACCTCGGCGGCCGCCTTCGCGGCCGCCCGGGCCACCGCCAGCTCGCGTTCGTAGCTCATGGCGGGCGGAGTATACTCAGCCGCCGTGGAGACGCAGCAGCTCGAGATCGGCCATCTCGTGCAGCCCGAGCACCCGTCGGCGGGGGTCGTGCTGATCCCCGACGTCTGGGGTCTCTCGGACCACTACCGCGACCTGGCCGGCCGCCTGGCCGGAGAGGGCTTCGCGGTGCTGGCCGTCGACCTCTACCGCCGCGGCAAGCCCGACATCGCCACCCCCGCGGAGGCCGTGGCCTTCATTCGCACCCTGTCGGACCCCCAAGTGCTGGCCGATCTGGCGGAGGCGCGGCAGCGGCTCGCCGAGGGACCGTGCCGGAGCCTGCGGATCGGGATCACGGGCTTCTGCATGGGGGGCCAGTACGCGCTCCTCGGGGCCTGTAGCGGCCTCGGATTCGCCGCCTGCGTCCCGTTCTACGGCATGTTGGTCTACGAGGAGGGCCTGGACCCGGAACGCAAGCCCCGCTCGCCCCTGGACGCCCTGCGGGATCTGGAGTGCCCGGTCCTGGGGCTCTACGGCGAGGAGGACGCCCTGATCCCCCTGGCGCAGGTGGATCGCCTGGAGGCGGCCCTGGCCGCCGCGCCCCACGTGGGCGAGGTGGTCCGCTACGCGGGCGCGGGCCACGCCTTCATGAACGAGACGCGCCCGGCCGCCTACCGTCCCGCCGCGGCCGCCGACGCCTGGCCGCGGGCGGTCGACTTCCTGCGCCGCCACCTGACCTGAGCCGCGGCCTCGGGTCCGCTCACCCCGCGTCGGGACGCAGCAGCAGCAGCGCCAGGAGGCGGCCCCGCGGTGCGTAGCGGGTGGCGCTCACGTCCACCCGGAGGCGCGTCCCGCGCAGGTCCCGCAGGCTGGCGCGAAAGCGCCTCGTGTCGCTTCCCTCCGCCAGGGCGTCCAGCTCCGTCGCCCAGCGGCCGGCGCCCTCGCCGTCGAGGAAGGGCGCCACCTGCATCCCCACGAGGGCGTCCCGGGCCAATCCCAGCAGGGCGCCCGCCGCGGGATTGGCGTCCACGACGCAGCGGGTATCGACGTCCACGGCGACGTAGGCGTCGGCCACGCGGTCGATGGCGGCCCGGACCGCGCGGCGCCCCGTCCTGGGCGCTCCGCTCTTGCGGCGGGCGGGCGCCGTGTCGCGCAGGGCCGCCCGGAACCGCTGCACCAGGGGCTGGAGCGCGCGTCCCACGGCCTCGCCCCGCTCCCCCGCCAGGGAGCGGGCGGCCCCGGTCCAGGCCTCCAGCAAGGTGGCGACCCGGGCCTCCGGCGCGCGCACGCCGTCGAGGGACGGCGGCGAGGCCTCGCCCCGGCGCAGCGACTGGGCCGCGAAGGCCCGGAACCGGCGCAGGGCCTCGGTCTCGGGCGCGCCCGGGCCCGGCGCCGACGGACCCAGCCGCGCGGCCATCGCCTGCTCGATGCCCCGGCGCCGGGCGATCAGCCAGGCCGCCAGCGCCGGGTCCGGGCTCGGCTCCGCTTCGCGCGCGCCGGCCGCCATCTAGCGGGCCGACTTGAAGATCGGGAGGTTCGCTTCGGTGGCCACGTAGATCACGTTGGGATTCTCGTTCAGGGTCTTGATCCAGAGGTACTGCAGGTACGAGTCCGAGAGCGTCGAACGCACGATCTCCTGGGCCCGGGCGGCGCCCTCGGCCCGGGCGATCTCGATCTCCGCATCCTTCTTGGCCTGCTCGAGCTCGAACTGCTTCTGCTGGACCCGCTGCTCGGCGGTCAGCTTGGCCTCGATCGAGTCCTTGAAGCGCTTGGGCAGGCGGACGTCCCGCAGCAGCACGGCCAGGACCTCGATGCCCTGGTCCTCGAGGTTCTTGCGCAGGTTGTCCGCGACCCGCGTTGCGATCTGGGTGCGTCCCTGCTCGCTGTAGATGTTGCGGACCGGGTAGCCCGCCACCACGTCGCGCATCTGGTTCCGGAAGTAGGGGACGACCAGGATGTCCCGGTAGTTGCGCCCGATGGTCTTGCGCACCTGGGGCGCCATTTCCGGCTTGAGCCGGAACTGGAGCGACGTGTCGAGGCCGACGATGAGGCCCTCGGAGGACGGCACGTCCGCCGTCTCCTTCAGCTCCTGTCGCTTGACGTTGTAGGTCTCGATCTGCCGGGCGACCGGCAGGACGAAGGTGACGCCCGGCGAGACCGGGTCGTCGGAGATGTTGCCGAAGCTCTTGAGGACGCCGACCTCGCCGTCCTCGATGATGGTGCAGGCCGTGTTGCCGGCCAGCACGGCCAGCGCTGCGATCGCTATCGCGATTCGAGTCATGCTCCCCCCTCCCGTTGCGGTGCGGTTCCATGATGGCATAGCTTCGAAGGATTCCGAGGAGGAAGCACCGTGGGAGAGCCCGACGCCGCCTGGCGGGCCATCAGCCTGCACACGCCCACGCCCGAGCACGTCCTGCTGGCCGAGACGCTGCGGGAGTTCGTGCGCCGGGAGGTGGAGCCCCAGGCCCTCGACCACGACCGCCACGAGCGCTTCAACCTGCCCCTGTTCCGACGCGCCGGCGAGCTCGGGCTGCTGGGCGTCACCATCCCCGAGCGCTGGGGCGGAGCCGGGATGGACGCCACCGCCGCCGCCCTGGTCTGCGAGCTGCTCTCGACGTCGGACCCCGCCTTCGCCCTGTCGGTGATGGCCCACGCGATCCTGTTCACCCACAACGTGGCCGTGAACGGCAACGACGAGCAGCGGGCGCGGGTGCTGCCCCGCGCCGTGACGGGCGAGATCATCGGCGGGCTCTGCATGACCGAGCCGGCCGTCGGCACCGACGTCCTGGCGCTGCGCACCCGGGCCGAGCGCGACGGGGACGGCTGGCGCATCACCGGCACCAAGACCTTCATCACCAACGGGGGCGTCGACGAGGACACCCTGGGGGACCAGTTCCTGGTGTACGCCCGGACCGGCGAGCGCGAGCTCTCGACGTTCCTGGTGGAGAAGGGCATGCCCGGGTTCGCCCTGGGCCAGAAGTGGAAGGACAAGCTCGGGATGCGGGCGTCCTTCACCGCCGAGCTGGTCTTCGAGGGCGTGCGGGTGCCCGACGCCAATCGCGTCGGCAACGCGGGCGAGGGCACGCTCCAGATGATGCGCAACCTCGAGGTCGAGCGGCTGGTGCTGGCGGCCATGTCCCTCGGCATCGCCCAGCGTTGCATCGAGGTCATGATCGACTACGCCAACGACCGCCAGAGCTTCGGCGTGCCGATCCGCGAGCACGGCCAGATCCAGCGCTACCTGGCGGAGTCGTTCGCCGAGTACCGCGCGGCCCGCGCCTTCGTCTACGACACGGCCCGGCGCATCCGCCTGGGCGAGACGGGCCAGCGCGCCGACGCCGACGCCACCAAGCTCTTCGCCTCCCAGGTGGCCAAGCGGGTTGCCGACGCCGCCATCCAGGTGCTGGGCGGCTACGGCTACATGGGCGAGTACGTGGTGGAGCGGCTCTGGCGCGACGCCAAGCTCATCGAGATCGGGGGCGGCACCCTCGAGGCCCACCACAAGAACCTGTCCAAGGATCTCGCCCGGGACCCGAGCCTGGTCCAGCGCTGATGGGGGCCGGGCCCGCCGAGCTGGCCGGGCGGCTCGCGGAGTTCCTGCGCAGCGAGTCCGGCGATCCACAAGCCGACGTGTCGGCGCTGCAGCGCATGACCGGAGGTGCCTCCCGCGAGCTCTGGTCGCTGGAGGCACGGCTGCGCGGCGAGACCCGGGCGCTGGTGCTGCGCCGCGACCCGCCGGGCCGCGAGGGCGACGCCGGGGATCGCGGCCTCGAGGCGGCGCTCATCCGCGCGGCCGACGAGACGGGGGTGCCGGTGCCCCGGGTCCACTGGTGCTGCACCGACCCCGCCGTCCTGGGATCGTCGTTCTTCCTCATGGACCGCATCGACGGGGAGACGATCGCCCGCCGCCTGCTGCGCGACGCGGACTACGCCGGCGCGCGTCGCAAGATGGGGGCGCAGCTGGGGGAGGCCCTGGCGCGGATCCACCGCATCGACCCCGCCGCGCCCGCCCTGGCCGGGCTGCGCAACGACGTCCAGGGCGGGGAGAGCGCCCGTGCCGAGGTGTCCCGGGTGGCCCAGGGGATCCGCGCGCTGGCCAGCGAGCCCCACCCGGTGCTCGACCTGGCGGAGCGCTGGCTCCTGGAGCGGGCGCCCGCGCCGCGTCGCGCGACGGTCGTCCACGGCGACTTCCGCATCGGCAACGTGATCTTCGGCCCCGACGGCCTGCGGGCCGTCCTCGACTGGGAGCTCGCCCACGTGGGCGACCCGATCGAGGACCTGGGCTGGCTGTGCGTGAAGACCTGGCGCTTCGGGAGCGACCTGCCGGTGGGCGGGATCGCGACCCGGGAGGCCCTGGTGTCGGCGTACGAGGCGGCCGGCGGCGAGCCGGTGGACCCGGACGCCCTGACCTGGTGGGAGGCCTGCGGCAACTTCAAGCTGGCCCTGGTGTGGATCATGCAGTCCGAGGTCTTCCTCTCCGGGCGGGTGGCCTCCCTCGAGCTGGCCTCCCTGGGTCGGCGCACCGCCGAGCCCGAGGCCGAGCTGCTGCGCTTCCTGGAGGAGACCCCGTGAACGACCGCCCCGATGCGGTGGAGCTCCTGGGCGCGGTGGAGCGCTTCCTGCGCGACGAGCTGCTTCCCGAGCTGCGGGGAACGCGGCGCTACCAGGCGCGGGTGGCGGCGAACGTGGTCGGCATCGTCGCCCGGGAGATCGGCCAGGAGGACGCCAGCCTGCGGGTCGAGTGGGGCGGTCTCGCCGCGCTCCTGGGCCGGAGCGAGCCGGCGCCGCCGGAGCGCGACGCCCTGCGCGCGGCCGTGCTCGACGCCAACCAGGCCCTGGCCGCGCGCATCCGGGCCGGAGAGGCGGATGCCGGTGCCTACCGTCGCGACGTGATCGCGCATCTGAAGCGGGTGGTGGAGGCCAAGCTGGCCGTGTCGCTCCCCCCGGACCGGAGGTAGGCCGTGGCCGAGACCCTGCGAACCGAGACCGCCGACGGCGTGCGCCACATCGTGCTGAGTCGCGCGGAGGCCTTGGCGGTGCGCGAGCGCGACGACCCCTTCGAGGACTACGGCAGCCGTCGCCGCCGATGAGCCGTCCGCTGCGGATCCTGTGGGTGGCCTCGCAGCTCGAGGGCGAGTGGACCGGCGGCATCGGGCGGGTGGTGGCGGGCACCCTGCCGGCCCTGGCCGAGCGCGGCCACGAGACCCACCTGGCCGGTCGCGCCGCCGGCCCGGTGGCCTCCCTGGCCGGCGTCGCGCTGCACCCCTGGCCTCCCTTTCGCCAGAAGGTGCGCCAGCTGCTCGCCCTGGCGCCGCTGATCCGCCGACTGGACCCCGACGTGGTGCACTTCCACGCGGCGCGCCCCCACGGCGACGTGCTGGTGCCCCTCCGCCTGCTGCGTCGCCGGCGCCGGCCGCTGCTCGTGGTCACGCCCTACACGGGATCGCGGAGCCACTACCGCAAGCGCTTCGCGCGCGCGGGCCTGCGGGCGGCCGACGCGGTGGCGCCCAACTCGCGCTGGGGGGCCGAGCGGGCCGTCGCGGCGGGGGCCGACCCGGCCCGGGTCCACGTGGTGCCGGCCGGCGCACCGCCGCCGCCCGCGGTGTCGGAGGCGCCCCGCGAGCCCCTGGTGCTGGCCCTGTGCCGGCTGGCGCCGAGCAAGGGGGTGGACCTCCTGCTGGACGCCTTCGCCGAGGCCGCGGCCGGCCGTCCCGCCTGGCGGCTCTGCGTTGCGGGAGACGGGCCCGAGGCCGAGGCCCTGCGGGCGCGCGCCCGGGTGCTCGCCTGCGCCGAGCGGGTGCGTCTGCCCGGCTGGCTGGGCGGCGACGCCAAGGCGCGGCTGCTGGCGACGGCCGCCGTGGGCGTCCAGCCCTCCCGCGACGACAACTTCCCCGGCTCGCTGCTCGAGCTGCAGGCGGCCGGCGCGGCCTGCGTGGCCAGCGCCGTGGGCGGCATCCCCGACATCCTCGACGACGGCCGCGCCGGGGTGCTGGTCCCGCCGGGCGACGCCGCGGCGCTGGCCCGGACGCTCGCCGCGCTGATGGACGATCCCGCCCGTCGCGCGGCGCTCTCGAAGGCCGGCCGGGCGGCCGCCGGGCAACGCGCCTGGCCGCGCGTCGCCGCCCGCCTCGAGGCGCTCTACCGGGCGCTCGTGGTAGCCTGAACCCGGGCCCGAGAGGAGAGCGCCGATGCCGTTGCCATGGCCTACACCCTCTGGCCCGTGATCGGGGGGATGGCGGTGGCCGACCAGAGGTCGCGCTCGAGCGCGTCGTGCCCTTCGTCCGCCGCTTCGCCGAGGTCGACGTCGAGGAGGCCGCGAGCCTGCCGGCCGTTCCCTGAGCGCCGCCCGGCCCCGCCCCGGGCTCAGGGGACGATGCGGACCTTGACCACGCCCGACGCCTTGTCCGAGGCCAGGGCGTAGGCGCGCTCCACCTCGTCCAGGGGCACGGCGTGGGAGGGAATCTCGGCGAGGCGGTCCCGCTGGGCGTCGAGCAGGGCCACCGCGTCGTGAAAGTCGGCGCGCTCGCCGTGGCGCACGTAGCAGTTGGACCAGACGAGCGAGGCCTCCTTCATGAACAGGGGGTGGGCGAAGAGCGACACGGGCGCGATGAACAGGCCCAGCACCGAGACGCGGCCGCCGCGGCGCACCGCGGCCACCGAGGCCTGCAGCGTGTTGGCCGTGCCGCCCACGGTCTCCACCACCAGGGGCGGCGCGTCGTCGGGGGGCACCGCGGCCAGGGCCTCCGGCGAGGCCTCCTGCTCGGAGAGCACCCGGTCCGCGCCCAGGCGCCGGGCCCGCTCGGCCTGGTGCGGATGCCGCGCGCTGATTGCCACCTCGCCGGCGCCGAGGAAGCGCGCCGCCGCCGCGCAGAGGAGCCCCACCGCCCCGGCGCCGAGCACCAGCACGCGCTCCCCGGCCACCAGGCCGCCGCGCCGCAGGCCGTGGATCGCCACGGCGGCGGGCTCCGCCAGGGCCGCGACCCCCGGGTCGAGGTCCGCGGGCAGCCGGAAGGCGCGCCGCGCCGGCACCACCGCGTATTCGGCGAAGCCGCCCGGGCGGCTGACGCCGAACAGGCCGCCCTCGGGGCAGAGCGGGTCCTGGCCCGCCCGACACCAGGCGCAGCGACCGCAGGCGTACAGGGGCTCGACGGCGACCGGGTCGCCCGGGGCCAGGCCGTCGACCTCGGGGCCGACGGCGTCGACCCGGCCCGCCATCTCGTGGCCCGGGACCACGCCGGGTGCGTAGAGGCCCAGACCGTGGAGGTGGAGATCGGACCCGCAGAGGCCACAGGCCTCCACCTGCACCCGGACCTCGTCGGGGCCCGGGTCGGGCCGGGGCAGCCGGGCGGGGCGGACCCGCCGGCCGTCCTCGGCGACCGCCGCCCGCATCGACGGGGCGCTCACGCGTCGAGCCGCTCCATGACCGCGCGGACCAGCAGCGGCCAGGCGATGGTGGCGTCGGCGTGGACCTCGGCGAAGCGCCCGCCCTCCTCGGGCGGCACGAACTTGCCCCAGGAGACGCCCTCGGTGTAGGAGCAGCCGGAGAGCCCGCCCCAGTGTTCCGGCTCCGGGCAGATGCGCACGGCGTAGCGGTAGCGCCGCAGCGGCTCCTCCACCCGGAGGCGCTTCTTCATGATCTCCAGGTAGGGACCGACCTGCTGGGCCCAGTTCCGCGGCACGCCGCCGCCGATGGTGAAGATGCCCGTCCGCTCGTGGCTGCGGATGTGCCGGGTGAAGTCGTCCAGGTCGAGGAAGGGATCGAAGTAGATCTGCTGCCCGGTGCGCTGGGCGATCGTGCGCTTGTAGATGGCCACGTCGAGGCCGAGCTCCGAGTCCGAGAAGGCGGGCACGTACACCGGCACCCCGCGGCGGTAGGCGCTCTTCAGCACCGCGCGGCCCTCCACGTGCTTCTCGAGATGGGCCCCGAGCTTCTCGCAGACCAGCCGGCTCGAGAGCACCGTGCCGCTCGGCAGGTCCTCCAGGGCCTGGTGCAGGATGCGCTCGGTGTCGTCGAGGTTCTGCTCGAGCTCGATGGTGTCGTAGACGCGGTTGTAGCCCCGCTCGTAGAGCTCCTCGTCCCGCATGCTCGGACGGTGCTTGAAGTGGAGCATGCCCGCGCCCTCGACGAAGCCGTGGGTCATGAGTGCGCCCGTGGCGACCACCGCCTGGACCCAGCCCCGGTCGATCATCTCGGCGAGGACGAGCCCCTGCTTGGCAATGGTCATGGCGCCGGACACCGTGGCGACCACGAAGCAGTCCCGGTCGCGCACCATGGCCTCGAGTACGTCGGCCGCCTCGCCCAGCCGACGGCCCCCGAAGGCGGTACGGCCCATGGCGCGCACCAGCGCGTCCACGGAGTCCACCGCGCCGAGGTCGAGGGGCGCGAGGGGCTCCAGCCCGTCGTCGTGGCCCGTCCCGAAGCGCTTCTCGTCGCGTCCCTTCGCCATGTCAGGCGTCCTCCGGGGTCGGGAGCGGGCCGAGCTCGTCCGGGTCGGTGGCCGGGAGCGAGCAGGTCACCCCGCGACACACGTAGCCCGCGGGCTTGCCCTCGTGGAGGCCCCGACCTTCGAGCCAGGTGGGATCCACCGCCGGCGGCCGCGCGTCGGGCGCGGACACCACGACGCCGTCCTCCGGCGCCAGCACCCGGCGCGCGCGGCGCGCGAGCGCCGCGGTGGCCGGGTCGTCGGGCGGGCCCACCACCACGCAGACCGAGAGGCCGCGCTCGGCCGCTGCGGCCGCCCGCAGCAGGGTGGGGAAGGCCGTGGGGACCCGCTCCACGGCGAAGGCGTGGTTCCGCACGACGGTGTCGGTCACCTGGCGCAGGTCCGAGCGCCCGGTCAGGGTCGCGACCCGCAGCAGGCCCAGGACCGCGAGCCCCGGGGAGTGGGGCGTGGCCCCGTCGTGGTCGGCGCGGGGTCGGTGGACCAGCCGCTCGCCGTCGTCGGGCGTGAGGAAGAAGTCGCCCTCCCCGGCGTCGAAGAAGCGCCCGACCAGGTCGTCGGCCACGGCCAGGGCCTCGCCCAGGTAGGCCTCGCCGGCTCCGGCCCGGTGCAGGTCGAGCAGGGCGACCAGCAGGGCGGCGCGGTCGTCGAGGAAGGCGGGGATCGCCCGCGCGCCCTCCTCGGGCGCGATCCGCAGCGGGGCCCCGTCGGGCGCCGCCGCCCGGGCGAGCAGGAAGTCGACCACCGCACGGGCGTCGTCCACCAGGTCCGGGTCGTCCAGGGCGCTGCCGGCCCGCGCGAGCCCGGAGGCGGCGAGGGCGTTCCAGGCCGTGATGCGCTTGCGGTCGAGCCCCGGGGCCACGCGCTGGCGGCGGGCCTCGGAGAGCGCGCGGCGCTCGTCGGCGAAGTCGCCGCGCGGGCCCCGGGCCAGGTCGCGCAGGACGCTCTTGCCCTCGAAGTTGCCCCGCTCGGTCACGTCGTAGGCGGCGCCGAACGCCGCCGCGCGCTCGGCGCCCAGCACCTCGGCCACCTGCGCGGGCGTCCATACGTAGAAGCGCCCCTCCTCGCCCTCGCTGTCGGCGTCCTCGCTCGCGTAGAGGCCGCCGTCCGGGGCGCGCAGGTCCCGGCGCAGGTACTCGGCGGTCTCCCGGATCGGCCAGACCAGATCGTCGTCGTCGCCGGCGGCGCCGCTGCGCCGCCAGGCCTCGGCGAAGGTCGCCAGGAGCTGGCCCTGGTCGTAGAGCATCTTCTCGAAGTGGGGCACGAGCCAGATGCCGTCCACGGTGTAGCGGTGGAAGCCGCCGCCCAGGTGGTCGTAGAGGCCGCCCCGGGACATCTCCCGGCAGCTGAAGGCCACGTGGGCCACGGCGTCGCGGGCCGCGTCGTCGGGCAGCACGTCGGCGGCCGCCAGCAGCAGGTCGAGGTTGGTGGGCGTCGGGAACTTGGGCGCTCCCCCGAAGCCGCCGTGCTCCCGGTCGGCCGCCTCGAGGAGGCGCGTGGCGCAGGCCGCGAGGGCGTCGCGCCCCGGCAGGCCCCGGGCCATGCCGCCGGGCCGGGCGCGCAGGGCCTCGAGGATCTGCGCGGCGCTCTGCTCCACCTCGCCGCGCCGCTCGCGCCAGGCCCGGTCGACCGCCTCCAGCAGCTGGCGGAACGAGGGCAGGCCGTGCCGGGGCGCCGGCGGATAGTAGGTGCCCGCGTGGAAGGGCTTGCCGTCGGGCGTACAGAAGACGGTGAGCGGCCAGCCGCCGTGGCCGGTGAGGCGGACCACGGTGTCCATGTAGATCTGGTCGACGTCCGGACGCTCCTCGCGGTCGACCTTCACGTTCACGAAGAGCCGGTTCATCAGCGCCGCCGTCTCCGGGTCCTCGAAGGACTCGTGGGCCATGACGTGGCACCAGTGGCAGGCGCTGTAGCCGATGGAGACCAGGAGCGGACGCTGCTCCTCGCGCGCGCGCGCCAGGGCCTCGTCGCCCCACGGATACCAGTCCACGGGGTTGTCCATGTGCTGGCGCAGGTAGGCGCTGGACTCGTGGGCGAGGCGATTGCGGGCTTCGGCGGGAGGACTCGCCATGGGTGCGCAGGGATAGCGGACCGGGGCGCTGGACGCCGCCCGGGCGATGGCCGACGCTCCGGCGATGATCGGCGAGACGCCGCGGGTCGTCCTGCGGCCCGGACGCGACCGCTCCGTGCGACGCCGCGCCGCCCTGGCGCTGGCGTCCTGCCTGACGGGGCTCTGGCTCGGCCTGTGAGCGACCCGCTGCTGGAGCGGTCTCGCGCCTTCGTGGCCGAGCACGGCGCGCCCTTGGAGCGGCTGCGGGCCGAGCGGCTGGCGGGCCGCGGCGACACCGAGCCGGTCCGGCGGGCCCTGGAGGCCCTGCAGGCCCCCGACGGCAGCTTCCCCGCGCTTCCCGGCCCGGCGGCTGCGGACGTCGCGGAGACGACCCGGCTGGGCCTCGAGTGCTTCGCGGAGCTGCGGGTGCGCCAGGCGTCGGCGCTGGAGCGGGCGGTGGGCTTCCTGGCGCGGCGGCAGGCGGACGACGGCAGCTTCGGTCCGCCCGAGGGCGACGTGGCCTCCCGGATGGCCGCGACGGGCCGCGCCGGGGCCGCCCTGGCGCGGACGCCCTACGCGCGGCCGGCGCTGCTCGCGTCGGCGGGCGACTGGCTCGCGGCCCACTGGTCGCCGGGGCTCGTGGCGGGGTCCTGGTCGGCCCTGGCCGGCGCCGCGGCCTTCTTCGCGAACGCCGAGCACGACGTGCGCGACGAGGCGCTGCAGTGGTGCGGCCGGGAGCTCGAGCGGGGCTTCCGCAGCGGTCGCTTCTCGGCCGGCGCGACGGCCCGGGTCCTGGTCCTGTGCGATGCCGTCAGCCTGCCCGGCGCTGCGCTCGACCCGGGTGAGCTCGTGTTCCGGCTGCGCGGCGAGCAGGGCGAGGACGGAGGCTTCGGTGCCCAGGGCGCGTCGATCGCCGCGCGGGTGGACGTCACCCTCGACGCCATGCGCTCGCTCGTGTCGCTGCCGGGCTGAGGGGAGGACCGTGCAGAACCTGGCCGCCATCCACGAAGCCATCGCCGCCGCCGTGCCCGACCGGGAGTGCCTCGTGTACCGGGACCGCCGCTTCGACTGGGCGGCGGTCACGGACCGCACCCGACGCCTCGCCGACGTGCTAGGGCGTCACCACCTGGGCTGCCACCGCAGCCGGGCGGAGCTGCGGGGCTGGGAGTCCGGCCAGGACGCCGTCGCGCTCTACCTGCGCAACGGCAACGAGTACCTGGAGGGCATGCTCGGGGCCTTCAAGGCCCGCTGCGTGCCCTTCAACGTCAACTACCGCTACGTGGACGAGGAGCTCCGCTACCTCTTCCACGATGCCGGCGCCCGCGCCGTGATCTTCCACCGGAGCTTCGCGCCCGCCCTGGCGCGCATCCGGGACGCCCTGGGCGGCGTTCGCCTCTGGCTCCAGGTGGACGACGGCAGCGGCGCGGCGTCGCTGCCCGGCGCCCTCGACTACGAGGAGGCGCTGGCGGGCGGCGCGCCGAGGCCGCCCGCGGACCTCTCGCCCGACGACCTGTACATGCTCTACACCGGCGGCACCACGGGCATGCCCAAGGGCGTCCTGTGGCGGCAGCAGGACCTCTACCGGGCGGCCCTCTCGGGTCCGCGTCCCTCCACCACGGCGGCCGAGTTCGCGGCGCGGGCGCGGGCCCGGCCCGGGCCCCGGGTGCTGCCCGCGCCGCCCTTCATGCACGGCGCGGCCCACTGGTCCGCCTTCAGCATGTGGAACCTCGGGGGCACGGTGATCGTGCAGTCCGAGACCGCCCACCTCGATCCCCACGACGTGTGGTCGACCGTCGAGCGCGAGCGCGCCGAGGTCCTGCTGGTGGTCGGCGACGCCTTCGTCCGCCCGCTGCTCGACGCCCTGGACGCGGGCGACTACGACCTGGGCTCGCTGCGCATGGTGACCTCGGGCGGCGCCATCCTGACGGCGTCGCTGAAGGCCGCGTTGCTGGAGCGCCTGCCGGGGATCCGGATCCGCGACGCCCTGGGCTCCTCCGAGAGCGGCGGGCAGGCGGTGCAGATCACCACCGCCGAGGCCCCGGTCACCAGCGGCGACTTCGAGCTCGAGGGCGACAACGTCGTGCTCTCGGACGACCTCGGCCGCGTGCTGGCGCCGGGCGACGCGGAGCGCGGCTGGCTCGCCCGCCGCGGGAGCGTTCCCCTCGGCTACCTGGGCGACCCGGAGAAGACCGGGCGCACGTTCCCCACGGTGGACGGGGTCCGCTACGCGGTGCCCGGCGACCGCGCCAGCCTCGACGCCCGGGGTCGACTGCTCCTCCACGGCCGCGACTCGGTCACCATCAACTCCGGCGGCGAGAAGATCTTCGCGGAGGAGGTGGAGCAGGCCCTGAAGCATCACCCCGCGGTGTACGACGCGGTGGTCGTGGGGACGCCCAGCGAGCGCTGGGGACAGCAGGTGACGGCCCTGGTGCGTCTGCGCCCGGGCGAGACCCCCGCGGAGGCGTCCCTGCGCGCGACCGCGGCGGAGCACATCGCCGCCTACAAGCTACCCAAGGCCTTCGTCTTCCTGGACGAGCTGGTGCGCTCGCCCTCGGGCAAGGCGGACTACCGCTGGGCGAAGGAGACCGCCCTCCGCCGGCTGGCTACTCCGTGAGGGCGTCCTGGAAGGCGCGGATCCGCGCGGCATTGGCGCCGAGGTCGCCGCGGCCGGCGCGGGAGCGCGAGCGGACGTCGACGCGCGAGCCCTGGACCCCCGAGCCCTGGGGATGGGGCCGGACCCGCACCACCACGTCGTCCACGAAGCGGAAGATCGTGCTGGTATCGCGCGCCTCCAGGCGCAGCCCGGCCGGGTCGCGCGCGACCCCCTCCCAGCCCAGCGCCCGGGCCGCCTCCGCCGCCCGCTCGAGCGCCTCGGCCGGCGGCACCGGCAGGTCGGTCGGCGCCAGGTCCGGATAGCCCGCCCGCTGCTGGGCGGCCATCTCCGCGCCGGGATGGCTCATGTCCGTCCGGTCCGGGTTGCTGGGATCGTCGAGTGCGGCGACGAACCGGGGCGGGTCGTCGAGGTCGGTGGTGATGTCGTTGATGGGCGGCACCGACGCGCCGGGCAGCGCCGCGACCACCAGCACGGCCACGCCGAGCCCGCCGAGCCCCGTCCCCAGCAGGGCCTGGCCGCGACCCGGCCGGCTGGGTGGGCTGCCGGTCAGCAGCAGCGCCACCCCGCCCAGCAGCAGGGCCAGCAGGCTCACGAGCAGGCCCAGCAGGAAGACCCGGAAGCCGAGCTCGGGCCGGAGAAGGCCGGTGTAGGCGCTGCCCGCGCCCACCACGAGCAGCCCGAGGGCCACCGACCCGGTGCGGGCGGCGAGAGGGGCGATGCGCGGAACGGAGGCGGTCGGCGCGGCCATGAGGCGAATCAGTCTATCACGGGGCCCCGGGGGCGCCGCCAGATCGTCGCCCAGGCGTGATAGGATGGAGGGCCCTCGATCCTGCGCCCTCGACCCTGCGCCCGTAAGGATTGCGATGTACCGCTCCCCCGTGTTGCTGCTGCCCCTGCTCGCGGCGCTGGCCTGTGGCGGCGGCGAGATCGAGATCGCCGAGCCCGACTTCCGGGGCGGCACCGCCAACGTCCAGATCGCGCTGGGCGAGGGGGTCGAGACCGGGAGCCTCCGGGTCTGGCTCGACGGCACCTCCGTGGAGGCCGCCTTCGTCGAGAACGGCAGCGGGGTCGAGGCCGCCCTGCCGATCGTCGCGGGCCCCCACGTCCTGGACGTCCAGGCCCATGGCGTCCGCGGCGGCATCCCCTTCGTCTCCCGCGCCTCCCGGTCGTTCGAGGCCCCGGCTGCGGCGCCGGCGCTCGCGCGCAGCGCGCCCGCCGACGGCGACGTGGACGTGGCGCGCAGCGCCTGGCTCGACCTCCAGTTCGCGGCCGAGCCGCGGGAGGAGACCCTCGAGACCTTCGAGCTCGTCTGCGACGGCCAGCCCGTCGCCTTCGACCTGTTCGGGCTCGGAGGCGGCCGCCATGTCCTGAACCCGGCGCCGGCGCTTCCGGCGGACGCCGCATGCCGCCTCGCCTGGGCCGGTCCTTCGGGGCCGACGGAGATCGCCTTCGCCACGGCAGCGGCCGGACCCGCCGCCACGGTGCTCTACGACCGCGGGCAGCAGGCCTTCCTGGCGCCCTTCCCCGACGACGCCTTCCTGGTTCCGGATCCGTCGATGCGCACGGGCCAGCGGTTGGCGGTCCCGCTCCCCCAGCGCGGCTCGAGCATCGAGCTCCTGTTCCTGGCCCTGATCGAGGACACGAAGCCGCTCGACGGCTGGAGCCCCATCGCGCCGCTGGTCGTGCCGCTCTCGGACCCGGTCGACCCGGCCAGCGTGCCGACCACGCCGGCGGCGTCCCTCGATCCGCTGGCCAGCGTGCGGCTGCTCGACCTGGCACCCGGCCGCTTCGGAGAGCCGGTTCCGTTCCGGATGGACGTCCGCTCCGACGTGACCGCGGCCGGCGACGCGTCGAGCGTCCTGATGCTCTTCCCGTCCCAGCCCCTGCGCTCCGAGGGACGCTATGCCCTGCTGGTGACCCGACGCGCATTCGCGGACCCGGGTCGTCCGCTCGAGCCGTCCCCGTTCTTCCTGCGGGTCCTGGCGCCCCCGGAGGTGGGGGAGGCGGCGGAGGTGTCGGCGCAGCGGGAGATCCTCGGGCCGGTGTGGGAGGCGCTCGAGGAGAACGAGGGGCCGCCGATCCCGCGGGAGGACCTGGCCCTGGCCCTGCGGCTGTCGGTGCGCTCGACGGACGACCTCGCCCTCGACCCCCTGGCCATGAAGCAGCAGGTGCTCGCAGCGCCGCCGCCGGCCCTGATCGACTACAGCGTCGAGCCGCCGGCGACTGCCGACGGCGACATCGCGGCCGTGGTCCGCGGCGTGTGGGACGCCCCGGACTGGCGCGCGCAGGGTGAGTTCAGCTTCCGCCGCGACGCCGACGGGCGCCCGGTCGTGCAGCGCACCCGGCCGGTGGAGTTCGTGCTGGCCATTCCCAAGGCGGCGGAGCTCGGTCCAGTTCCCGTGATCTTCCACCAGCACGGCAATCCCGGCAGCCAGGAGGAGGTGGTCAGCAACGCCCGGCGCTTCCTGGCCGGCGGTGGCTTCGCCGTGGCCGGCTTCACCGACATCCTCAATCGGGAGGTGGCACCGCCCCAGCGGTCCGACGGGAGCTTCAAGACCAACGAGGAGCGGATCGAGGAGCAGACCCTCGCCATCTTCCTCAACCTGCTCCTGAACCTCACCCTGCCGGACTACTGGATGGAGACCACCGGCGAGCAGCTCGCCTTCCTGCGCTTCCTCCAGTCCGACGCGCTGGCCGACCTGGACGTGGTGCCGCCGGGCGGCGACGGAGTGCCCGATCTGGATCTCGAGGCCGCGCTCTCCTACCACGGCATCAGCGAGGGCGGGAACAACGGACAGGCCCTGGTCCCCTACGCCCCGGAGCTGGCGGCGGCCGCCCTCATGGTGGGCGGCGCACGCCTCGCGGAGGTGCTGATCCACCAGCAGGCCGACCTCTTCCTCGACCTGGTGCCCGCCTTCTTCCCGGGCATCACGCCGGCCGAGATCTGGACCGGCCTCGCGCTCTTCCAGACCATCTTCGACCGCCAGGACCGCCACAACCAGCTGGAGTTCGCCTTCCGCCGGCCGGTGGAGGTGGCGGGCACCACGCGCAAGCCGAGCCTGCTGGTGGTGGAGGGACTCGACGATTCGCTCGTGCCGAACCACGCCACCGAGTCGGCGGCTTGGATGCTGGGCCTGCCCCACCTCCCGCCCGTGCTGCGCCCGGTGCCCTTCCTCGAGCCGGCCGGCCGGGACGTCCTGCGCGGCAATCTCGGCGAGGAGACCACGGGCGCCTTCGTCCAGTACGCGCCCACGGGCCTGCCCGATGTGCCGCCCACCCCCGGCTGCGAGGCGCTCTCGCCGAGCAGCGGATCCGAGGGGCACTTCTGCGCCCAGAGCGCCGCAGAGTCGCGGGCCCAGCGCCTGCACTTCTTCCTCAGCGCGCTGGACGGCGTGCCCGAGATCGTGAACCCCTTCGCCGTGGAGACCGCTGCCGAATGAGCGATCCCGTCCGCCGGGAGCAGCGGGGCGCCGTCGCGCTCCTCACCCTGTCGCGCCCCGAGGCGCTGAACGCCCTGGACGCGACCCTGCTGGCGAGCCTGGCCGAGCAGGTCGCCGGCGTGGCCCGCGACCCCGAGGCGCGCGCCGTGGTGATCACCGGCGAGGGCCGCGCCTTCTGCGCCGGGGCCGACATCGAGGCCATGCGCGCGATGAGCCCGCTCGAGGCCGAGGCGTTCAGCCGCCTGGGCCACGCCACCCTCGCCGCCCTGGAAGCGCTGGCCGTGCCGACGATCGCCGCGGTGAACGGCTTCGCCCTGGGCGGCGGCTGCGAGCTGGCCCTGGCCTGCGACTGGATCTACGCCTCGGCCAAGGCGCGCTTCGGACAGCCCGAGGTCAAGCTCGGCCTCATCCCGGGCTTCGGGGGCACCAGCCGCCTCACGCGTCGGGTGGGGACGGCCTGGGCCAAGGAGATCGTCCTCACCGCGGAGGCGCTGCCCGCCGAGCTGGCCCGGGAGATCGGCCTCGCCAACCGGGTCTTCGAGCCCGACGCCCTGCTCGACGCTGCCCTGGCCGCGGGCGAGAAGGTGGCGGAGCAGGGTCCGGTGGCGGTGCGGCTGGCCAAGCGCGTGATCCAGGAGGGCCAGGACGCCGACGTGCGCACGGCCCACGCCCTGGAGCAGCATGTCTTCGCCGAGGTCTTCGCCTCCGAGGACCGGGGCGAGGGCATGGACGCCTTCCTCGAGAAGCGCGCCCCGTCGTTCAGAAACCGCTGACGTACGGGAGGCGGCCCGCGGTCGCCTCGATGGCGTCGTCGGCCTCGCGGAGCACGGCCGTGGCGTTCCAGGAGCCCTCGACGAGCTGCTGACGGGCGCCCGGCGGCATCGTCACCGGCAGCGTGCCGCCCCGGTAGCGGAGGGTCTCGGCCTCGAGGTCCACCGCCACGGTCTGGTCCGGGGCCAGCTCCACCGCGTCCATCACCTCCGCGAGCCGCGCCGGCGAGAGGGTCACGCAGGGCAGGCCCAGGGCCACGCAGTTGCCGAAGAAGATCTCGGCGAAGCTCTCGCCCACGAAGGCCTCGAAGCCGCGCCGCATCAGGGCCTGGGGTGCGTGCTCCCGGGACGAGCCGCAGCCGAAGTTGCGGCCCACCAGCAGCACCCGGGCGCCCTCGAAGTGCGCCTGGTCCAGGGGGTGGTCGCCCTTGGCCTGCTCGCGATCGTCCTCGAAGGCGTGTTCGCCCAGGCCGTCGAAGGTGACGGCGCGCAGGTAGCGGGCGGGGATGATGCGGTCGGTGTCGATGTCGTTCCCGCGCAGCACGCAGGCGCGGCCTTCCACGCGCTTCCTCGGCTCGCTCACTACAGGACCTCCCGCACGTCCACGACCTGGCCGCGCAGGGCGGCGGCCGCGACCATGGCCGGCGACATCAGCAGGGTGCGCCCGGTGGGCGAGCCCTGGCGTCCCTTGAAGTTGCGGTTGCTCGACGACGCGCACATCTCGCGTCCCTGGAGCTTGTCCGGATTCATGGCCAGGCACATGGAGCAGCCGGGCTCCCGCCAGTCGAAGCCCGCCGAGCGGAACACCTCGGGGAGCCCCTCGGCCTCGGCCTGGCGCTGCACCTCCATCGACCCCGGGACCACGAACGTGCGCACCCCCGGCGCCACCTTCCCGGTGCGGGCCACCCGCGCCGCCTCGCGCAGGTCCGAGATGCGCCCGTTGGTGCAGGAGCCGATGAAGGCCACGTCGACCTTGGCGCCGGCGATGGGCTGGCCCGGGCGCAGGTCCATGTAGGCCAGGGCCTCCTCCAGGGCAGGCCGCTCGTCGTCGGGGACGTCGGCGGCGGTGGGCACCGGCTCGTCGACGCCGATGTTCTGGCCGGGGGTGATGCCCCAGGTCACCGACGGGGCGATGGCGTCGCCGTCGAGCTCCACCCGATCGTCGTAGTGGGCGTCGGGTCCGCTGGCCATCCCCTTCCACCAGGCCGCAGCGCGGTCGAAGGCCTCGCCCTCGGGCGCGAAGCGGCGGCCGCGCAGGTAGGCGAAGGTGGTGTCGTCGGGGTTCACGTAGCCGCAGCGGGCGCCGCCCTCGATGGACATGTTGCAGACGGTCATCCGCTCCTCGAGGCTCATGGCCTCGAGCACCGGGCCCGCGTACTCGTAGGCGAAGCCGATCCCGCCCTTCACGCCCAGGTGGCGGATGATTGCCAGGATCACGTCCTTGGGATACACGCCCGGGCCGAGCTTCCCGCCCACCTCGATGCGGCGGACCTTCGGCCGCGCCAGGGCCAGGCACTGGGTGGCGAGCACGTCGCGCACCTGGCTGGTACCGATGCCGAAGGCCACGGCCCCGAAGGCGCCGTGGGTGGAGGTGTGGCTGTCGCCGCAGGCGATGGTCATGCCGGGCTGGGTGAGGCCGAGCTCGGGCCCGATCACGTGCACGATGCCCTGGTCGCCGGTGGCCGGGTCGAAGAGGGCGATGCCGTTCTCGCGGGTGTTCCTCTCCAGGGCGTCGAGCATGGCCTCGGCCAGATCGTCGGCGAGGGGCCGGGCGCGATCGCCCGTGGGAATGATGTGGTCCACGGTGGCGAAGGTGCGCCCGGGGTGGCGCACGCCGAGGCCCATCTCGCGCAGCGAGGCGAAGGCCTGGGGGCTCGTCACCTCGTGGATCAGATGCAGGCCGATGAAGAGCTGGGTCTGGCCCGAGGGCAGCTCGCGGACGCTGTGGGCGTCCCAGACCTTGTCGAGGAGGGTGTTCTGGCTCATGGGGGTTTTCTCTCCGGAACCGGGGAGATAGCACGGGCGCGCCCCGGAATCAGCGCCTACCTTCCGCCGCCATGGACCTGCTGCACACCGCCCACGTTCCGGCCGGCGACGGCCCCTTCCCCACGGTCGTCGCCCTCCACGGCTGGGGCGCCAGCGCCCACGACCTGATCGGTCTGGCCCCCTTCTTCCACGGGGGCGGGGCCTGCGTGATCTGCCCCCAGGGCCGGGTCCGGGTGCCCATTGCCCCCGGGCTGGACGGCTACGGCTGGTTCCCCCTCAGCCAGGGCGGCCCGCCCGACCCGGTGGAGATCGTGCGCGCCCGCGACGAGCTCAGCGCCTTCATCGACGCCGCCGCGGAACACTATCCGGTGGACCGGCGCAAGCTGGCGCTGCTGGGCTTCAGCCAGGGCGGCGTCATGGCCTACGACCTGGCCCTGCGCGACCCGTCGCGCTTCGCCGGCCTGGCGGCGCTCTCCTCCTGGCTGCCCGAGCCCCTCGCCGCCCAGATCGAGCGGCAGGACGCCCATACGGGCTTCCCCGTGATGGTCATCCACGGCACCGAGGACCCCATGATCCCCGTGCAGCGGGCGCAGGAGTCGCGCAGCGCGCTCCAGGCCCTGGACGTGGCCCTCAGCTACCGGGAGTACGAGATGGCCCACGAGATCCGCCCCGAGGCCCTGCGCGACATCGTCGAGTGGCTGGAGGGCAAGGTCATCTCCCCGATCCAGCTCCTGTGAGGCCGGCGGCCCCGTGAAGACGGCTCACCGCAACCGCCGCATCCTCGGCTTCTGCGAGGGCCGGCGCGTGCTCGACCTGGGCTGCGCCGGCGAGGACAAGATCGAGAAGCACTCGGCCCGGGGGCACTGGCTCCACGAGCAGATCCGGAGCGCCGCCAAGGAGGTCGTCGGCGTGGACCTCGACGCCGGCGCCGTCGCCCAGCTGCGCGGCCTGGGCTACGACGTCCGCGAGGGTGACCTGGAGCACCTCGATGCGCTGCCCGACCTCGGCGGCTTCGACTTCGTGGTCGCCGCCGACTGCATCGAGCACGTCTCCAACCCCGGCCTCTTCCTGGAGGGCGCCCACCGCTTCTTCGGGCCCGACACGCGCATGGTGCTCACCACGCCCAACGCCTTCTACTGGCGCAACTTCATCTACACCTGGCAGCGTCGCGAGCGGGTCCGCCACGACCACATGTGCTGGTACTCCGAGAAGACCCTGCGCCAGCTGCTCGAGCGCCACGGCTACGCCGTCGAGCAGGACACCCTCTCGCTGCTCACCCCCGGCGAGTTCCCGGTGCGCTCCCCGCGCACCCTCGTGCGACGGCTCCTCTACCGCCGCACGCTCCGCTTCTCCAAGACCCTGATCGCCGTGCTCCGCTCGACCCGCCCGGGCGCTGCCGCGCCGGGGGTCTGATACCCTCCCCGGGTCCGCCTCCGTCGGGGTGTAGCTCAGTGGCCAGAGCCGGAACTTTGGGGGTTCCGCGTCGTGGGTTCGAATCCCACCACCCCGACCACCCCTCGGCTCCGCGTCACGCCACCCGGTCGCCCGAGCGGTAGCGCGCGAGCGGGGCCTGGCCCGGCCGCACGCCGAGCTCGAACCAGAGCCCTTCCGGTGCGTTGCCGCCGATCCGAACCGCGCCCGCGTGGACCCCGCGGTGGTGGTGCGCCGCGCACAGGGTCGTGAGGTTGGTCGGCTCGTCGGAGCCGCCCGCGGAGCGGAACCGGATGTGATGCGTGTGCAGGTTCCGCTGCGCCGTGCAGCCCGGCACCGTGCAGCGCCAGCCGTCCCGCTCGAACACCGCGAACCGCTTCGGAACGCGCACTCCCCAGCTGTGCAGGGCGTGGTCGAGCATCGCCTCGAAGGCCTCGTCCTCACGGGGCAGGTGACCTGTCCTGGCCTCGGCGACCCGCCGCAGCGAGCACAGCACCGCGCGGAACAGCCGCGTGACCTCCGTCGGCGCGGTCACCCGCAGCCGGATCCCCTGCAGCACGCCCATGGGCCGCGCACACGTTTGCCGCTCGGGCCGCGCACACGTTTGCCGCTCGGGCCGC
>CAYTZH010000003.1:124721-186506 GCA_964442285.1 uncultured Spirochaetales bacterium | reverse complement strand
GACGGCGCCCTGCGCGCCCTGGCGGCCGTGGCCCGTCGGCCCGCCCTCGCCCGGGCGCTCGACGGCGCCGCCCTGCTCGGCGAGCGCGCGGCGACCGTCGGGCCGGGGGGCCCGCAGACCCGCCGACTCCTGCCGACCGCGGACGGCTGGCTGGCGGTCAACCTGGCGCGCCCCGCCGACCGCGCGCTGCTGCCCGCCTGGCTCGAGCGCGACGACCTGGGCCGCGCCGGCGACGTCTGGCCCCGGCTCGCCGCCGCCCTGGCGGGTCGCATGTCGCACGAGTGTGTCGAGCGCGCGCGGATCCTGGGCCTGCCGGTCGCCCCGGTGGTGCCGCCGGAGCCCGCGCCGCCCTGGCTCCGGGTGGCCGCGCGGGGGCCGCGGCGCGTGCCGCCGCCGGGCGCCCGGCCGCGGGTCCTCGACCTGACCGCGCTCTGGGCGGGACCCCTCTGCGGTCAGCTCCTCGGGGCCCTCGGCGCCGACGTGGCGAAGGTGGAAAGCCCCGCGCGGCCCGACGGCACCCGGCGGGTCCCCGCCTTCGGCGACCTGCTGAACGCCGGCAAGCGGAGCGTGGCCCTGCACCTGGCAACGCCGGAGGGCCGCGGGCTCCTGTCCGCCCTGGTGGACGCCGCCGACGTGGTGCTCGAGGCGGCCCGTCCCCGCGCCCTGGCGCAGCTCGGCGTGGACGCCGCCGCGCGCGTGCGGGAACGCCCCGGTCTCGTCTGGGTCTCGATCACCGGCTACGGCCGCCGCGCGCCCGGATCGGACTGGGTGGCCTTCGGTGACGACGCGTCGGCCGCGGCGGGGCTGGCCTGGGCCGCCGCCGACGCCGACGGCCGCCCGCGCTTCTGCGGCGACGCCGTGGCCGACCCGCTGGTCGGGCTGCACGCCGCCCTCGCCGCCGCGGCCGCCTGGCGACGGGGCGAGGCCGTCTTGCTCGACCTCTCCCTGCGCGACGTGCTGGCCCACGTCCTCGGCACGGCCGCGCCCGGCCTCGGCCGCTCGAGCGTGGAGGGCGACGGCGCCGGGCTGCGGGTCGTCGCCGACGGCCGGGCCGAGCCCCTGCGCCCGCCCCGGGCGCGGCCGACGCGAGGTCGCGCCCGCCCGCTCGGCGCCGACACCAGCGCCGTGCTCGCCGACTGGGGGATCGCGTGCTGATCGCGAACGCGGAGATCCCGGGCCGGGGGCGCGTCGACGTCCGGATCGCCCTCGGCCGCATCGCCGCCCTGGCGCCGCAGCTGCGACCCCGGCCCGGCGAGCCCGCGCTCGAGGCCCGGGGCGGCGCGCTCCTGCCGGGACTGCACGACCACCACCTGCACCTGTTCGCCCTCGCCGCCGCACTCGACTCGGTCGCCTGCGGGCCGCCGCGGGTGCGCGACGCGGACGCCCTCGCGCGCGCCCTCGGCTCGGCCGGCGGAAAGGGCTGGATCCGCGGCGTCGGCTACCACGAGTCGGTGGCGGGGTCGCTGGGCCGGTGCGATCTCGACGCCCTGGCGCCGGCCGGTCGGCCGCTGCGCCTGCAGCACCGCAGCGGCGCGCTCTGGATGCTCAACGGAGCCGCCGTGGAACGCCTCGGGCTCGACCGGGGCGTCGACGCGCCCGGGGTCGAGCGCGACGCCGCGGGGCGCGCCACCGGGCGCCTCTGGCGGCTCGACGCCTGGCTGCGGTCGCGACTCCCGGACGCGGGCGCGGCCCCGGATCTCGCCCGCGTCGGGCGTGAGCTTGCACGGCGGGGTGTCACCGGCGTCACCGACGCCACGCCCGGCAACGGTCCCGGGGCGGTGGCCCGGCTCTCCCGGGCCGTCGACCGCGGCGCCCTGCCCCAGCGGGTGCTGCTCCTGGGGGCCGAGGACCTGCCGCTCCCGCGCCATCCCCGGATCGCGCGCGGCGCCCGCAAGCTCCTCCTCGACGACGACCGGCTGCCGGACTTCGACGCCGTGGTGGAGTCGATCCGCCGGGCCCATGCGGCGGGCCGCGTCGCCGCGATCCACTGCGTGACCCGCGTGTCCCTGGTGTTCGCCTCCGAGGCCCTGGCCCGGGCGGGGCCGCGCCCGGGCGATCGCCTGGAGCACGTCTCCGTCGCGCCGCCGGAGCTCGCCGCGCGGGTGGCGGCCCTGGGCCTCACGGTCGTCACCCAGCCCAACTTCGTGCGCGAGCGGGGTGACGCCTATGCGGTGGATGTGGAGCCCGGCGACCAGCCCTGGCTCTACCGCGGTCGCGGCTGGCTCGACCTGGGCGTTCCGCTCGCCGCGGGGACCGACGCCCCGTTCGGCGCGCCCGATCCCTGGCGCGCCATGCAGGCCGCCGTCGATCGACGCAGCGCCGGCGGACGCGTGCTGGGCGCCGCCGAGGCCCTCTCACCCGAGGCGGCCTTGGCGCTGTTCGCAGGCCCGGGAGACGCGCCGGGCACCGCACCGCGCCGCCTCGCGCCGGGCGCGGTCGCGGACCTCTGCCTGCTCGACCGGCCCTGGGGCGACGCGCGGCGCGCGCTGGCCGACGTGGCCGTGGCCGCCACCTGGTGCGAAGGCGCGCTGGCCTTCGCCCGCGACTGAGAGCCTCCGACGGAGGGCGGCCCGGCCCGCCCGGAGTCGGGCTCAGCCCACCCCGGCGCGCGCCAGCCCCTCCGCCGCCTCCCGAAGCTCGTCGCGGAAGTCGGGATGAGCCACCTCGGCCAGCGCCCGGGCCCGCTCCGCCACCGTACGGCCCGCCAGCTCGGCGGCGCCGAACTCGGTGACGACCACGTCCACGTGGTGGCGCGGCGTGGTGGTGGGGGTCCAGGCCGGGAAGTGGGCCTCGAGCCGCGACTGTCGCTTCCCGCCGACCTCCACCGTGGACGGCAGACACACGAGCGAGTGTCCGTCGGGGCTGGCCGCCGCCGCCATCACGAAGTCCTCGTGGCCGCCGATCCCCGAATAGTGATTCGGCCCGATCGCGTCGGCCGCCACCTGGCCCATCAGATCGACCGCCAGGCCGCCGTTGATGGAGATCATACGCCGGTTGCGGACGATGACTCCCGGCGCGTTCACGATGCCCACGGGCAGGAAGCGGACGTCGGCATTGCCGTCGAGCCAGTCGTAGAGGCCCGCCGAGCCCATGGCGAAGGTGGCCACCGAGACGCCGTCGAAGGTGCCCTTCAGGTTGCTCACCTTGCCCGCCTGGTGCAGGTGCATGAGGCCGGTGGTGAACATCTCCGTGTGGATTCCGTAGTCGCCGCCGGACTGCTCGGACAGGAGCTTCACCACCGCGCTGGGGATGCCGCCGATGCCCGTCTGCAGGGTGGCGCCGTCGGGCACGTAGCCCGCCACGGTCGCGGCGATGGCCTGCTCCACCGGGCCCGGCTCCGGGTCCTCGATCGCCAGCGGCGGATCGTCGGACTCGATCAGCACGTCGACGTCCTCCAGGGCCAGGGAGTGCGGATGCTCGGGCGGAAGACCGAGCGTGCGCGGGAAGCGGGGGTTCGCCTCGACGATCAGCAGGCGCTCGGGGTCCTGGGAGGCCCGGCGGATCTCGTCGAGGGTGGCGCCCGCGTGCAGCGAGAAGCTCATCCGACCGCGGCTGTCGGGCGGCGTGGCCATCGTGGCGACCACCCGCGGCGCGAGTCGGCGGGCGAGCAGGGAGAAGCTCCGGAAGCCGGCCGGCACGAACTCCACCGCGTGCCCGGCGGCCCGGAGGCCGCGCTCGACGGGCCCGAAGAAGCCCGACCGCAGCTTCACGCCGGGCTGGGTGAAGACGGGGTACAGACCCGTGAGCAGGGCCGAGAAGACGGTCAGGTCGCGGAACTCGCGCCGGCCCAGGGCGCGCAGGAACGCCGGCGGCTGACCGGGCCCCAGGGGCACCGCCAGGGTGTCGGTGTCGCGGAGACGAGCTGCGGCCTGCTCGGGTGTGCAGCGCTCGGGTCGGGACATGGCGGCTCGCCTCGCTCGGCTGGAAGAAGAGCACGGGTGTAGCGTGACGGGCCGCGGCATCAAGTCGAGCCGTCGGCCGCACGCCGCGTGCTAGGCTGGTGCGACGGCGGGCCCGGCCGCCCGCCGACATCCGTCGGAGGTCAGCATGGAGCTCGCGCGCTTCGGTCGATCCATCGCCCACGTGGACCTGGGCCGTCGCTCGGTCTCGCTGCGGCCGGCCCCCGAGGCCTGGGTGGAGCGCTACATCGGAGCCCGCGGCCTGGGCGTGCGCTACGTGCTGGAGGCCGGCCCCCGGGTGGACCCGCTCTCCCCCGAGAACGTCCTGTGCTTCTTCAACGGTCCGCTCTCCGGCTCCGAGGTGAGCATGAGCGGCCGCTGGGCCTGCGTCACCAAGAGTCCGCTCACGGGCACCGTGACCGACAGCCACCAGGGGGGCTGGACCGCCGCGCGGCTGCGCTGGGCGGGCCTCGACGGACTGGTGTTCGAGGGTCGTGCCGACGCGCCCGTCTACGCCTTCGTGGAAGACGGGCGGGTGGCGCTGCGCGACGCCTCCGAGATCTGGGGCCGCGGCGTCCACGAGACGGTGGACTTCTTCCGGGGGCGCTACGGCGAGAAGAACCTGGCGGTGAACGCCATCGGCCCGGCCGGGGAGCAGCGGGTGCGCTTCGCCGCCTGGGTGAACGAGGACGACCGCGCCTTCGGCCGGGGCGGCACCGGCGCGGTGGGCGGCGCCAAGAACCTGAAGGCCATCGTGATCCGCGCGGGCAACGCCCGCAGCCGGGTCGACGACCTCGAGCGCTGGCGCGGCGTGCGGCGCAAGGCGCTCGACGCCATCCGCGACGAGGGCAACATCACCAGCCCCAAGAAGGGCGGGCTCTCGGTCTACGGCACCAACGTGCTCATGAACGTCGTGAACCGCATCGGCGCCCTGGGCACCCGCAACAGCCAGCTCACCTCCTTCGGCGAACGGGCCGAGCGGGTGAGCGGCGAGTACGTCCAGGAGAACCTCCTGGTGGACGACCCCACCTGCCACGCCTGCCCGGTGGCCTGCAAGAAGGAGGTGGAGGTGAAGGAGGGCCCGTGGGCGGGCCTGCGCATGGAGAGCGTCGAGTACGAGCCGGCCTGGAGCCTCGGCGCCAACTGCGACAACGACGACATCGGCTCGATCGCCAAGCTCATCGACCAGTGCAACGACCTGGGCATGGACCCGATCGAGCTGGGGAACGCCCTCTCGCTGTACATGGAGGCCACCGAGCGCGGCCGGGTGGAGGGGCCGGGCCTGGCCTGGGCCGACACCGAGGCGATGGTCGCGCTCACCGAGCGCATCGCCCGCCGCGAGGGCGCCGCCGGCGAGCTGCTCGCCGAGGGCCCGGCGCGGGCCGCCGTCGCCCTGGGGGACTCGGAGCTGGCCATGGCCGTGAAGGGCCAGGCCCTGCCCGCCTACGACCCCCGCGGTCTCAAGGGCATGGGGCTCGGCTACGCCACCAGCAACCGCGGCGCCTGCCACCTGCGCGCCTACGTGGCGGCCGCGGAGCTCGGCGTGGTGCCGGTGGAGGCCGACCCCCTCGAGTGGCGCGGCAAGGGCGAGCTGGTGAAGACCTTCCAGGACCTGCACGCCTTCTCCGACAGCCTCGACCTCTGCAAGTTCAGCGCCTTCGCCGAGGACGCGGACCTGTACGCCGAGCAGTACGCCGCCGCCATGGGCACTCCCTTCTCGGCGGACGACGTGCTCCGCGCCGGCGAGCGCATCTACAACCTGGAGCGCCGCTTCAACAACCTGGCGGGCTTCGGCGCCGGTAGCGACACCCTGCCGCGTCGCTACACCGAGGAGCCGTCGACCGAGGCCGGGTCCAGGGGACACGTGTCGGAGCTCGGCGACATGCTCGCCGAGTACTACGCAGCCCGGCGCTGGAAGGACGGCGTGGTCCCCGACGACGTCCTGCGCGAGCTCGACGTCGTCTAGCCCGTGCGGGTCTCGTTCTACGCCACGCTCCGGCCGCTGGTGGGCACCCGGGAGGTGGACGTGCCGGTGCCGGCCGCGGGCACCGTCCTGGCCCTGGCCCGCGACCTGGCGAGCCGCTGGCCGGCCCTGGCGGAGCATCTGCTGACCGAGTCCGGTCACCTCTCGCGGCGGGTGAACGTCTTCGTGGACGGGCGCAACGCCCGCTGGCTGGACGGGGACGCGACCCGACTGGAGGAGGGCTGCCGGGTGGACGTGTTCCCGCCCGTGGCCGGCGGCTAGGCGGGCGCTTCCAGCTCCACCCGCGCCCGGCTGCGCACGTCGCGGGACGACGCCCCCGCGCGCAGCTCGAAGGCGCCGGGCTCCGCGGTCCAGTCCCCGGCCGCCGGGTCCCAGAAGGCGAAGGCCCGGGCCGGCACCACGAGCTCCACGCGCCGGGTCTCGCCGGGCTCGAGCGCCACCTTGGCGAAGGCCGCCAGCTCGGCGGGGGGCCGCGCCACGCTCGCCTCCAGGTCGCTCACGTAGAGCTGCACCACTTCCTGGCCCGCGCGCTCCCCCGTGTTGGTGACGTCCAGCGCCACGGGGAGGTCCTCGCCCGACCGGATCCGCTCGCGGGCGGGCGCGAGTGCGCCGTAGGCGAAGCTCGTATACGAGAGGCCGTGGCCGAAGGGGAAGCGCGGCTCGATCCGGCGGGCGTCGAAGCTGCGATAGCCCACGAAGACGCCCTCGCCGTAGGCCACGTGTCCGCGCTCGCCGGGGTAGTGGAGGAAGGCGGGCGTGTCCTCGATGCGGACGGGCCAGGTCTGGGGCAGCCGCCCCGACGGGCAGACGTCGCCGAAGAGCAGCTCCGCCAGGGCGTTGCCCAGCTCCTGGCCCGGGTACCAGCAGACGAGCGCCGCCGGCACCGTGTCGAGGAACGGCGCGCAGTCGACGGGCGAGCCGGCGTTGAGGATCACGGCGGTGCGCGGATTCGCCACGGCCACCCGGCGGACGAGCTCGGCCTGCTCGCCCGGCAGCGCCATGGAGGGCCGGTCGCGGCCCTCGGTCTCCCAGTCGGCGTCGAGGCCCACCACCACCACGGCGGCGTCCGCGTCGGCGGCGGCCCGCAGGGCCTGGGCCAGGGCGTCCTCGGGCAGGCGGCGCAGACAGCCGATGCGCAGACCGCCCATCACGGGCGCTCCCTCCTTCGAGTACTCCGCGCGGAGGGCCACGACCTGTCCGGCGCGCAGGACCGCGTCGTGGGTCTGCTCCGCGCTCCCCATGCCGTAGAAGGCGTCCCCGCGCTCCTGCTGCGTCCAGGCGTCGATCACCTCCCGCTCGTCGAGGAAGAGGCGGGCGCGGCCGGCGGTGACCAGGCTGAACGTGTAGGTGCCGTCGGCGGGCGCGGTGAACACCCCACCGACCCGCACGCTGAAGGACGCCGGGTCGACGGCCTCGTGGAACTGGCCGAGCCACTGGAAGTCGACCCGCCGCGAGACCCGGGACAATACCGGCTCGCCCTCGCAGGCGAGGCCGTCGAAGAACGCCACCGATACGCCCTCGGCCACCGGATCGGAGTCCGCGCGGGTCCAGCGCCCGTCGAGGGGCGGGATCGCGCGATGCGCCGAGCAGCCCGGCTCGAAGCGCACGTCGACGCCCTCGCCGAGCCGCGCCCGGATCCCCTGGAGCGGCGACACCTCGTAGTGCGGCTCGACCCGGCAGCTGCCGCCCCCGTGCACCCGCGCCACGTCGGCGTTCGGTCCGATCACCGCCAGCGAGCGGAGCGCACCGGGGTCGAAGGGCAGCAGGCTCCGCTCGTTCCGGAGCAGGACCATGGACTCCCGGGCCGCCTCGCGCGCCAGGGCCCGATGCTCGGGGCGGTCCTCGGCGCGCTCGGGCCCGGGTCCGGCCCCCGCCCCGAGCAGGCCGGCGCGCTCCCGCACCGCCAGCATGCGCCGGGCGCAGGCATCCACGGCCTTCTCGTCGAGAGCGCCCGCCCGTACCGCCTCCAGGAGCTTCTCCCGCCGGTGGATGCCCGGGCCGGGCATCTCCAGGTCGTTGCCGGCCACCACGGCCTCCGCCGTGCTCTGGAGCCCGAACCAGTCCGAGACGACGAAGCCGTCGAAGCCCCACTCCCGGCGCAGCACGTCCTCCAGGAGCTCCCGGTGGTCGCAGGCATACACGCCGTTGATGCGGTTGTACGCGCTCATCACCGACCAGGGCCGCGCCTCGCGCACGACGGCCTCGAACGGGGGCAGGTAGATCTCCCGCAGGGCCCGCGGGTCCACGTCCGAGCTGATGGTGTGGCGCTCGTGCTCCGAGTCGTTGCAGACGAAGTGCTTGATCGAGCAGCCGACGTCCCGGGACTGCACGCCCCGCACGTAGGCGACGGCCAGCCGCGCCGTGAGCGTCGGGTCCTCGGAGAAGGCCTCGAAGTTGCGGCCGGCCAGGGGCGTGCGGTGGATGTTCACCGTCGGGGCCAGGAGGACCTGCGCCCCCTTGGCGCGGGTCTCCTCGCCGAGGGCCTGCCCCACGCGCTCCACCAGCGCGACGTTCCAGGTGGCGCCCAGGGCGGTGCCGCACGGGAAGCACGCCGAGGGGATCCCGCCGGCCATCTCGCCGCCGCGGGCCCCGATGGGACCGTCGCTCACCTTGAGGAGCGGGACGCCGAGCCGCGGGACACCCCGAGCGTGCCACATGTCGGTCCCCGAGAGCAGGCCGACCTTCTCCTCGAGGGTCAGCTCGACGAGGAGCTGCTCGACCCGCTCGCTCACCACCGGTGCAGCTCGGGAAGCACCTCCTCGGCGAAGAGGGTGAGGCTCGCCTCCGCCTCCGCCGGCGTCATGCTGCCGTAGAACGAGATGCAGTTGAGCTCGAAGTCGCCGATCAGCGCGCGGCGCCGTCGCAGCTTCTCGACGAGCTGCTCCGGGGTGCCGAAGCTGTTGACGCTGCAGTAGGTGCGCGCCGCGACCTCCTGGCCCACCGCCTTGAAGGCGTCGGCGGCCGTGGCGTAGCTGTCGTAGCCCTTGGTGTGCTTGAAGTGGTCGCTCATCAGCTCGTAGTGCTCGACGATGGTGAGGAAGTACTCCGTCATGAACTGCAAACCCTTCTCCTCGGCGACCGCCGGGTCCGGGTGGCAGTACATGAGGTCGCCCGTGAGCGGCGGAAGCGGCGCCTCGCCGTGGTACTTGCGGAAGGCCTCCGTGTACTGCTTCTGGGGCCCGTCCCGATACATCTCCCAGAGCGACTGGGTGAAGGTCATGAGGCGACCGCCGAGCCGCGCGGCGGCCTCCACCGAGTCCGGCGACATCCCCACGCAGTAGAGGCGCTCGCGGATGCCCGAGAGCGGCCGGGGCCGGATCTCCGTGCGGATCTGCGGGTAGAACGGGCCGTCGCCCTCGACGAGGCCCTTCTCGAGGCCGTCGACGATCATCCGGGCCGCCTCGTCGAAGCGGTCGCGGCTCTCGTTCATGTCGACCATGGAGTGGTCGTACTCGACCCGCGCCAGCCCGCGCCCCAGCCCCAGCACCGCGCGCCCGCCGGAGAGGTGGTCCAGCAGGGTGATGCGCTCGGCCACGCGCAAGGGGTTGTTCCAGGGCACGATCACGGCCCCGGTGCCGAGACCCACCCGCTCGGTGCGGGAGGCCAGCCAGGAGAGGTAGGCGATGTTGTCCGGGCAGGCCGCGTAGTCGGTGAAGTGGTGCTCCACGGCCCAGACCTTGTCGTAGCCAAGGCGCTCGGCGCTCTCGGCCAGGCGCATCTCGGCGGCCACGACGTCGCCGTCGCGGTGGCGACCGTGGTAGTTCTGGAAGATCTGGAGAACGCCTACGTCCATGCTCGGCAGCCTCGTGGGTGGGGTGGGCGTCGACAGTATACGCGGCCGCTACTCCAGCCCGAAGAACTTCGACACGCCGAAGCGGTGGCCGGTCACGAAGGAGGCTCGTCGGAGGCCAGGAAGAGGGCCGCGTTGGCGATCTCCACGGGTTGGCCGAGGCGGCCGAGCTGGTGGGCGTCGCGGATCCGGTCGCGGATCTCGTCGACGCCGGCCATGTTCCGCGTCAGCACCACCACGCCGCCCTTCGAGGCGTTGTAGGCGCTGTGGCCCTCGATGCCCTCCAGGCCCTTCCCAGGCCTCGGGCTCGAGGAGGTGGACCGGACCGCCGCCGGCGATGCCGGCGGAGTTTGATCAGCACGTCCACGGGCCCCAGGGCCGCCTCCACCCGGCCCGCCAGCCTGCCCGTCGTCGACCCTTCCGGCATCGTCCCTCCGGCCCCCGGAATCCGGGATTCTCCGCGATGTGTCGGCGGCACGATACCCTACGCTCCCGCCGGCGCGGAGCGAGGGGGCCCAGCCGTGGACGAACGTTCGGAGCGCCTGTCGCTGGGCACCCTGCTGGCGTACGGAGTGCCGGCGGTGGGCTTCGCCTTTCCGCTGTTCCTGGTCCAGCTCTACTTCCTGAAGTTCGCCACCGACGTACTGCTGATCGCGCCCGGCATCGTGGGGCTGCTGGTGGGGCTGGGGCGGGTATGGGATGCGATCTCGGACCCCCTCGCCGGCTACTGGAGCGACCGCACCCGCACGCCCCTGGGTCGGCGACGCCCGTGGATGCTCGCGGGCATCCCCATGCTGCTGGGCGCCTTCACCATGCTCTGGAGCCCGCCCGCCAGCTTCCACGGAACGGCGCTCGTGGTCTGGTCCGCCGCGGGCCTCCTGCTCATCTACACCGCCTTCACGGTCTACGCCGTGCCGCACACCTCGCTCGGCGCCGAGCTCTCCCTCGACTACCACGAGCGCAGCCGCGTGTTCGCCACGCGCCACGTGGCGCTGCAGATCGGCGTGGCGACCTCCTTCGGCGCGGTCTACCTGTTGGAGAACACGGCCTCGCCGCGGCAGGCCGCCGGCGACCTGGCGCGCTTCGCGGGACCGGTCTGCGCGGCGGCCCTGTTGCTCACGCCGCTGCTGCTCCGGGAGCGCCCCGACTACGTGGGACGGGGCTCGCGCAGCCCCTTCTCCGCCGCCCGCGACGTCCTCGGCAACCCCCACGCGCGGGTGCTCCTCTTCGTCTACTTCATCGAGGCGCTCGGAGGGGGCGTGCTCGGCGTCCTCGCCCCCTTCTTCGCCGACTACGTGCTACAGCGCCCGCAGGCGGTGATCGTGATCCCGGCCTTCTTCTTCCTGTTCTCCGTCGGCTCGATCCCGGTCTGGGTGCGACTCTCGCGCCGCTTCGGCAAGCACCGGGTCTGGCGGGTGGCGATGTTCGGAACCGCCCTGTCCTTCGGGGCGACCCTCTTCGCGGGCCAGGGGGACGTGGCCCTGCTCTCGGTGCTGATGGCGCTGGCGGGCATCTCGTCGGGCTGCGGCGGCGCCGTGGGCCAGTCGATCCTCGCCGACGTCATCGACGTGGACGAGCTGCGGACCGGCGAGCGCAAGGAGGGCTCCTACGCCGCCACCTGGGGCTTCGCCCAGAAGTTCGGCGTCGGGGCGGTCGTCGTGCTCTCGGGCTTTGCGCTCCAGCTCTCGGGGTTCGAGCCCAACGTCGAGCAGCCGCCGTCGGCGCTGCTGGTGCTCCGACTGCTGTTCGCGGTGCCGCCGCTGACGGCCTACCTGGTGGGCGGCGCGATCTTCTGGCGCTACTTCCGCATGGACGAGGCCGAGCACGCTCGGGTTCGCGCCGCCCTCGACGCGCGCAACGCCGGTGATTGACGCCCCCCGTGCGGATGCCGGGCCGGCGGGTCTCAGGCGGGCTGGTGTGACTTCACGTAGCGGACGTAGGCGCTCGGCGGCAGGAAGGCCAGCCACATGGCGATCGCCGCGACCATGCCGTGGGCCGAGGAGCTCGCCATCACCCAGCTGGGCCCGGTGGCGCTGGTCACGCCGAGGGCCACCTGGGTGACGATGCCGATCAGGGACCCCACGCCGGCGGCCCCGGCGCCGATGCCCCAGAGCAGGAAGCGGTTGCAGACCACCGGGTCGCCGATCCCGAGCCGCCCCCGCTTCCGCATCATCCGCCAGTAGCGGAGCGCCTCTCCGGCTCCCCACAGCAGGGCGCCGATCTGGAGGACGCAGCGGATGAAGAAGTTCGGGTCGTGGCGCGCGAAGTCGGTGGAGGGCCGGAACAGGTTGTGGACGCAGGCGCCGAGCAGCAGGAGCGAGGCGACGACCACCAGCGCCCGCACGCCGGCCCGGGCGGGGTGGTACACGCGCCAGTTGAAGACGAGCTTGGAGATGATGCCCGCGGCCACGGCCAGCATCGCGACCAGCGCCAGGACGTGGGCGACCGCGGGCCGGCCCGCCTCCATCTGCTGGGAGGCCACGGAGAGACCGAAGCCGACCGGGCCGATCCCCAGGACGCCGACGCCGATCAGCAGCTCCGGGAGCAGGCGGGTGCGGGCGGCCAGGGCGAGCAGTCGAACGCCCACCACCAGCGCCACGACGAAGAAGGCCAGGAAGCCGGACCAGATCAGCAGCTCCATGGGGCGCTCAACCGGCCGCCAGCCGCTTGAAGACCTCTTCGGGCGATTCGGCGCCGTGCTGGGAGTCCCAGCCCTTCGAATCCTCCGCGAGCGCGCTCGCGAGCGCGCGACAGACGTCCGCGGAGCCCGAGACGCCCCGTGCATCGAGCTCGGCGGGAAGCACCTTCGCGAGGACCACGCCCATCTGGGAGGCGGTGACGCCCTTGGCGTCCAGACCCGCCTCCTTCAGGGCCAGCCGGACGGTTCCGCGGGCTTCCAGACGGTCGAGCGACGTGCGCTCCTCGAGCTGCGCGCAGAGCCAGTCGAATGCGGTTGCATCCGCCATGGTCTTCTTCTTCCCCCTCCGTGCTGGGAGGTGCGCCCCCCGGAGCCCGGTCGCCTTTCCGCGAGTGAAATCGGCCCGCCCCGCAGGAGACTTGAGCAGGGGTCGACGCAGGACCCTATCTTCATGGGCCCAGGAGGGACAAGCGACGTGAGATCCACTCGATGAGGCTCGCCAGCTGGAACGTCAACGGACTCCGGGCCCGCCTGCAGTTCGCGGGACACTGGCTGCGGGAGCGCCAGCCGGACGTGGTGGGGCTGCAGGAGCTCAAGCTCACCGATGCGCAGTTCCCCTACGAAGTCTTCGAGAAGGAGGGCTATTCCGCCCTGGTGCACGGCCAGAAGAGCTGGAACGGGGTGGCGGTGGTCAGCCGGGAGCCGGCGGTCGTGCGGCAGCAGGGCCTCCCGGGCCAGGAGGAGATGGGCGCCCGGCTGGTGACCGCCGAGGTCGGCGAGCTCAGCTTCACGACCGTCTACGTGCCCAACGGCAAGTCGGTCGATCACGCGGACTTCCCCCGCAAGCTCGCCTGGCTCGACGCCCTGGCCGCCTGGGCCGAGGAGACTCTGGCCCCGGACCGCCCGGCGGTCCTGTGCGGCGACTTCAACGTGGTCCCGGCGGCGATCGACTCCTGGGACGAGTCCGGCCACGCGGGCGCCATCTTCCACACCGAGGCGGAGCGCGAGCGCTTCCAGCGGCTGCTGGACTGGGGCTTCGTGGACGTCTTCCGGGCGCGGTACCCGGAGCTGCAGGCCTTCAGCTGGTGGGACTACCGCGGCGGCGCCTTCCACCGCCGCCAGGGCCTGCGGATCGACGTCCTGCTGGCCACCCGGCCCCTGGCGGAGCGCGTGCGCGACGCCGGAATCGATCGCGACTGGCGCAAGAAGGTCGAGGGGCTGACGCCCTCGGACCACGCGCCGGTCTGGATCGACGTCTGAGGCGGGGCCCGTCTCCTAGTCGTTCTCCGCGCGGCGCCGGTACCAGTCGCGCAGGACGTCGAAGGCCTGCTTGCGCCGGCCGTCATCCGACACGAGCCCCTTGCGGTTCCAGTAGTCCTGGAGCCCCGAGTGCAGGCGCATGGCGGAGCGGAAGTCCTTCAGCACCCAGGGCGAGATCCCGCGCACGTCGGGCTGGCGCTCGATCATCGCGAGCTGACGCCGGTAGACCAGGGCCTGGTACTCCTCGCTGAAGACGGCGAGCTCGGCCTCGGGCGCGTGGCGACCCGCCACGGCCCCGGCCCCGAACTCGCTGATCACCAGGGGCTTGCCCGTGCCGGTCTCGATGCGCACGCGGTCCAGGTGGTCGAGGATCGTCTTGCGGACCTTGTGGCTCCCGAAGGGCGTGAGCATCGCCAGGGGGGTCGCGTAGTACCAGCCCAGGTACTCGTTCAGCGCCGGCACGTCCACGATGTCGCCGAGCGGATCGTCGACCCGGAGCACCCAGCTGGAGCGGGGCACCCCGACGAGCGCCGGAAGCACCGACCGGATCAGCAGGGGCTCGAGCACCTCCCGCCCGGTGAGCAGCGCCGCGGTGACCAGGCGCGAGGGGTCCTCGCTGCGCACGTGGTCCGCGAGGCGACGCATGAAGTCGTTGCGGGCCGGCGTGATCGGCGTCTCGTTCCCGATGCTCCAGAAGAGGATCGCGGCCCGGTTGCGGTCGCGGGCGATCATCTCCGAGAGCTGCCGCTTCGCGCGCGCCAGCGTGCGCGGGCTCTCGAAAGCGATGTTCCAGTACACGGGGATCTCGCCCCAGACGAACAGGCCCAGGCGGTCGGCGGCCCGCAGCATGTGCTCGTTGTGGGGGTAGTGGGCGAGACGCACGAAGTTGCAGCCGAGGTCCCGGGCCCAGCCCAGCAGCGCCTCCGCGTGCTCCGGGCTCCAGGCGCGACCGCCCTCCGGCGCCTCTTCGTGGATCGAGATCCCGCGCAGGAAGACCGGCTCGCCGTTCACGAGGATCTCGTCGCCACGGGTCTCCACCCGCCGGAAGCCCACCTCGTCGGCGACGGCATCGCCGCCGCCGCGGATCTCCACCGCGTAGCGCGTCGGGGCCGCGGGGGACCAGAGCGCGGGCTCCGCGGTCGCATCCCAGGTGGCGCGGCCCTCGGCGTCCGCCCTCGCGCGCACCGAGACGCCGAGCCCGGGGATCGCGACCGCGACCTCGGCGCCGGCGCGGTCGGGACCGTCGAGCTGCACCCATCCCGCGAGCGAGCCCGCCTCCGGGCCCAGGCCCAGCGCGTAGTCGCGGACGAAGGTCCGCGGCAGCCAGAGCAGGGACACCTCCCGGGTGAGGCCGCCGTGGTTCAGCCAGTCGGTCTCCGGGGTGGGGACGTCCTCGGGGCCGGTCTCGTTGTCCACCCGGACCACCAGCCAGTTGCCCTCGGCGCGCAGCGCCCCGCTGACCTCCACGTTGAACGGGGTGAAGCCGCCTTCGTGGACGCCGAAACGCCGCCCGTTCAGGTAGACCTCGGCCCGGTAGTTGGCCGCGCCGAAGTGCAGGAAGGCGCGTCGATCGGGGCGCACGGGCGCGTCGAAGCGGCGCGCGTACCAGACGCCTCCCCGATAGAAGAACAGGCGCGGGTCCTGGCTGTTCCAGTCCCCGGGAACCCGCAGGGTCAGGCCCCCCTCGAAGGAGGGCTCCACCAGGTCGGCGGGCGAGGAGGGACGCACGTCGCGCTGGATCAGGCCCAGGAGGTTCGTCTGGGCGCGCAGGGGATCGATGAGCGCCTGCCAGGTGCCGTCGAGGGAGATGCGCTCGCGGGCGAAGACGTTGGCGACGAGCGGCGGCGTCGGCGCGTGCTCCGTCTCGGCGACCGAGCGGCGATAGGCCTGGACCTCCTGGACGTCGCGGCGCCAGTCGTCCAGCCCCAGGGCGAACCACGCCGCCACGACCAGCGCGACCAGTCCGAGCAGCACGAGTCCGAGTCGGCCGAGCCCACGCACGAGGCCTCCGCTCAGTAGCCGAACTGGCGCGGCAGCCAGAGCGAGAGCTCGGGCAGCGCCGTCACGAGGGCGAGCGCCAGCAGCAACGCCGCGAACAGCGGCAGCAGCGACCGCACCACGCCGGCGATCGGTGTCCCCGCCACCGAGCAGCCGACGAAGAGCACGCTGCCCACCGGGGGCGTGCAGAGGCCGATGCAGAGGTTCAGCACCATGGTGATGCCGAAGTGTACGGGGTGGATGCCCAGCTCCCGCGCCACCGGCAGGAAGATCGGCGTGAAGATCAGCACGGCCGGCGTCATGTCCATGAAGGTGCCCACCAGAAGCAGCGTGAGGTTCACCACGAACAGGACGGCCAGCGGGCTGTCGGCGAACCCGAGCAGGGTCGCCGCGATCTCCTGGGGCAGCTGCGCGTAGGCCAGCACCCAGGCCAGCCCGAAGGAGGTGCCGACGAGTAGCAGCACCACCGACGTGGTCGTGGCCGTCTCCAGCAGGAGCTCCGGGAGGTCGGCCAGCCGCAGCTCCCGGTAGCACGCGGCCAGCCCCAGGGCGTAGACCACGGCGACGGCGGCAGCCTCGGTGGCGGTGAACACGCCCGCCGTGATGCCGCCGATCACCAGCCCCGGGAGCAGCAGGCTCGGCAGCGCCCGGCCGAAGCTCGCGAGGAGCCCGCCCGCGTCCGGCGGGGCGACCCTCACCGTCTGGCGCCGGTGTCGACCGGCGGTGAGGGCCACGACGCCCATGAGCAGGACGCCCACCAGGATCCCGGGCAGGTAGCCCGCGAGGAAGAGCGCGGCGATGGAGACGCCGCCACTCGCCAGGGAGTAGATGATCAGGATGTTGCTCGGGGGGATCACCAGGCCCTGGGTGGCCGCGGCGATGTTGACGGCGGCCCCGAACTCGCGCTCGTAGCCGTCCTCCTCCATGCGCGGCACGACCACGCTGCCGACGGCGGAGGCGGCCGCCACCGCCGAGCCGGCGATGGCGCCGAAGAGCATCGAGGCCAGCACGTTCACGTGACCCAGGCCTCCCGGCAGCCCGCCGAGGAGCTGGCGGGCGAAGTCGATCAGACGGCGGGCCATGCCCCCCCGGTTCATGACCTGGCCCGTGAGGATGAAGAAGGGGATGGCGAGCAGCGCGAAGGCGTCGAGGCCGGTGGCGACGCGCTGGGCCAGGGTCACCAGGGCCGGCACCGCGGGGATGCTGAGGAGCAGGGCCGCCAGGGTCGCCGCGCCGATCGCGATCGCCACCGGGACGCCCGCAACCAGGAGCACCAGGAACACCGCAGCGAGTACCCCTGCCTCAGCCACCGGCCGGCTCCTCGGCGCCGGGGGAGCCCCCCCGCACCACGCGCAGGTGGTCGCGCCCGAAGCGCGTGCTGTGGAGCATGAGCAGGAGTCCCGTCGCCGGGAGCACCGCGTAGACGACGCCCAGGGGTACGCCCAGGGCCGCCGAGCGCTGCCCCAGGGAGAGTGTCAGGGCGACGAGCCCGCCGCCGCCGACGACGAGGACGAGCGCGCCGAAGAGGAACACCACGCACTCCGTCGCCAGGCCGAGGCGCGCGCGCCCGCGCGGCCCGAGTCGGGCCGGCAGCAGGTCGAGGGCGAGATGGGCGCGACGGCCGGCCGCGTGGCCCGCCCCCAGGAGCCCGATCCAGACCAGCAGGTAGCGGGCGAGCTCGTCGGTGAAGGAGCTCGGCGCGCCCAGGACGAAGCGGGAGAACACCTGCCAGACCACGTTGCCGACGGCGATCGCCATCAGCGCCACCAGCAGCCCGGCGACCCCGCGGTCGACCCGTGCTGCCAGACCGTCGACGACGTTCAAGGCCCCCCCCGGATCCGGGCGATCCACGGCCCGAGCACGGGATCCGCCCGATACGTCGCGTAGAGCGGCTCCACGGCGGCCGCGAAGGCGGCCGGGTCCGGCTCGACCACCTCCACCCCGTCGGCGACCACCGCCTCGAGGGCCTCGCGGCTGGCCTGCTTCCAGAGACGCCGCTGGAGCAGCACCGACTCCGCCACCGCCGCCTCGAGCCACGCCCGCTCCTCCGCGGTCAGCGCCGCCCAGACGGAGGTGCTCATCAGGAGCACGTCGGGAACCGCCGTGTGCCGGTCGAGGGTGTAGTAGCGGGCCACCTCGTAGTGGCGCGACAGGTGGAAGGAGGGCGGGTTGTTCTCCGCGCCGTCGACGACACCCTCCTGCAGCGCGGTGTAGAGCTCCCCCCAGGCGACGGGCGTGGCCGCGGCGCCGAGCGCGTTCACCAGGGCCATGGCCACGGGGCTCTCCTGGGTGCGGATCTTCAGGCCCCGCAGATCGGCCGGCGTCCGCACCGGACGCTCGCGGGTGTAGAAGCTGCGGGTGCCCGCGTCGTAGTAGGCCAGGCCGCGCAGGCGGTAGGGCTCGGCCGATCGCAGCAGGGCCCGCCCGATCTCTCCCTCGAGGACGGCGAAGCGATGGGCCTCGTCCCGGAAGAGATAGGGGAGGCTCAGCAGGGAGAACTCGGGCACGAAGCCCTCGAGGACCGCCGACGAGACCTTGGTCATGGCGAGGCTGCCGATCTGCAGCAGCTCCAGGCACTCGCGCTCGCTGCCGAGCTGCTCGCTCGGATGGACCAGCAGGCGCAGGCGCCCCCCGGACCGCGTCTCGATCCGCGCCGCCATGTGCGCCATGGCCCGGTGCACCGGATGGCTCGCGTCGAGCCCGTGGCCCAGCCGCAGGGTGCGGGTGGCGCCGTCGCCGCCACAGGCGACCAGCAGACCCGCCGCGGCGAGCCAGACGACGCCCGCCGCGGCGAGCCAGACGACGCCCGCCCCGACGAACCCGACGACGCTCGCCCCGGCGAGCCCGGCCTGCCTCAACGCGGGGCCGCCACGCGGCCGACCTGCTCGGCCGTGAGGTGGCCCGCCCGATGCATCCAGGCCAGGGCGTCGCGCAGGGTGTCCCGCGGATCCCGATAGCCGACGCGGAGTTCGGCGACGGTCTTCCCATCCTCGACCCCGCGCCAGCGCGTCACGTAGGTCATGGCCTCGCTCGTCAGCGGGAAGTCGAAGTCGCGCACGCGCTTGGCCGCGTCGCCCAGGTGGCCGGCGCCGCGCAGGAGCCAGCCCGGCACGCGGAGCTTGCGCAGGCGGCGGCCGGTGATCTCCTCGAGCAGCGCGCAATAGTCGCGCCAGGGCAAGAAGTGCCCGGCGGCGAGGAAGCGGCCGGCCCCGCCCCGCTCCACCAACGCCGCGTGGATCCGCGCCAGGTCGCGGACGTCCACGATCTGCATCCCGCTGGCCGTGAGCAGCGCCACATCCCGCACCGAGGCGCGCACCCCGTGGTTGGCCTCCGAGAAGCCCGGGTCGTCGGGCCCGACGACGCCCGTCGGGTAGCCGATGAGGATCGGCGCGCCCGACTCCTGCAGCGCGCGCACCGCGTGCTCGCACGCCACCTTGGCGCGGGCGTAGGGCGTGCGGCCCTCGGCCACCGGCGCGTCCGGCGTGATGGGCGGGCCGTGGGGACGGAAGAGCACGACCGCGCTCGAGACGTAGACGGTCGGGATTCCGCGCCGGGAGGCGCCGCCCACCACGGTCTCCACGCCGCGCAGGTTCGTGCGGAGGGTCTGCTCGGCCTCGGAGGCCCGGAGCGAGACGTTGGCCGCCGCGTGCACCACCGCGTCGCTCCCGTCCAGCGCCGAGGCGACCGCCTCGGCGTCGGCCATGTCGCCCAGCGCCAGCTCCGGACGCGCGCTCCGACTGCCGTAGAGACGCTCGGCCTTGTAGCGGTCGCGGACCAGCAGACGCACGGCGTGGCCCGCCCGGATCAGGGCCAACGCCGTGTGGGAGCCCACGAAGCCCGTCCCGCCGGTCACCAGCACGCGCACCGGACGGATGCTACCGGATCCCCGTCGGGCCGGGTCGGTCGGATATACTGGCGGGTCCACCGAGGAGGATCGCCCGTGGCCGATCTGTTCGACCGCTTCCGGGTCATCGACGTCGACACCCACGTGACCGAGCCCCCCGATGTCTGGACGTCGCGGGTGCCGGCCCGCTGGCGCGACCGGGTCCCGCGGGTCGAGCGCCGGGGCGACCGGGACGTCTGGATGCTCGGCGGGAAGCCGGTGGGCTTCCCGGGCATCTTCTCCATGGCGGGCTTCCACGGCAGCTTCCCGGACTTCCCTCCCACCTACGACGACATCCCCCGGGCCTCCCACGACGCCCACGCGCGGCTCGCGTACATGGACGAGGAGGGCATCCACGCCCAGGTCCTCTACCCGAACGTGGGTGGCTTCGGCTCGGGGCGCTTCCTGCAGCTCGGCGACCCCGAGCTGATGCTGGCCTGCGTGCAGGCCTACAACGACTTCCTGGTGGAGTGGTGCAGCGCCGACGCCGGGCGCCTCCTCCCGGTCATGGCGACGCCGTTCTGGGACGTGGCGACCGCCGTGAAGGAGATCGAGCGCTGCGCCGCCGCGGGCCACCGGGCGGTGCTGATGCCGGGCGAGCCCCGGAGCTTCGCGCTTCCTCCCCTCGCCCACGCCCAGTGGGATCGGCTCTGGGCCGCGGCCCAGGACGCCGGACTCCCCATCAGCTTCCACGTGGGCTCGGGAGACATCGGCGAGCTCATGAACGACGCCGGGGGCATGGGGCTGCGCACCAACTTCGCCCGGGCCTCCGCGCTCTTCTTCCTCGACAACTCGCGCTGCCTGGCCGACATCATCTTCGGCGGCGTCTGCCACCGCTTCCCGCGGCTCGAGTTCGTCTCCGTGGAGAGCGGCGCGGGCTGGGTCCCCGGCACCATCGAGAGCTTCGACTGGCAGTGGCAGAACTGCGGCGTCCGCGAGGAGCACCCCGAGTACCTCCTGCCGAGCGAGTACTTCCGGCGCCAGATCTACGCCTGCTTCTGGTTCGAGGAGGCCACCCTCACCGACCCCCTGACCCGCTTCCCGGACAACTTCCTGTACGAGACAGACTACCCGCACCCCACCTGCATGGCGCCCAGCGACTACACGCCGGCCGACCACCCGCGCGTCTACGCGGAGAAGGCCCTGGGGCACCTGCCCGACGAGGTCCTGGGCAAGGTGCTCCACGCCAACGCAGCCGCGCTCTACGGCGTCGACTGAGTGATCGGCCTCGAGCCCATCCGGGTCGTCGACTTCAGCAGCGGCATCGCTGGGGCCTACTGCAGCAAGCTGCTCGCCGACGCCGGGGCCGACGTGGTCCTGGTGGAGCCGCCGGGCGGAGATCCCCTGCGGTGCTGGTCGGCCACCGGCGCTCCCCTGGACGGAGCGGACGGCCCACTCTTCGCGTTCCTGCGCCAGAACACCCGCAGCGTCACCCGCGCGGAGTCCGACCGCCCCGACGCCGGGGGACTGGCCGACCTGGTGGCCGGCGCCGACCTCGTCGTCGAGGGCTTCGCCCCGGGTGAGTTCGACGCCGAGGCGCTCGTCGAACGCCACCCGGGCCTGGTGGTGCTCTCCATCACGCCCTTCGGTCGCACGGGTCCCTGGGCCGACCGGCCCGCGACGGAGTTCACGATCCAGGCCCAGTCGGGCTCCCTCGGCACCCGGGGCCGGGGCGGCCAGGAGCCCTTCCAGTGCGGGGGACGCATCACCGAGTGGGTCGGCGGCACCTTCGCTTCGGTGGCCGCCCTGGCTGCCGTGCTCCGCGCGCGGCGCACCGGCCACGGCGAGCACGTGGACTTCTCGCTGCTCGAGCTGATGACCATCGCGGGCACCAACTACATGGACCTGGTGCACCGCATGCTCGGCGGGGGGGACCTCGACCCCCAGGCGCCCCTCCCGATGACCCAGGAGACCCCGTCCATCGAGCCCACCGCCGACGGCTATGTGGGCTTCTGCACCAACTCGCGCCAGCAGTTCTCCGACTTCCTGCTGCTGATCGAGCGCAGCGACCTCGAGGACGACGCGGCCCTCGCCCAGTTCGCCGGACGGATGGCCCGCTTCGACGAGTGGAACGAGATCGTGCACGCCTGGACCCGCAGACACACCACCGCCGAGATCGTCGAGCGGGCGTCGCTGCTGCGCATCCCGGTCGCGCCGCTCTGCAACGGCGACAGCGTGCGCGACCATCCCCAGATCCGCGCCCGCGGCGTCCTGCGCCGCGATCCCACCGATCGCTTCCTCCATCCCCGCCCGCCGTATCTTGTCGACGGGGAGGAGGCCCCGCCCTTCCGGCCCGCCCCGCGGCCCGGCGAGCACACCGGACGCATCGAGGCCCGCGACGTGCAGCGCCCCGCAGCGCCGGGCCCGGTGCCGCTTCCCCTCGAGGGGATTCGCGTCCTCGACCTCACCGCCTGGTGGGCGGGCCCCTCGGCGACCCACATGCTCGGCATGCTCGGTGCCGACGTGATCCACGTGGAGTCCACGCGTCGGCCCGACGGCATGCGCTTCGTCGGGGGCATGTTCGCGGCCCGGCACCCGACCTGGTGGGAGGCCAGCCACTTCTACCTGGCGGCCAATACCGGCAAGCGCGGCCTGGCCATCGACCTCACGGACCCGCGCGGCCAGGAGGCCTTCCGGCGCCTGGTGGCCGGGGCCGACGGCATCTTCGACAACTTCTCACCCCGGGTGATGGAGAGCTTCGGCCTCACCGGGGACGTGATCCGCGACCTGAACGAGCGCGCGGTGTTCGTGCGCATGCCCGCGTTCGGCCTCTCCGGACCTTGGCGCGACAACGTGGGCTTCGCCCAGACCATGGAGCAGATGACCGGCCTGGCCTGGCTCACGGGCCACCGGGACGACCAGCCGCGAATCCAGCGCGGGCCCTGCGACCCCCTCGCCGGCATGCACGCCGCCTTCGCCTTCCTGGTGGCCCTGGGACGTCGCGAGCGGACGGGCCGCGGCTGCCAGGTGGAGTGCACCATGGTCGAGGGGGCGCTGAACGCGGCCGCCGAGCAGCTGGTGGAGTTCACCGCGCACGGACGGCTGCTGGAGCGGGAGGGCAATCGCTCGCCCTGGGCCGCGCCCCAGGGCCTCTACCGCTGCCGCGGAGCGCACCCCGCCGGGGGCCCCTGGCTGGCGCTCTCCGTCGAGACGGACGCCCAGTGGGAGTCCCTGGTCGGGCTGCTGGGCACGCCGGACTGGACCCGGGAGCCGGCGCTCGCCCGCCGGCCCGGTCGGCGCGCCGCCCACGACCGCATCGACGCGGCCCTGGGCGCCTGGTGCGCGGAGCGCGACCGGGACGCGCTGGTCGAGACGCTCCTGGCAGCGGCGATCCCGGCCGCGCCCGTGGCCGATCCGCGCGCCACCAGCCGCTGTCCCCAGCTCGTCGCCCGGGGGTTCTACGAGCCCGTGGAGCACCCGGTGGTGGGGGTCCACCCCGTCCCCGCGGCCCCCTTCCACTACCGCGGCGTGAAGCGCTGGCTGCGCGGGCCGGCCCCGCTGCTCGGCCAGCACAACCGCGAGGTCCTCGCGGAGGCGGGGTACCCCGACGCGGAGATCGACGCCCTGGAGGCCGCCGGCGTCGTCGGCACCCGACCCGATGGCGTGTAGAGACGGCTCGAGCCTGCGCGCCCTCGGCCACTTCCTCGCGGTCGGGGGCCTGCTGTTCGCGGCCACCGCCCTCCTGGGCGGCGGCCCATCCGAGCCGCCGCCGAGGCCCGCGGCGATGGCGTCCGCACCGGGGACGCCGACGGACCCGGACGAGGAGGTCCTCTTCCGCGAGGCCCTCGCCCGAGGCCTGCATCGACACGATCCGGTGGTGCGCCTGCGCCTGCTGCGCAACATGCGCTTCCTGGGCGACGGGACGGGCGATCCCGACGCCCTGCTGCGGCGGGCGCGGGCGCTCGGCATGGAGCGCAGCGACCTGGTCGTGCGGCGGCGGCTGGTCCAGCGCATGCGGGCCGAGCTCGAGGCCCCGGGGCGGGCGGCGGAGCCCCGTGAGGAGGAGCTCGCCGCCTGGTTGGCCGCCCACGCCGAGCGCTACGCCCTGCCTGCGCGGGTCCGCTTCGAGCAGCGCTTCTTCGACCCGGTCCGGCGCGGCGCCGACGGGGCCGCCCGCGCCGCCCGCACCGCCCTCGCGGCGGCGGGCGCCGGCGATCCGGAGGCGGGAGACCCCTTCCTCGTCTCCCGCCAGCAGCCCCTCCAGTCGGAGCGGGAGGCCGCCAAGCTCTTCGGCCCCGAGTTCGCGCGCGCGCTGCTCGAGCTGCCGGTGGGCCGCTGGAGCGGCCCCATCGGGTCGAGCTACGGGAGCCACCTGGTCCGGGTCCACGCCCGCGAGCCCGCCGCCGTGCCCGCGCTCGAGCGCGTGCGGGCCCGGGTCCGCGCCGACCTCCTGGACGCGCGCGGGCGGGCCGCGGCCGCGGCCGCCCTCGAGCGGCTTCGCGAGCGCCACGGGGCCCACCCGCCCGGCGACGTAGCGGCGGCGGGCGACGGCCGGCTACGTTGAGAGCCCGCGAGGAGTCCGATGCCGAAGCGACGCGACAAGGTCCGGATGAGCGATGCCGAGTTCTGGGCGTTCGTCGACGCCCAGAAGAGCATCCACCTGGCGACCATCAATCGGGACGGCACGCCGCACCTGGTGCCGCTGTGGTTCGGGGTGGTGGAAGGCGCCTTCGTGTTCGAGACGTACAGCAAATCCCAGAAGGTCGTGAACCTGCGCCGCGACCCCCGCTGCACCCTGCTGCTGGAGGACGGCCTCGAGTACTCGGCGCTGCGCGGCGCCCAGATGAAGGGGCGCGCCGAGCTGCACGACGACGACGAGACGGTGCACGAGCTCACCATGGCCGTGCTGCGGCGCAACACCCCGGCCGGCGCGCCCGAGGAGGCGCTCGAGAAGGTCTCCCGCGCCCAAGCCCCCAAGAAGACCGCGATCGTGGTGCGTCCCGAGCGCATCATGAGCTGGGACCACGGCAAGCTCGGCGGGATCTACTGAGCCCCGTGGACGAGGAGATCGTGCGGGTGCTCGTCAACGACGAGCCCGAGAACCTCTGCTTCGACTGCAGCCCCCACAACCCGGTCGGACTCCAGCTCGTCTTCCGCGTCCACGCCGATCGCGCCGTCGAGTGCCGCATCCCCGCGTGCGACCACTGGCAGGGTGTGCCCGGCGTGATCCACGGCGGCATCCAGGCCGCGCTCCTCGACGAGGCCATGGGCATGGCCGTCCACGCGGCCCGGGACACCGGGATGGATCGCCCGTTTCCGAACGTCGCCACGGCAGACCTCCAGCTGCGCTACCGGCGTCCCGCACCGACGACACAGCCGCTGCGGGTGCGCGCCCGGGTGGAGCGTCGCGAGGGCCGTAGCATCTTCGTGCGCGGAGAGATCGTGGACGCGCGCGACGAGCTGCTCACGTCGGCCACGGCCCGCTGGGTGGAGATCGAGCCCGCTCCCACCTGATCCCCGCCGGGGCCGATTCGCGGCACGGGACGTGCAGTCAGCTCGATTTCGAAGCCCCGCTCCGTCGTCGGAGGTCGTATGATCGGAGCAGGGGCCTGCAGCTGCCCCGATGGTCGGCACGGGTGCCGCCCAGTCGGGCACCCGCGGTCCGTCGGGGGTCCGTCGGGCAGCCGCACTCCGTCGGGCAGCCGCACTCAGTCGGGCAGCCGCACTCGGTGCATCCTCGGACGCACGCTCGAGGCGGCGCAGCGCAGGGAGGGGTCCGCATGGCGAGCTTCGAGATCAGCCTCGACGATTCGAACGAGACCTGGGACGAGCTCTACGCGTCCATCGAGCGCGAGGCCGAGATCCGCCAGGCTGCCCAGGCCGCCTCCGGCGCGGGTCCCGTGCCGCCGGAGCTCGAGGGCATGGACGAGCTCGCCGCCTTCTTCTGGGGCGGCCTCTGGATCCGCTGACCCCGGGTCGAGATCGGCGAGCACCGCGTCGCGGCTAGCGGGGATGGATCCGGAAGATCCAGATCTCCCGGGAGCCATCCCGCCCGGCCGGGTCCTGCGCGTACTTCCGGTCGAGCGCGGCGAGCGCGGCTTCGTACTCAACGCCCTCCACCCGCCGGGCCTCGGCCGCGTAGATCGTGCCATCGATCCGCAGCCGGACGCGCGGATCGTCGGTCGCGTGCCGCACCCAGGCGCGCTCGGTCGGGGTCTCGGGGCCCAGGATCATCGAGGATGGCACGTAGAGCCGCCCCTCCACGGTCGCGCTCCAGACGTTGACCGAGTGCGGGTCTTCGGGCCGGGTCTCGAGCTGGATCGTCTCCACCGGGGCGGCGAAGTCCCAGCTCTCCACGGGGCCCTTGTGGGTCTCGCCCCGCAGCCGACCGCCCGCCAGCGGCCCCACGGGACCGCCGCAGGCGAGCGGGGCGAGCAACGCGAGCAGGGCCAGCGCGATGGGGCGGCGGCGGCGCATGGAGGCACAGGCTACCCGCGGCGCGCCGTCGGGAAAACGCAGCCCGCCTACTGCGGCTCGGGGAACGGCAGGTAGCCCTGGTGGGCGAGGCGCCAGAGCAGCCCCCCCGTACAGGGCGCCGACGGCGGCATAGAGCGCCATCGCCCCGCCCACCACAGGAAGCGGGGCACCAGCAGCACCACCGCGAAGCCGAACCAGAGGAGCATCCCGCCGAAGAGGCTGAGCAGGAAGGCGAAGAAGCTGGCGGCCTGGGCGGCGAAGGAGCTCGTGCCCGCCACCTCGGTCAGGGCGAGACCGAGGAAGGGGCCGCCGAGGAAGCAGGCCAGGGTGGCCAGCACCACCAGCGCGGGAGAGCGACGCGGGACCGTCCGCATGACACCGGAATCGGTGCGGCGTCCGGGCGGCTTGAGGGGACTCAGCCCCCGCGCATCTGCCGACGCTGGGCGGAGGGGGCCACCGTCCGCGCCCGCCAGCGCTCCAGCGCGGCCGGGTCGAGGGCGTCGCGACCCTCCAGGAGGGCCTCGAGGTAGGGCAGGTCGTCGTAGCCCCAGAAGAGCTCGCCGTCGACGATCATGCTGGGCACTCCGAAGACCCCGGCGGCGATCGCGGCGTCGGTCTGGGCGCGCAGGCGCTCCTTGGCGGCCGGCCGCTGGGCCTCGGCGACCCGGGCCGGCCCGTCGAGACCCACCTCCGTGGCCACCCGCGCCACGACCTCCGGCTCGCTCACGTGCAGGCCCTGCGCCCAGACCGCCCGGAACAGGCCCGACACCAGCTCCTGTCGCTCGGGCAGCGGACCCGGCAGGGAGGCCACCCGCAGGGAGAGGAGCGGATTGAACGGATGGTGCTGCGGCGGCTCCAGGGGGACCCCCAGCAGCCGGGCCTTGCGCAGGGTGTTGCGGAGCATCCAGTTGCGCTTGGCGGGGATCTCGGCGGGACCGAGGGTCCCGTGGGCCTCCAGCAGACCGGCAAAGAGGACGGGCACCGGCTCGAGGCGCAGGCCGTCTGCGTCGGGCCGCCGGCGCAGGGCCTCCCAGGCGAGGTAGGCGTTGGACGAGATGAAGTCGAGATAGAAGTGCAGCGTCCGCGTCGCGCTCATCGGCTCGGCTCCGACCCGGCGCCGGCCCGGCGGCCCAGGGAGGCGATCAGATGGGGGCGCAGGGCCTCCGGCGCCACGATCCGGTCCAGGCTCCCCACCGTCCGGGCCCGCTCCACCGTGTGCACCGCCTCGAACTCCGCCGCGATCCCGGCCTGCTTCTCGAGCACCACCTCCTGGAAGCGGCGCTCCCGCGACTCGCCCTCCAGGCCCGCGAGCCGCGGATCCGCGGCGGCCCGGGCTCGGGCCTCCCGACCGAAGACCACCGCCGCAGCCGGCCCCCCGCCGATCACGGAGGCGAAGGAGCCCGTCAGGGCGGAGGCCTCGAGGCCCGGGTTCAGGGCCTTCGAGAACACCACGTAGGCGCCGCCGTGGTAGCGGGAGACGACACAGAAAAGGATCGGACCGCGGAAGTTCACCACGGCCCGGGCGATCTCGGCGCCGTGCTCCAGCTGCAGCTTGCGCATGCTCTCGGGCGAGCCGTCGAAGCCCGACAGGTTCGCCAGCACGACCACGGGTCGGTTGCCATCCGCCGCGTTGAGGGCGCGGGCGAGCTTCTTCGACGACAGGGGGAAGAGCGTGCCGCCGGTCCAGCGATCGGGTCCGTCGGGAGAGCGGTAGCCCTCCCGCTCGACGTTGCGGCTCTCGATCCCGATCAGGCAGACGGGCCGTCCGCCGAGGTGGGCATCCCAGACGATGGCCGTCTCGGCGCCCACCCAGCCGGGCCAGCGCTCCAGCCAGCCGCCGTCCCGGTCGGCCACCGCCTCCATCAGCGCGCGCATGGGGAAGGGGCGCTTGCGGTCGGGATTGCTCGCCGGATCGAAGATCTCGCCCACCCGGGCGATCCCGGCATTCTCCCCGCACGCCGTGTCCCGCACGTCGCGCTCGGGCGGATCGGCGCTCGCGGCCGGCCGCGGACCGGCCTCGCCCGGCACCACGTAGGTGTAGCGATAGTGGTCGTAGAGCCGGCGGAAGGCGTCGGGCAGGTCGGACGCGGGGTACTGGGCCTCGCCGTTGGGACCCATCACCCGCTCGTAGCCCCCGATGGCGAGCTCGTCCTCGGCCGCCACGCCGCCCGACGCGATCAGCGCCGCCCGTCCCGTGAGCACCATGGAGCCGCCGGGCGTCATCACCAGCGCTCCGCGGCAGTGGGGGAGCATGGTCGCCAGGGCGTTCCAGTAGCTCTGGGCGCCGACGTTCACGCCGTGCACGATCACGTGGATCGTGCCCCCGGCCTGGGTGAAGTGGACGATGCGTCGCACCACCCGCGCGGTGGCGTCCAGGTTCTCGGTGCCGCTGTCCATGGCGATGCGCGCCCCGCTCGAGACCGGGACCCACTCCACCGGCACGCCCAGGGACGCAGCCAGGTCGAGCGCGGCCACCACCCGATCGCACTCGGCCGTACCGAGGGAGCCCATGGCCCGGGTGGGATCCGAGAGCACGAGTACGCGCCGCATGCCCTCGGGCACCTTCTCGGTGGGGGTCTCGATCACGCCCAGGACGATGCCGCAGCGGTTCTCGCCGTACGGCCGCGTCACCGGGACGGCGCGGGGCGCCGCCGCGTGCGGGTCGAGATCGTACTCCTCGAAGCGCCCGGGCGGGAGATCCCCGCCGCGCGTGAGGAGCCGGACGATCTCGTACGGATACACCAGGCCGCGACGGCGGGCCTCCACCAGGCGCCGCTGGTAGGCCCCGGCCGGCTCGAGGGGCGTCCGCCGCGGCTCCCGCCAGGCGATCTCCATGCGACCGCCGGTAGGATCGCTGATGACCACCTCGAAGGGACGCGCGGGCCGTTCCGGGTGGGCAGGGTCGAGCAGGCGCAGCCGGACCACCACGCGATCGAGGCCCAGGTGGCGGGTGGCCGGGAAGAGGCGCCGAGCCAGCTCTTCGGCGGTGTGCGGCGGCAGGACGAACTCGGGCGCGACGAAGACGCTGATGCGGTTCCACTGCAGGCGTCGACGCTCGTCGCGACGGCCGAGGTGGGCGCGGAGGGTCCGCGCCGCCTCGCTGAAGGCGTGCTCGAAAGCGGGGATCGCGAGCGTCACCTCCGGCCCGCCGGCGGCCCGCATCTCCGCCATCACGAAGATGCGCTCGTCGTCGGGCAGGCTGCGGCTGCGGCCGTGGAAGGCGTAGACGTCCTCCGGCGCCTCCAGGGGCTCCAGCTCGAAGTGGGCCAGGCGGCCCAGGTCGATGCGCGCGGCCGTCTCGGGGTGGAGGCCGTGGAGATCGGAGGCGGGGCGCACGCCGCTGCCCTCGCGCACCCAGGTACGACAGCCGCCGGGGCCCCAGACCGTGCAGCGGCCGGCCGGGAGCCCCGCGGCCAGCGCGTCCGCCACGCGCTCGCGCCACGGCGCGGGGTCGGCAGGAGCCGTCTCTTCCTCCAGGCGCAGCTCGAGGGCGTCCACCCCGCGGCTGCCGTCCGCGCCGCGCGCCGCGTCCGCCAGCGCCCGCAGACGCGCCAGCGCCGCCGCCACGTCCGACGCCGGGGTCGACGCGGCGAGCAGCACCCGTCCGTCGGGGAGCACGAAGAGCTCGGGGGAGTGGCGCACCGGCTCCAGGGGCGCGTAGACCCGGCGTAGGTGGTCCACGAGCGGGTCCCCGTCGGCGACCGCGGCCGGAAGCTGGCGCTCGAGGGCCGGCCGGTCGAAGAGCACCCAGCGCACCTCCTCCGCCAGGTCGGCGACCGCGTGGGGGACCCGCCCGCGCAGACCCGCGATCCGCGGCAGCGCCTCCGCCAGGGCACCGTCGCCGGAGAGGTCCACGCCGGCGGAGGCGAGGCCGAGGAGACGTTCGAGCATCGCCGCCACGAGACGGTGGCGCAGCGCCGGCGCTCGCTGGGACGCGAACGTCCGCAGCACGGCCCGCTCGAGCACGGGGCCGGGGTCGAGCCCGGCCACCCCGTAGTGCGCCAGGGCGCGGCCCACCAGCTCCAGGAAGGAATCGGCCAGGCCGGCGCCGCCGACCCGGATCCGCCGGGCCAGCATGCGCATGCGCGCCTCGTTGGAGGGTCCCCCCTCGCCGCCCACCGAGGCCCGCGGCGAGCGCACGAAGAGCTGCTCCACGTCGGCGAAGACCACGAGCTCGCGGCGCACCAGCGCCAGCTGGGCCCGGAAACCGGGCGAGAGCGCGGGCGGCAGGGGCGCCTCGAGCAGATCCACCAGGCGCCCGCAGCGGGCGGGATCCGCGTCGTAGCCGAGGAGCACGCGCCGGATCTCCTCCACGCTGGCCATCACCGCGGCGTGGCGGAGGCCCGGCGGCGCGGCGTCGGCGTCCGCCAGGCCGCGGAAGAGCAGCGCCAGCGGGTCGGGCTCGTCCGTGAAGGCCAGTCGCTCGGCGGCCGGCGTCTGCGCGTCCTCGTCGGGCTCGATCACCAGCAGGACGTCGCCGGCAGCCACCTGCTGGCCCCTTCTCGCCCGCAGCTCGCGCACCACCCCCGCCACCGGCGCGTCGACGCCGATCTCGATCTTCATCGCTTCGAGCGTCGCCACCGGCTGTCCCGCCGAGACCCGGTCGCCCTCCGCCACGTGCAGCGCCACCAGCATGGCGGGCGTCCCCGCGCGCACCTGGCCCGCGGCCTCCCACCCGAAGTGATGCACCACGCCCTCGACCTCGACCCGCAGGCCGGCGTCGCTCGTGTCGTGCAGCACGCGGAGGTGTCGCCCGTCCCAGACGGCGCTCGCCACGTGGGGGCGCTCCTCCACCAGGCGCAGGGTGCGCACGCGACCATCGAGGTGCACCCGGTAGGTCCACGAGCCCACGGCGAACACCTGCAGGGCGTACGCGTGACCCCGATGACCGAGCTCGATCGAGCGGCCCTCCGACGAGGGCACCCGCTCGAGGACGCTGCCGCCGTCGGCGAAGAAGTCGGCGCGGGCGATGGCGCGCCGGCGCTGGTAGAGGAGCGCCGCCGCCACCGCCAGGGCGGCCTCCGCGTGGGCTCGCGGTCCGGGCGTGCGGCGGTCGAGCCAGGCCGTGTCGACGCCTCCGGCGCGCAGCTCCGGCGTGTCGAGGAGCTCGAGCAGGAAGCCCTTGTTGGTGGCCCCGCCCTCGAGCACCACCTCGAGGTCTCCGAGGGCGCAGGCCAGCCGGGCGCGGGCCTGGTCGCGATCCTCGCCCCAGGCGATCAGCTTGGCCACGAGCGAGTCGAAGTGGGGGGAGACCGCGCCCCCGGCTGCGACGCCCGTATCGACACGCACGCCGGGGCCCGAGGGCAGGTCGAGCCGCGCCACCCGCCCCGGCGCCGGCAGGAAGCCGGCGTCCGGATCCTCGGCGCACAGGCGCACCTCGATGGCGGCGCCCCGCCGCGGATAGCCGCGCTCGGGCAGGCGCTCGCCCCGGGCGATCCGGATCTGCAGCTCCACCAGGTCGACCCCGGTGGTGGCCTCGGTGATGGGGTGCTCCACCTGCAGGCGCGGGTTCACCTCCAGGAAGGAGTAGGCGCCGTCGCGGACCAGGAACTCCACCGTGCCCACGCCGCAGTAGCCCACCTTCGCAACCAGGCTGATCGCGGCCTGCTCCAGATCCGCGAGGAGGCTCGGGCCGAGGCCCGGGGGCGGTGCCTCTTCGATCAGCTTCTGGTGTCGGCGCTGCACCGAGCAGTCGCGACAGCCCAGGGCCAGCACGTGGCCGTGACCGTCGGCCGCGATCTGCACCTCGACGTGGCGCCCCCGGTCGATCCGCTGCTCGACGAAGAGCCGCTCGTCGCCGAACGCCGACTGGGCCTCGGCCCGGGCCGCACGGATCGCGTCGTCGAGTTCGGCGGGCGACGACACCAGCCGGATGCCGCGACCGCCGCCGCCGGCGGCCGCCTTGAGCACCCGCGGAAAGCCCACCGGCCCGGCCTCCGCCAGGTCGAGGCTCCAGGGGATGACCGGGACGCCCACGCCTTCGGCCAGGCGCTTGGCGGCGATCTTGTCGCCGAGAGTGCGCATCGCGTCCGGGGAGGGCCCGAGGAAAACGGCGCCCTCTTCGAGGATGCGCGCCGCGAACGCGGCGTCCTCGGAGAGGAAGCCCCAGCCGGGCCAGACCGCGTCGGCCCCCAGCCGGCGCAGGCCGTCGACGACCGCGTCCGCGTCCAGGTACGCGGCCACCGGCTCGGCGTGACCGAGCAGCGGGACCGCGGCGTCCGCCAGGCGCACGAAAGCCGCGTCGCGCTCCGCTTCGGTGTAGAGCGCCAGCACCTGCAGGTCCGAACCCTCGCGGGCGCGCAGGGACTTGACCGTGCGGATGCAGCGCACCGCCGCCTCGCCCCGGTTGGCGATGGCCAGCCGCGTGAAGGTACGTCCGGCGTTCATGCGTGGAAGTGCGCCAAGAAGCTGGCCCAGGTGAGGCCGGACCCGACACCCGCGACGGCCACGTCGTCGCGGGCGGTCCACTTGTCCCAGGCCATGGAGAGCACCGACGGGGCGCCGGCCGCCCCCGTGTTGCCGAAGGCCTCGAGGTTGCTGTGGTGGCGCTCGGGGGCCACGTCGCACTGCCGGCACACCGCCTCGAGCACGCGGAGGTTCGCCTGGTGTCCGACGAAGTGGAGCGGTCGATCCGGGTCGTCCTGCTCCGCGCGGATCCGCGCGAGCCCCTCGGTGGTCTTCTCGATGGCGAAACGCTGCACCGCCTGCCCCTGCTGATGGAAGTGGCCGGCCCGCGGCACGACCACCTTGGCGGCCCCCGCCGGTCGCGAGGCCAGGGCCGACGCCGTGATGCTCGCCCGTCCGCGCTCCCGCGTCGACACGACCGCCGCGGCCGCGCCGTCGCCCCAGAGCACGGCGGTGGCGCGGTCCCGATAGTCCACCGTCCGGGTCATGGTCTCCGGCACCACGAGCAGGACGAAGCGCGGCAGGGCCTCCGGGCGCATCCAGCAGAGCGCCTGGAGCTGGGCGAAGAAGCTCGTGCAGGCGGAGCTCACGTCGAAGGCCGGCACGTCCAGGTCGAGGGCGGCCGCCACGTTGCAGGCCTCCGCCGGAGAGCAGGTCTCGGGCGCGGAGCTGCCGGCGACCACGAGGCCCACGTCGGCCCGCCCGAGTCCGGCGCGGGCCAGCGCCAGCTCCGCGGCGGGCCGCGCCAGCGCCGCGCTGCTCACCACGCTGGCGTCGGCGGCGGCTCGCGGGTCCGCGTTGCGGGTGTCGCGGATGTAGTCCAGGGAGAGCACGGTCCGACGGCTGCGGATGCCCACGCGCTCGAGGATCCAGGCCTCGTCGGTGCCGATATCCAGCGCCTCGAGGAAGGCGTTGCTGATCTCGGGCTCGGGATGGGCGTGGCCCAGCCCGTGCAGATGGATCTCGCCGCCGCGATGGATCTCGGGTCCGTGGGAACGGACGTCGGCCTGCATCGGACCCCCCTCTGCCGATTCCCAGAGGTTGTGACTCAAAGTCATCTTTGGGTCAAGGGGCGGGCCGGCCGGCCGCTGCCGAAGCCTGCGCTACCTCGGGGACATGTGGGTCGAGCTCTCGCTGGCGGCGGGCACCTTCCAGACGACGCGGAACGCCCTGGCGCGCAGCCTCGCGGGCCGGATCTCGCCGGCCCTGAACAGCTGGTCGCGCTTCGCCTTCAACCTGCCCTTCTCGACGGCGCTGGCGGCCGCCGTCACCGCCGCCACCCAGGCGCCCCGCCTCACGCCGGCCTACCTGGGCCTGTGCGCACTCACCGGGATCACCCAGCTGCTCGGCAACGTGGCGCTGGTGGCCGCCTTCCAGCGCGCCAACTTCGCCGAGTCGATCGTGCTGCACAAGCTCGAGCTGGTCTTCACGGGCCTGGTGGGTGTGGCGCTCTTCGACGAGGCCCCCACGCCCCTGGGCTGGGCGGGCATCGTCGTCTGCGGCGCGGGCGTGCTGGTCCTCAACCTGGGCCGGAGCCGGGGGCCCGAGGGCTGGCGGCGCGCCTTCCACTTCGACCTGGGCGCAGGGCTTGCCCTGGTCTGCGCGCTCCTGCTGGTGGCCGCGGGCTTCGCCCTGAAGTTCGCCAACGAGGCCTTCGCCGCCGCCAATCCCTGGGTGGACGACGACCGCTTCGTCGCCGCGGTGAACACGCTCTTCCACACCACCTGGATCGAGGTGGCCATCCTGTCGGGCTGGCTCGCCCTGCGCCAGCGCGAGCAGTTCCGCCTCGTGCGACCCCACTGGCGACGCATGCTCGGCATCGGCGCCGCCGGCTTCGCCGGCAGCCTGTGCTGGTTCTGGGCCTACTCGCTGACGCTCGTCGCCTACGTCAAGGCGGTGGGGCAGATCGAGGCCCTGCTCGCGGTCGCCCTGGCGCTCGTGGTCTGGAAGGAGGCCGACGTCCGCCGCCAGCTCCCCGGCGTGGCGCTCATCGCCGCGGGCATCCTGGCGGTGCTCTTCGGCTAGTCAGGACGTCGGGAGCTCCGGGAAGGCGACCTCCCGCCGGAGCTCCACGCCCTGGCCGAGCCGGCTCGTGTCGATCGTCTCGGCGTCGGGGGTGTCGGGGGGCTCCAGATCGCCGTCGACGAAGTAGCGCGAGGAGCCCATGTGGACGGCGGCGAAGCGGTCGGCCCGGACCAGCCGGGTCAGGAGTGCCGAGGAGCGCACGCGGTCCACGATGCGGAGCGAGCGCTCGTCCCAGGCGATCGACCGCGCGTGGGAGAGGTCGATCCGACCCCGGCGGTACACCAGCACGTGGACCAGCAGCTGCTTCAGCCAGCGGGCGACCCACGGGAAGCGGCCGAGGCTGATGCTGAAGGCGCGGAAGGCGCCGAAGCGGAGCGGATCGAAGGTGGGCCGGGAGATCCGGACCGCGCCGCCCGAGACGTCCGCGCCCTCGGCGCCGAGCCGGCTCTCGCGCTCGCCGTCGTAGTAGGCCGTGGTGAGCAGCCCGCCCGACGCACTCCGCGCCACGAAGCCGCAGTCGGAGAGCACGAGCCGCCCCGCCCGCCGGTCCCACGCCTTGACGACGCCGCCCTTGTGGAGCGACACCACCGCGTCGTAGGCGGGGCGCCGGATCCGCAGGAGTCCCGCCTCGGGGAAGTGGAGCTCGCCGGGCTCCGGCGCGGGCTCCCGGGGCGCTGCGGGCTTCCAGCCGGGCGCGGCGACGGCCCGGTGGGCGAAGACCAGGTTGTTGAGCATGGGGAAGAGGTTCCAGGCGTCCACCGCACCGATGCCGGCCGCCGCCGACGCCGCGAGCCGCGGGCGCTGGCTCTCGGCGATCCAGGCCGCCTCGGCCGAGTGCGGCGCCAGCATCTCGAAGGCCGCGGGGTAGCAGGTCTGCGTGTTGCGGCTGGCGTACTCGCCGCCCAGGCTGCCGTCGGGGTGGACGAAGTGGGCCAGGAAGCGGGTGGCCCGCGCGAGCGAGCCGGAGAGGCGCGGGTCTCCCCCCAGCTCGAGCAGGCGGGCCAGGTAGAAGCTGCCGTGGGTCTGGTAGCCCGGATCGGCCCCCTCGTACTCCCGGTACCAGCCCTCCTCCGACTGGTGGGCGAGGATGCGCTCCACGAAGTGGCGGGAGCGCATCTCGCAGGCGGCGTCGCCCCCCACCCGGAAGGCGTGCTGGCAGGCCGCGGCCGCGGCCGCCAGGTGGTTCGAGAGCAGGCCGTGGGTCTCATCGTTGCGACACAGCCAGGCGCCGGCCCGGGCGACCGCGGCCCGAGCCCGCTCTCGCGGTCCGACCGGCACCTGCTCGCCCAGCAGCGCGAGCGCCTCGGCGACGTAGAAGCTGGTGAAGGCCGTGGCCGCCAGGGAGCGCTCGAAGGGATAGGCCTCGTCGAAGCTCCCGTCGGCGTGCTGGCGTCCCACCCACCAGTCGAGGGCGAGGCCGATCCAGTCCAGCAGGCGGGCGTTGCCGCGGTAGCGCCCGCCCGGCAGGGGGGTCGCCCACAGGTAGGCGAGGAAGAAGACGGCCTCCTGGAAGCGCGGCGCCGGGAAGTCGGTGAACTTCCACGCCCACCAGGTGCGGTCGCAGCAGCCCGCCGTGGGGGAGAGCGGCTCCCGATCCACGAGCCCGAGCACCCCGGGCGCCCGGGCCAGCAGGAGCGCGGCGTAGGTGTCGGCGGGCGCGGAGGGCGTCATGCGGCCCCGCAGCGGGCGACGAGCGCCGGCGTCTCCACCAGCTCGTAGTGGCGGCGGACCCGGGCGAGCATGCTGCCGCAGCGGCGTCGCTTGGCCGCCGCCGACAGCCAGGAGAGCGTGAAGAAGCGCGAGCGCCAGCTCGGGGTGAGCGAGCGCGGCAGGCCCTCGCCCACGTCGGTCAGGTGGAAGAGCAGCACCAGGGGCGCGCCCGTGCGCCGGAAGCGCGCCAGGCCGAGGCGGAACCAGGCGGGCCCCAGCACGAGGCTGTAGCTCGGATGGAAGGGCACCGGGAGCGGCGACGCATCGGGCATCGGCAGCTCGAGCAGGTCGTGGTCGGGAAGCGCCCGGTGGGGCACGGCCGGGACGGCGTCGAAGCCCTGGCCCCGGAAGCCCGGCAGAAGCGACGAGTCCCAGGCGTAGCCCGCCTCGGCCACCATCTCGAGGGTCGCGCGATCGATGGCGAAGTCGGGCGCTCGGAAGCCGTCGACGGGCTGGCCCAGGGCGTCCTCGATGCGCTTGCGGCTGTCGCCGATCTCCGCCCGGCGCTCCGCCGGCGACAGGCTCAGCAGGGGTCGGTGGGTGATCGTATGCGACGCGATCCGGTGTCCGCGGTCCACGGCCTCCCGCAGGCGGCGCAGCCGGTCCGGACGCTCCAGGGCCCGGGCGATGGCGAAGAGCGTGGCGCGCACGCCCTCCGCGTCCAGGAAGTCGAGCAGGGCGGGCAGGCCGCGATCGAAGAGGGGATCGTCGTCGCCCCCGCGCCACGGCCAGCCGTGCACGCGGAAGATGTCGGCGGCGCCGTCCAGGTCCACGTGCACGACGGCGGGCGGCCGCGCGGCTGCATCGCTCACGCCGGGCCCCGTTCCTCCGGGCGGTCGGGAGACCGCTGCGCGCGGGCTGGCTCGGCGGGCCGGTCCAGCTGCATGCGCTGCAGGGTCCACAGCTCGTGCTGGATCATGTTGCCCTGGCGCGCCACCACGCCCAGCACGAAGAGGATCATCGCCAGGATGATCAGGGAGAAGCCCACCAGGGCGGTGTAGGCGGCGGTGATCCCCACCACCATGAACACCGCGGCGAGGCCGATCGCCACCACGCCCAGGCCGGCGGTGGCCAGGGCCAGGGGCAGCACGTAGCGCACCGGGTTGGCGAAGAGGCTGAACACGCTGTGGGAGACGATCAGCCGATTCACCTTGGAGGAGCTCTTGCGCGCCACCCGCTGGCCGCTGTGCTTGTACTCCTTCCACTCGAGCCAGGCCGGGATCTCCCGGATCCGGAAGCCGAAGGCGCCGGCCTTCAGGATCACCTCCAGGTGGAACTCCTTGCCGTCCTCGAAGAGCGGCAGCGACTGGATCGCCGCGCGCCGGTAGGCACGGGTCATGCCCGTGTTCATGGTGGCGGCGCGCGAGACACCCATGCGGATGATGCGGTTGCCCAGACGGGAGAGGAAGACGCGCTTCCAGGGCACGTTGCGGTAGCCCCCGCCGGGCAGGTTGGGGCTGGCCACCACCATGTCGGCGCCGGGGTCGGCGTCCATGGCGGCCACCAGGTCGTGCACGATGCGCTCGCCCCAGGACAGGTCGATCTCGGTGGTGACCACCACGGCGCCCCGGGCCGCGGCGATGCCCGTGCGCAGGGCGTGACCGCGACCGCGGTTCTGGGGATAGCCCAGCACGCGCAGCGCCGGGTGGTCCTTGGCCACCCGGGCTGCGATCTCGCCGGAGCCGTCGGTGGAGCCGTCGTCCACCACGATCAGCTCCCACTCCCGGTCGAGCTCGGAGAGCGACTTCAAGAGGGCTCGGATCGCCTGCTCCAGGATCTGGGACTCGTTGAAGAACGGGCAGACGACCGAGACGTCGACACTCATGCCACCCCCCGGCGGTCCACGGCCATCCGACACCAGAGCTCGAGGATCATCAGGCTCATCAGCTGCTTGGCCATCACGAACTCCCCGCCGCGGACCGAGTCGCGCAGGCGTCCCACGGCGTCGGGTCGGAACACACCCCGCTCCCGCACCGCGCGCTCCGAGAGCAGGTCGTCCAGCAGGTCCACGAAGACCGGCTGGGCCAGGTAGCGCTCCACGGGCGTGTAGAAGGGCATCTTCCTCCGGGAGGCGGCCCGCGGCGGCAGCAGGTCGCGCGCGTGGCGGCGCAGGATCCACTTCGACGCGAGCCCCCGCACCTTGAGCGAGGGGGGCATGGACAGAGCGTACTCGACCAGCTCGTGATCGAGGAAGGGCACCCGCACCTCCACCGCGTGGGCCATGGAGACCTTGTCCTGCTTCATGAGGATGTCGTCGGGCAGCCAATGGGCGAACTGGAGGTCCAGGGCGCGGTTCAGCAGGGGGCCCTCGGTCCGGGCCGGCTCGGGTGGGGTGGCCGGCGCCGCCGCGGCGAGCTCCGGCGAGAGCAGCCCCGCCAGGTCGCGGGCGTCGAACAGCGAGATCAAGTGTCGATAGGCCCGGGCCAGCGACGCGGGCTCGAGCAGCGGCAGCAGGTCGAGGAGCTTCTGCTTGCCGCGCTCTCCCAGGTCGGCCGGGTACTGGAAGCCCAGGTTCAGGAGCCCGGCGGGCGTGGCCCGCAGGAGCGGCAGCAGCACCCCCTGCCGGACGGCGCGCGGGATCGCGCCGCCCACCCGGGTGCCCCAGAGCAGCACCTTGTGGAACAGGTAGCCGCCCAGGGTCTCGTCGGCGCCCTCGCCGGCGAGGATCACGCTCACGTGCTTCTTCGCCTCGCGGGCGAGCTGGAACATGGGCACCACGATGGCGTCACCGATCGGCTCGTCCAGGTGCCAGACGATCTCGGGCAGCAGGCCCACGTCCTCCGCCCGGCAGGCGATCTCCGTGTGCCGGCAGCCGAGCGCCCGGGCCGTGGCCGCCGCCGGCTCCAGCTCGTCGTGGGCGAAGTCGAAGCCCACCGTGAAGGTGCGCACCGGCTCCGAGGCCAGGCGCGCCATGGTCGCGACGATCGCGCCGGAGTCGACGCCTCCCGAGAGGTAGGCGCCGAGCGGCACGTCCGACACCAGACGACGTCGAATGCTGCGCTCGAAGGCCTCGCCGAATCCCTCGAGCCACTCCCTTGTGTCGCCGCGAAAGGGACCCGTGTGGTAGGGCGGCTCCCAGTAGCGCTCCAGGCGGAGCCGGCCCCGGGAGAGCTCGGCCACGTGGGCGGCCGGGAGCTTCTTCACGCCGCGCAGGAGGCTCCCGGGGCCCGGCACGTAGCGCAGGCCCAGGTAGTCGAGGACGGCGCCGGGATCGAGCTCCACCGGTAGCGCCCCGCAGCGCAGCAGCGCCTTCAGCTCCGAGGCGAAGACCAGGCCGCCGTCGGGCAGCGTGGCGTAGTAGAGGGGCTTGATGCCCAGGCGGTCGCGGGCCAGCAGCAGCGTGCGCGTGCGCCGATCCCAGATCGCGAAGGCGAACATGCCGTTCAGCCGACGCACGCAGGCGGCGCCCTCCTCCTCCCACAGGTGGAGGATCACCTCCGAGTCCGACTCGGTGCGGAAACGGTGCCCGCGGCCGAGGAGCTCCTCGCGCAGCTCGCGGAAGTTGTAGATCTCGCCGTTGGCCACGAGGGCCGCGCTGCCGTCCTCGTTCTCGATGGGCTGGTGCCCGCCGGAGACGTCGATGATGGACAGGCGCCGATGGCCCAGGCCGGCGTCGCCGTCCCGGAGCAGGCCGGCGTCGTCCGGACCCCGGTGGGCCAGGGCGGCGGTCATCTCCTCGAGGAGACCCTCGTGCCGGATCCCCACGTGGCCGCAGATGCCGCACACGGAGGGCTCAGGCCTCGAAGGGCTCGAGCACGACCGGACCGCCGGACTCGAGGCTGCGCTGGACGGCGAAGGTGGCCCGGGTCGTCGCGACCAGCGACGCGAAGTCGATGGGCATGGGATCGCCGCTGCGCACCGCCGCCACGAAGGCCGCCGCCTCCTGGGGGAAGCCCTTGGCCTGGTTCAGCAGCCGGTGACGGCGGCGACGATTGGCGCGGTGCATCGTGAGCCGGCGGTAGTTGTCGAGCAGGGCGCAGCGCCCGGCGCCGAAGACCTCGAAGTACTCCTTGGGCAGGGAGGGATCGCCGTTCGCCAGGTAGTGCAGCGTGCCGACGGAGGCGTCGGCCATGCGCAGCTGGATCACGACGCTGTCCCGGTGGGGCGCGCCCTCGCCGGGGGGCGCCAGCGACTCGGCGAAGACCCGCACCGGGACCGAGTCCGTGAGGAAGGAGATGGTGTCGACGAAGTGGCAGGCCTCGCCCACGACGCGGCCGCCCCCCACCTCCGGGTCGAAGACCCAGGTCTCCGGGGGGAACGTGCCGGCGTTCACCCGATAGGCCACCGAGAGCGGCTCCTGGCGGTCGGCGAAGAACGCCCGGCACTCGACGGCCAGAGGCGAGAAGCGCCGGTTGAATCCCACCGCGAGCCGCGGCGGGCCCTGCTCCCGGGCGAGCTTGACGAGCTCCTCGAGCTGCTCGGGGTTCAGGGCCAGGGGCTTCTCCACGAACACGGCCTTGCCGCGCCGCAGGGCCTCCAGCGCGAGGGGCGCGTGCTGATCGTGGCGCGTGGCGATGATCACCGCGTCCACCGCCGGATCCCCGATCACCTCCGCGGGATCGCTGGTGCAGGCGCGGGCGCCGTAGCGCTCGGCCACGGCGCGGCTCGTGAAGCCCGAGGCCGTGCAGAACGACTGGAACGCCACCCCCTCCTGCTTCTTGAAGGCGGGCAGCAGGACGCCCTGGGCGAACTGGCCGGCGCCGATCACGCCCAGGCGGACCGTGTCGCGGGCGAGCTCCCGGGGCCGGCCGGGCTGGAGGGGCACCCGGGTGGGGGGCGGGGCGCCGTCCTCGTAGGTGAGCACGATGGCCACCGCCGGCTCCGCCCGCTCGCCGGTGACGATCTCGTAGGCCCGCTGGGCCTCGTCGATGGGTACCCGGTGGGTGATGAGCGGGTCCACCCGCACGTCGCCCCGCGCCAGCAGCTCCAGGAACGACATCATGTTGCGTCGCTCGGTCCAGCGCACGTAGGGCAGCGGGTAGTCGACGCCTCGCTCCTCGTAGGCCGGGTCGTAGCGACCTGGACCGTAGGAGCGGCTCACCACGAGCTCCACCTCCTTCTCGAACCAGGGCCGGCGCTCGAGCTTCATGCCCACGTCGCCGACGAGGACCACCCGCCCCTTGAGGCGCGCGGCCTCGACGGCGTCCGACAGGGGCTTGCTCGACTTCGACGCCGCGCACACCAGCACGGCGTCGGCGCCGGCCCCGTCGGTGAGCTCCTTCACCGTCTCCTGCAGGGAGGTGGCGTCCCCCACCACGTGGTCGACGCCCAGGGCGCGCACGCCGGCGTGCTTTCCGGTGTCCGGATCGACGGCGATCACCGTCGCGCCCGCACTGCGCGCGAGCTGCGCACAGATCTGGCCCACCATGCCGAGGCCCATCACCACAACGCGATCGCCGAGGGAGATCTCCGCCAGGCGCACGCCCTGCAGGGCCACCGCGCCCACCGCCACGAAGCAGGCGGCGTCGAAGTCGAGGCCCTCGGGCATGACCACGGCCAGGTTGCGGGGGACGTAGTCCACCTCGGCGTGGTTGGCGAAGTTGAGCCCGGCGCAGGCCACGCGATCGCCCACCCGGAACTCCGGGGCGCCCGCCCCCACCGCCAGCACCTCCCCGGCGCAGGAGTAGCCCAGGGGGATCGGGGCGTTGAGCAGGTTCTGCACCACCTGGAAGGTCGACCAGTAGCCCTCCTGGCGGGCCTTGTTGATCACCTTGCGGGCCAGGTCGGGCCGGTCCTGGGCCTTGCCCAGGGGGCCCTTCCTGGCGAGCTCGATGACCGCGCGCTCGGTGCCCAGGCTGATCAGGGACCGCCGCACCCGCACCAGCACCCCACCCGGGCGCAGGGCCGGGGGCGGCACCTCACCGACGTGCATCTTTCCGCTCTTCAGGTCCTGAACGACGGCCTTCATGGGGCTGTGGTTCCTCCCCGATCCAGGCGCGGCCCGCGGGAGCAGGCGCGCGGACGATACCCGACGCCCGCGGCACCCGCAGCGTCCCGTCATCGGCGGCTGGCGGCCCGGGCTCCAGTGGGTGCCTCAGCAGATCCAGCGGGTGACCAGGCGGCCGGCCCATTCGAGCACCGGCAGCGGCGTCCGCCGCCAGAGGGCCTTGGCCCAGGCGTAGCCCTCGAAGTAGCTGCCGGGCGCCGGCGGGCGGCCCCGGAGCGGGAGCACGTAGAGCCAGACCGGATGCCGGACCGCCCGAAATCCCTCCTTGTTCTCGATCAGCCCAGGGTCGCCCACCCAGGTGATCCCGAGCGACATGCTCTGGCAGCCGCGCTCCGCCGCCTCCTGGAGTCCGTGGAAGACGAGGATCTTGCCCGCCCGCAGCCGCCGCGCCTCCTCGGTTCCGTAGGCCGCATGGCGGGAGAAGGCGCGCCGGCCGTCGTCCATGTTGAGCAGCCCCCCGAGCTCCCCGCCCTCGGCGCTGCGCGCCAGGAAGAGCCGGCACCAGTCCGGAAGCTGGGCGTGGAGGTTCCGGAAGTAGTTCCAGCCCTGCTGGGGCGCCGACATGCGCTGGCCTTCCACGAGGTACATGCGCCGGAAGCGCTTCCAGGCGGCCAGGTCGGGCTCCGGCGTCACCGTCACGCCGCGATTGCGCGCGAAGGCGATGTCGGTGCGGTGGCCCTTGCGGAGCTTCTTGAGGCGAACGCCTTCGGAGAGATCCACCTCGTGCACCACCAGCTGGGAGTCGAGGGCCGCGAAGCCCAGGTCCTCGAGCCAGGGAGCCGTGCCGCGACTGCGGATCTCCAGGTGGCTGGCACCCAGCTCCCGCGCCCGCTCCACCGCGGCCTCGACGAGGCGTCGCCGCACGTCGTCGTCGGGCGCCAGGGGGACGCCGCCCTCGAACTGGTAGGCCGAGGCCACGGCCTTGGTGCCGAGCAGCGGCGCGCGGATCACGTCCACGGGGAGGAGCCCCGCGACCCGGCCGTCGACCCGCGCGACCCAGTCGTCGCGGACGTGACCGTAGGTGGTGGCCAGCACCTTCTGCCAGCGGGGGCGGTAGTAGAGCGTGGCCTCCGGCGTCTCGTCGCAGAAGCGCTCGACGTCGGCGAGGTCCGCCGGCTGGGCCCGGACGATCTCGACCTCAGCCACCGACGTGCTCCCGCAGCAGCTGCAGAACCCGCGCCCGCTGGCGCGGCCCGGTCTGGAGATCCGTGGGCAGCCCGACCAGGCGCCGGGCCACGTCCTCGGCCACGGGACAGCTGCCCGGCTCGTAGCCGTAGGTGGGCAGCGCCTCCCGGGACTCCACCGGATAGATGGGCTCCCGCAGGGGCCAGGCGATCAATTCGACTCGGCGCCGCTCGGCCTCGGCCAGCAGGCCGGCCTTGTCGTCCACGAGCAGCGGCAGGTAGTAGAGCGGCTGGCCCGGGTCCACGTCGACGCGCTCGAGCCCGCCCCGCCCGACCAGGCCGTCGAGGGCCTCGCGGTAGGCCGCCACGTTGCCGCGGCGGTGCGCGGCGATCTCCTCGACGCGCTCCAGCCAGCCCAGTCCCACCCGCAGGGCGAACGCCGAGGCGCACCGCCGGGGCACGTCGAACTCCGCGCGGACCTCGTCGGCGCGGGAGGTCGTGCGGTAGGTGGAGCGGAAGCGCCGCGAGAGCGCGAAGAGCGGCCAGTAGAGGCTCGGCCGCAGCACGTGGGCGTGCAGCGCCATCTCCACCCGCAGGGCCAGGTCCGCCAGGGCGCCGGGCTCCGGCAGCGCGTCGCGGCTGCGGCGGACCGCCTGGGCCAGCGCCGCGTCGTCGGTGACCGCCACGCCGCCGCTGCCCGCGGGCACCGGCTTGCGCAGGTTGTTGCTGAAGATGGCGCCACGGCCGAAGCCGCCGGGCGACTTGGCGCCGATCACGGGCGTGCACTGGGCGCAGTCCTCGAACAGCGGCAGCCCGCGCGCTCCGGCCAGCTCCACCACGGGCTCCACCCCGACCGGGCTGCCGTAGGTGTGCTGGAACAGGATCGCCCCGCTGCGCGGGCCCATCCGCGCCGCTGCGGCCTCCGCGTCCAGGTTGAGGCTGGAGGCGGCGATGTCGGCGTAGACCGGCAGGTAGCCGGCACCCAGGAGCGACAAGGGCACCACCTTGCAGGTGAGGGGCGGCAGCAGCACCTCGCTTCCGACCGGCACGCCCGCGCCTTCCAGGAGGGCGCACAGGGCGTGCCGCGAGAAGCCGAAGGCGACGGCGTGCCGCCGGCCCGCCTTCTCGGCAAAGCGCTGCTCGTAGCGGCGCGCGACGTCGTGGCTGGCTGCGCTCGGGGTGGTCACGGTCGTCCTTCGAGCACTCGACGCTCCGGACGGATGCCGACAGCGTAGAACAGGAGCCCCACGGCACACAGGGGAAGCACCGCGAGGCGCCAGGCGACCATGAGCAGCGCGCCGCCCGGCGCGCCGACCAGGGCGAAGAGCTGCTCGAGCGCCGCCTCGCCCACGCCAAGGCCGCCGGGCGTCACCGGCAGGACGTTGGCCAGGGCCCCGAAGGACGCCAGGAAGGCGCCGAGGCTGGCCGAATCGACACCAAGAAGCGACACGCTCGCCGTCCCGAAGATCGACATGAAGAGCGTGTGGTTCACCATGGCCAGGCCCGCCGCCCGGGCCAGGGCGCCCTCGCGGCCGCGAAAGCTCGCGAGCGCCACGACGCCCCGGGCCAGCAGCACCGAGCCCGGGAAGCGCCCCCGCAGCCCCTCCGCCAGGCGCTCCCCCTGCCACAGCACCAGCAGGCCGCCGAGGCCGGCGCCCGCGACGCCCGCGGCGGCCATCCCGAGCAGTGCCAGCAGCGCGGGCTGGGACGCGATCAGCCCCAGGTGGGGGAGCGAGAGCAGCAGCGCGAAGACCAGCATGGCGAGCAGCGCCAGGGCGCGGTCGAGCACCACCAGGGTCGCCAGCTCGACGCGCTGGCCGCGGTTCCCGGAGACGAGGAACCAGGTCTTGATCACGTCGCCGCCGGCGCCCCCGGGCATGAAGAAGTTGAAGAAGAGCCCGATGGCGACGAGCCGATAGCCCAGGCCCAGCGGCAGGTCGCGACCGTGGGCGGCCAGCAGCACCCGCAGTCGCTGGGCCTCCACGCCGGCGCCCACGAAGGCGTAGAGCGCGAACCCGGCGACCCAGCCCAGGGCGGTCCCTAGCGGCGGCAGGCTCGCCCCCGTGCGTGAGAGCACCCACGCCACCAGGCCGAGGCCCAGTCCCAGCCGCAGCGCCATGGCGAGCCCGCGTCTCACGGCGCCCCGGCGCCCGCGCCTCGCGGCGCCCCGGCGCCCGCGCGCGCGAAGACCCGCACCGGGGGGGCCACGTCGGGGTGGTCCAGGCGGGGGCGCCCGAGCGGCCCGGGCAGGCCCGGCGGCGGGTCGAAGCGCGCCACCTCCCGGTAGCCCGCGCTCCCGTCGGCGAGGGCGGAGCGCACCTCGGGCGGGCAGTCTCCGCTGTGGTCCGCCCCGGGTGCACTCGTCCAGTCGGGAACCAGGATCACGTGGCTCGGTGCCTCGTCGCTGCGCAGGTAGTCGAGCAGGGCCGGCCCGTGGCCCTGCTGGCCTCGCCAGTCGCTCCGTCCGCCGACGCGCCGACTGTCGACTTCGGCCGGAAGGCGCGGGAGCTTTTGGGGCGGACCGAAGTACTCGACCCGGTCGCCGGGCGCGAGGGCCGTCTCGAGCCAGGCCGCGGCCGGGCCCCGGGTATCGCGGAGCTGGGCCACGGCCAGATCGGCGGCGGGCAGCGCGCGGGAGAGGACCAGCAGGGCGGCCACCGGCAGCGCCGCCCCGGCGAGCCGCGTCGCCCGCAGCCCCATCACGCCGTGGGCCGCGAAGGCGTCGACGAGGGCGGTGAAGGGCAGGAAGTAGCGCCCCGGGGCGACGCCCACCGCGGGCAGGAAGCCCAGCACGAGCAGGGCGAGAGGAGTGGCGAGCAGCAGGTCGCGGGGACGGCGGCGGGCAGCGCGCGCGAGCCCCGCGGCGGCCGCCAGCAGCACGGGGAGCCCGAAGACCTCGGCGGCCCGCTGCAGCACCGCCACGGCCAGGGCCCCGGCTCCGAGGGTGGGGTGGTAGGCGCCGTAGACCGTCACCTCCTCGGGACTCGAGACGAGGGCCCGCACGTGGACCCAGTGCCGGGCGGGGTCCACCACCAGCGCCGTGGCCACCGCGTAGACCCCGACCGACGCCGCGAGGGCCAGGGCGAGGAGCCGCGGGCGCGGCCCCGCCGCGGGCAGCGACGGCAGCAGCAGCAGCGCGCCGACGGGGGCGAACACCAGCACGCTCTGGTCCTTGGTCGCCATGGCCAGGCCGGCGAGCGCGCCCAGCGCGACGCCTCGCCGCGCGTCGAGCCCGGCCGTCCAGATCCGGGCGAAGACCGCCAGGCCGAGCGCGGTCCAGCCGAAGGCGGGCACGTCCAGATTGCCCGTGCGCGCGTAGTAGGCGGTGAAGGGGTTGGCCAGCACCAGCAGCGCCGCCAGCAGGCCCGCGCCGCGTCCGAACAGCGCCGCGGCGAACAGGTACGACCCGACCACCGCGGCAGCCGCGAGCAGGAGACTCAGCCCGCGCCCGATCAGCGTGAGGTGGCGGAGCGCGGCGACGGGCTCCGCAAAGCCGTAGGGGTAGTCGGGAGACGGCGCGGAGAGGCCGCCCGTGAGCCAGCACGCGCCCAGGTAGGGGGACTGGGCGGCGGCCGTCACGAAGTAGTGCCACCAGGGGTAGCCGTAGTTCCGATCCGGCTTCGCCACCACGAACGTGTTGTGCATCTCGGCCAGGGCCTCGAGCGGCAGGATCGAGTCGGTGGCGCGGGACTTGATGCGGTCGGGCGCCGTCCCGTCCGGCAGGCCCCAGCCGATCGGGGGCAGGTGGACGAGCAGCGTGGCCGCGGCCAGCAGCGCGGCGACGCGCGGCGTGCTCAGCGCCCACCTCCACGGCGGTCGAGGCGCAGGGCCATCGCCACCCGTCGGCGGGGATCGAGGCCCCGCGCCACCTCCTCGCGCAGGATCGCGGCCAGCTCCGGGGAGAGGGCGCCCTCTTCCAGCGTCTCGAAGCCGAGGCGCGCGTAGAAGGGCGCGTTCCAGGGCAGGTGCCGGAAGGTGGTGAGGGTGAGCCGGGGCGCCCCACGGGCCGCGGCCCAGGCCCGCACCCGCTCCACCAGTGCGGCACCGAGCCCGCGACGCGCGTGCTCCGGGTGCACGTCGATCTCGTCGAGGTGGATGCCGTCGTCGACGAAGTCCGCGAGCGCGAAGCCCACCGCTCGACCCTCCGTGGTCTCGGCCACCCAGAGGCGCCCTTCGGCGCGAGCGCGCGCGAGCTCGCCGGTCGTCACGGTCTCGTCGGCCATGCCCGGCCCCAGGTCCTCTGTCGGGAAGAGGGCGCCCGCGGCCCGTTCGATCTCGGCCAGCCGCCCCAGGTGGGCCGCGCGGGCCGCCACGATGCGGTAGCCGGGCGGGAGCGGGATCCTCAGCCCCCCGGCGTCCGCTCGAAGCTCGGCACGCCCTCGGGCACGACGTGGAACGGCTGCTTTTCCGCGGTGTAGATCACCATCTGCGGACCGCCAAAGACGCCGGGGTCGTCCAGGCTACCGACCTTCAGCAGGCAGACGCCGGGCAGGGCCGGGGCCCGGGTGAGCAGGTGAGTGCCACAGTCGCCGCAGAACTCGCGCGCCACCGGGTCGTCGAGGTCGGACCGGCGGAAGACCCGGGGCTCGCCCTTGGTGTAGGCGAAGCCGGCCTCGGGCATGCCGAGCACCAGGTTCGGCCCGCCCCCGGCGATGTACTGGCACTCCCGGCAGTGGCACTGACCCTTGAACGCCGGATCGCCTTCCCCTGCGTAGCGCACGGCACCGCAGTAGCAGCCGCCTTCGATCCTCATGGGCACCTCCTTCCGTTCCGACGCTAGCACGGGCCGATCGGCCCCCGCGGCGCGGCCACTTGCCCGGGAGCCCCGGAGCGTGATACTGAACCGTCATGGATGACGCCATCTCGACAAGACTGGCCGACAACCTGCGACAGCTCCGGGAGGCCCGCGGACTCACCCAGGCCCAGGTCGCCAAGCTCGCAGCGCTGCCCCGCCCCACCTGGGCCACCCTGGAATCGGGCAGCGGCAATCCCACCCTCGGGGTGCTGGTGCGGGTGGCCGCCGCGCTGCAGGTCTCGATCGAGGAGCTGATCGGGCCGCCCCGCGCCACGGGACGCCTCTACGCGGCGGCGAGCCTCCGCACCCGGCGCCGCGGCACCGTGCGCACCCGCGACCTGCTGCCCGACGCGATCCCCGGCATCGAGCTCGAGCGCATGGAGCTGCCTCCGGGCGGACACATGAACGGGATCCCCCACACCCCCGGAACCCGCGAGTACCTCACCTGCGAGCGGGGCCGGGTGCAGCTGGCGGCCGCCGGGGAGAGCTTCGATCTCGCCGCGGGCGACGTGGTGGTGTTCCGCGGCGACCAGCGCCACTCCTACCGCAACCCCGGACGCGAGCACGCGGTGGCCTACAGCGTGGTGCTGTTCGCGCCGGTGTCGGCCTGAGGCGCCGCGGGCCGAAACCGCTTCCAAACCGCCGGCGGCGCAGGGTATGCTGCCCCCGTGGGAAGCACCCGTGGCGAGCTCTTCCGGTCGATGCCGATCTTCGGCGGCGTCCGCGACGACGTGCTGGCGTTCCTGCTTGAGCGGGTCTCGTCGGTCGGCGCGCCCCGCGGCGAGTACTTCTTCCGCGAGGGCTCCCGAGGCACCGCGACATTCGTCCTCGAGGAGGGCCGGGTCGCCGTCACCAAGCGGGGCGCCGACGGCGAGGACCAGCTCCTGGACCACCTCGACCCGGGCGACTGCTTCGGCGAGGTGGCACTCCTGGACTTCGGGCCCCGCAGCGCCTCGGTCCGGGCGGTGGAGGACTCCCTGGCCCTCCGCGTCACCTGCGAGGACCTCCTCCACGTGGCCAAGCGCGACACCGAGCAGTTCGCGTTGATCTACATGAACCTGGCGCGGGAGCTCGGGCGCCGGCTCCGGGCCGCGAACGAGCGCCTGGTCCGCGCGCGCCTCGCGGGCGACCCCCTGGCCGCCGACTACGAATTCCGCGCCGACTGAACCTCCACCCAGACCTCGTTCCGGCGCAGGAACCAGAGCGAGAAGGGCGAGTTGTAGCGGGCGAACTCGGGCTGGCCTCGAAGCACCAGCCCCGCGCCGGCGATGGCCTCCAGGAGCGCCCGCTCCTCGCGCTCGTAGCGCGCCTCGCTCCAGCCACCCGAGTAGCGCCGCACCGCGACAAGGCGGGCCGGCACCTCCCGGATGCGCACCCGGGGATCGGTGGGCTCCGGCAGGGTGTCCCGCGTGTACTCCGAGGGCATGACGAACGCGAAGGTGTAGGCCTGGGCGCCATCTTCGGTCTCGGAAGTCTGGGTCACGGGCGCGGTCATCGCGATCTCCTCCCCCGACTTCGACTCCGGCGCCTGGGTCACGGGGGCCGTCATCGCGATCCGGGCCTGGGGACGATTGGCCCCCGAGATGTATCCCGCGAGGATCCGGAATGCCCGGCTCCCCACTTCGTCGAACTCCCCCGTGACCCGGGTCTCGGCGACCAGCTGGGGGGCGTAGCGACGCAGCTCGAACCCCTCCCGCCGCTCCACGACCTCGTAGCGCGGCTCCTCATAGGCCATGGCAGGACCTCCGATGGCAACGAGCAAGGCCAGTGCGACCAACCGACCCATGTGACCTCCCGCGGCACGCCTGACCTTCCGCGGCACGCGCCGTCGCGGAAGGGTTCGCGGCCGGCGCGGCTCCGGATGCATCGCCCGGGGGGTGGTGACCCCAGTCACCCTCCCGTCCCGGGACCGGCCGATACTCCGAGCATGGCAGAGCAGCGGTATCGGACGACCCTCCCCGCCCGCTTCGCCGCGAGCTCGTTCCGGGCCTCCGGCGAGATCGAGAACGTGGGGCACCAGGGCCTGTTCGTGGGGACCGCGAGCATCCCGCCGACCGGCGAGACGGTGACCCTCGAGTTCACGGGCCCCGACGGCGGCCGAATCCGGGTCGCGGGCATCGTCTGGTGGACCACGGTCGACCGGACCGTACCCGGCCAGACGCCCGGCTTCGGCGTGCGCCTGCTCGACTCGCCGCCCCGCTACGTGCGCTTCGTGGACCGCCTGGCGAGCTAGCGCCTCGCGGCGACCACCACCTCCGAGGGCACGCCGAAGGCCGAGAGCACCTCGTGGTGCACCCGCTCCCACTCCGCCTCGGGCAGGAAGTCCAGGAGCTCCACGGGTCGGCAGCCGCCCACCAGCTTGGGGTTCGCGCTGTGGATCCGCGTCCAGACGCCCACCAGGGCCCGGGACACGGGGCTGCAGCCCCGGGTGAGGCTCACCAGGCAGGCGAGCCCCCCCGGCGCCAAGAGCCGCCGCGCCTCGGCCACGGCGGCCCGGATGTCCGCGACCGAGAGGAGATCGAGTACGTAGTTGGAGACGAAGCGGTCGACGCTCCCGTCCGGCGCGTCGATCACGATGGGCCCCTCGCTCTGGCGGATCTCGGCGCGATCGCCGAAGCGGGCCAGCCGCGCCCGGGAGAGGCGGACCATCTCGGGACTGACGTCGATGCCCAGGTAGCTGGCGTCGGGCGGCAGTTGCTGATCCAGCAGCGTGGCGGCGAAGCGCCCCGTCCCACAGCCGAGCTCGCACACCCGCTGCGCCTCCGCGAAGCGCCCGTGACGCAGGGATACGGCCAGCGCCTGGTCCTCGTAGAAGGCCTGGGTGTCCTGGCGGCTCCCGATCCGATCATAGACCGCCCGCGCCTCGGCATGGCTGAGCGCCCGCTCCGTCATGGAGAGAGCATACCGGCCAACGGTCGACCCCGGAAGGCGGTCGACACATCATCCGCGCGGCGGCAGCTCGTCCCGCGGCGCGACGCGGGCGGCGCCATGGCCGATCCTCGTTTCCTCACGGGACGAGGAGACTCCGATGGCCACCCGACTCGACCACGCCAACCTGACCGTGCACGATCTCGATGCGATGATCACGTTCCTGTGTACGGCCTTCCCGGACTTCCGCCTGCGCGCCGAGGGTTGCACCTGGAACGGTGCGCGCTGGCTGCACGTGGGCAACGACGAGAGCTACCTGGCGCTCCAGTCGGCGCGCGAGGCGCCGGCGGAGCCCTGGGTGCCCTACGGCGGGCGCCCCGGCACCAACCATCTGGGCTTCGAGGTGGACGACGTCGCCGCGCTGCGCGAGCGGCTGCGGACGGCGGGCTACCGCGAGAGCACGGTGCCCAACGCCCACCCGCACCGGCGCCGGGTCTACTTCCACGACCCCGAGGGCAACGACTGGGAGTTCGTGGAGTACTTCTCCCGGGAGCCGCGCGAGCGCCACGACTACGCCCTGCCCGACGCCACCTGAGCAGACGGACCGCGCTCGACCCGCCGGAGCCCTAGGAGCCGCGGCTCCGGAGCGCCAGGTGGTGTCGCCAGTCCCCGGACGCGATCTGCGGGTGTCCGCCCGGGTTGCCGTTGTAGACGTACACCCACGCCGACAGGGCGGGCTCGCAGAGCGTCATGGCCACCCGCAGGAAGAGGGAGGCCCCGGGATCCGAGGCGTCGTAGCCCTCGTAGGCGTCCAGCGGCGCGAGCACGGCGGGGTCGCGGAGCCGGTGGAGCTCGCCGCGGACACGGCCCTCGCCAGCCACCAGGCCCGGGTAGTCCCCTAGGTCCAAGAGGCGGCCCGGAATCCGGCACGGTCCGCCGTACACCAGGGCGTGATCCGCGGAGAATCGCCGCAGCCCTCCGAGGGAGGCCATCAGGGAGCCGTACAGCGCCAGGTGTTCCGGGGGCGACGTCAACGGCGCAGAGCCTAGGAGCGGCCCCCGGGCGACGCCAGCGCGGCAGACGCCGGCTCAAGCGCCGGGCCCGCAGCGCCGACACCCATTCCCGGAGGAATTCCCGTGCAGGTCGAGCCGCGTTTCCGGAAGCGGATCCCGTGTCGGGTGGCGAGCTCCGCGCGGTCGTCGTCGGGGATGGTGCTGAACGTCTCCCGCTCGGGACTGTTCGTCCAGGTCGCCGCCGGCCTCGAGCCGGGGGACGAGGTCGCCCTGGACCTCGAGCCGGACGGCGGCGCCACCATTCCCGTCCGCGGTCGCGTGGTCTGGCGCCGCCTCGTGGGGGCCCGGCTGCGGTCGGTCACCCAGGGCGGCGTCGGCGTGCAGCTCCAAGGGACGCCGGACGCCTACGCGGATCTGGTCTCGGGAATCGCCAGCAGCCGCGAAGCGCGCGAGCCGGGTCGGACCCCGGAGGCGACCCCGATCGCCCCCCGGCCGCGCTACCGCGTGCGCCTCAAGCAGTGCGGGAAGCCCCGCTCGCGCTGGCTGGAGGTCGCGGCTCCGTCGGAGTCGGAGGCGCGGGCCGAGGCGCTGACGCGGCTGGGTGACGGCTGGGAGGTGCTGGAGGTGGAGCGCAGCCGGTCCTGAGCCGGCCCTGCCTAGCGCGTCGCCAGGTCCAGGACCCGGGGCAGCCCCTTCGGCGCGCCGCGCGCGGTCGCCAGCGGGGTGTAGCTCCCGCCCTCCAGACACCAGGTCGCCACCGGGGCGCGATGCTCGCCCGCCGGCAGGAAGCCCAGCTGGAAACGCGGGTAGCCGACCTCGTCGCTCCGGGGCTCCACCTCGGCCAGCAAGAGGTCGGCGCGGTGGCCGAAGCCGAGGAGCTTCCAGGCCACGTCCGGCTTGTCGGGGAACGTGGTGTGCAGGATCTCGTCCAGGTGCCCGGCCACGTAGCCTTCGAGGTCCCCGGCAGCGTGGCCGGGCAGCGGGCGCGCGGGGGCGACCGGGTCCGTCCGGGGCGGCGCGTACGAGGTCGGGGCCTCCTCGCCGTCTCATCGGGCGACCGCCGGGGCGACGTGAGCGGGCCTCAGGAGGCGGGTCCGGCGCCCTCCGCCTCCCGGAGCATCCGCTCCAGGCGTTCGAAGTGGGGCGCCGGATCGAAGTACACCGTCTGCGGTTGGCCGTCCTGGTCCACGACGTCCATCCGGTCGATCCGACCCTCGTGCAGGCTCTGGCGCTCGAGGCGCAGGCCGAGCACCCGGAGGATGGCGTACTCCTCTCCCACGGAGATCACCCGCCAGGCCGTCTCCGGCGTATTGCCGTCGCCGCTCGAGAGCACCGACTGCACCAGGCCCTTGCGCCAGGCGAAGTGGGGCTTCGCATCCGGAAGCCGACCCAGCCCCACGAGCGCGTGGCCGCGGAAGATGTGGAAGTCGATGTCGACCGGGCAGGCCTCGAGCCACGGTGTGGAGAGGGCGAGCACCCGCTCGTAGTCCCGGCGCCGAAGCGCGTCGTAGGTGCGGCGCAGGGGGCGGTCGCGCTCGCAGAGCTCCACGAAGTCCTCGCGCGCGCCGTAGCTCTCGCGCAGCGCGCTGAAGTCGGTGAGCTCGTCGCGCTCCACCCGCCGGGGCTCGTCAGGCTTGCCCAGGAGCGCACAGCCCCACAAGCAGCCCACCAGGATCGGCAGCGGCCAGGACGCCTTCCGCATCCCGCAGAAGCTAGTCCCGGCCTGCCCGCCCCGCTCCCCTAGTGGCCGGGAAGCAGGGTCCCGAGCTCGTCCGGCGTGACCTGTCGGAACGACAGCTTGTAGCCCTCGTAGATGGCGAGGCCGTAGAAGAGCAGATCCATCGGCGAGAACGTCGCCACCATCATCTCCTGGGCGAGCGCGGGCGTGAGCTGGGAGACCACGTCCAGGAACGCCATGCCCTCCTGCCTCGCCACCATGCCGCAAACGGCCAGGAGGTTGCCCACGGCGCAGCCGAGGAACGCCAGCAGCGCACCGAAGGCGCCGAAGACGCTGTCGATCCCCTTGCCGGCGACGCGGACGGCCAGGCCCACCAGCAGGCCGACGCCGATGGCCATGAACCCGATCTGGTAGCCGGTGACGACGGTAATGCCCGCCCAGAGGCCGGCGCCGACGAGCGATGCGGCCAACCCGACCAGCACGCCCATGGGCAGGTTCTGCTCGGAGCGAAGCTGCTGCAGGGCGTACTCGAGCTGAGCGGGCGCGATCTCGGTGCCCCCGCTCTCCGGGCCCTCGGGCAGGTTTCCCTCGGACATGAAGCCTCCGTGGCCGCGTGCCATGCGGCTCGCCCACGAGGGTACCACGCGCTGACGCGCATCCGTGTGACGCTTTCCGGGACGATCGCGGAAGCGGTGCGCTCAGTGCTCGTCGGGTGCGGCCACCGTGTCGCTGCCCTGACCCCAGAGTCCGTCGTACTTCGTGACGGAGACGTCGCCCAGGACGTTCGCCTGACACGCCAGTCGCAGACCCGACTCGCGATCGTGGGGCGGAAACCCCAGGCGCAGCTTCTCGATCCGCGTGGGCTCGGAGACCGGGCCGTCGATGCGCACGGCGCAGGTGCCGCAGGTACCGAAGCCGCGACAGTGGATCGCCCGTGCGGCTCCGTTGTAGAGGGGCAGCCGGGCCCGCAGCAGGACCGCCCGCAGATTGGCTCCCTGGGGACACGCGATGGACTGCCCCGCGAACCGGATGGTGGGCATGGAAACTCCTCGCTCGGACGCATCGGGGAGGGTACACCGTCAGACGGGGGGGCGCGCCGACACCTCCTCGAGGAGCGACGGCCGGTGGCTGAGGAACGCCACGAAGGCCAGGGCGCTGAAGAGCAGCCAGGTGCGCTCCGGATGGCCGAAGGCCGCCAGCAGCAGGGCGTGGATCGAGACGCTCTCCTCCATGACCCAGGTCACGAGCGCCGCGGAGAAGTGCCCCTGCGCCGCCGCTTGCGGGTCGGTCTGCGCCCGGGCCCTGCGGTGGAGGAAGCTCCAGAGAAAGCGGGCGAGGAGGATCGTGGCGAAGGCCACCACGCCCAGGACCTGCGCGAAGGCCGGCACCTGCTGCGCGAAGGAGCCCTCGCCCTGGGGCCACGGCCCGACCAGGCCGAGCGCGACGTTGAGCCCTTGGGCTGCGAGGAGCACGTACCAGAGCCGGGTGGCCAGGCGGAGATCCACGGCCCGAGCCTACCACGGAACGGTCAACGGCCCGCCTCGCCTCCGAGTTCCAGGGAGGCCAGCACGCCGGGCAGGTCGCGACGCGACGCCGTCTCGAAGTGCACGCCCCGGGGCAACGCATCGTCGAGTCGCGCGAAGTAGCGCTGCGAGGTGCGCGCCTCCACGATGACCACCACGCCCCGATCCTCCTCGCTGCGGATCAGGCGGCCGGTCATCTGCTTGAGGTACAGCAGCATGCGGCCCAGGGTATCGCGCTCGAAGGCGTCGATGCCGAGCTCCCGGTAGCGCGCCTCGCGCCGCTTCCCGAGCTGGGTGGGAACGTCGAAGGGGAGCTTCTCGATGACCAGGGCCTGCAGCTCCGGCCCCGGGATGTCGAGCCCCTGCCAGAAGGTCCGCGCGCCGAGGAGGACCGCGCCGCCGCTGCGGCGGAAGCGGTCCACCAGGGCGTTGGGGTCGTCCCCGGCCCGCCGCGGGACCAGCACGTCGAGCCCGTCGGAGCGCAGGCGCTCGGTGAGGAGATCGGCCACCTGGTTCATGCGCCGCAGGCTGGTGAACAGGCCCAGCGTGCGCCCGCCGAGGGCGCGCGCCAGATCGGCGAGCACGGCCGCGGTCTCCTCCACCAGGTCGGCTTCGGGCTCCAGCGCCAGGGCGCGCATGTGCCGCGCGTAGTCGAAGGGGCTCGGCCGGGTGAGCCGGTCCAGGTCGCCGCGCAGACGCTCCTCGAGCTCGAGCAGGCCCACCGACGGGAAGGCGTCGCCCGCGACGAAGAGGCTGGCCGACACCGCGGCGAAGCTCTCGAGGCCGGAGAGGAAGCGCTCGTGGAAGGGCCCGGCGGGAGAGACCGGACGCACCCGCATCCGCCAGCGGTCCCACGGATGGACGACCCGCTCGAAGGCGGCCACCGCGCGGCCGCCCGTCCCCTCGAACGCCAGGCGCAGCGCCCGGGCCGCGTCGCCGAGCTCCTCGGCGGCGCGCAGGGCTGCCGACCCCTCGGACCCGAGCCGCGTGAGCTCGCGCACGACCGCCTCGAGTCGCTGCCAGACCACCTCCGCCGCGCGAACGGCCCCCTCGTAGGTCGGACCGGGCGGGTCCGGCAGCTCCAGCTCGCCGTAGTCCCCCGCGTGGGGCGCCAGGGACCGCCCGAGGGCGATCAGGTCCTGATCCAGGGCGCGGCGCCAGGCCACCGCGTCGGCGGCGAGGCCGCGGCGCGCGCCGGGCGAGAGCAGCGGACGGCCGCGGCGCTCGCCGGGCCGGCCGAAGACGTCGTCCAGGCGGTCGAGCACCTCCCCGGGCGCCACCTCGAGGGCGTAGACGGCATCCGCCACCCCGGCGAGCTCGTGGGCCTCGTCGGCGATCACGTGGGCGAAGGGCGGATAGTCGGGGGGCCAGCGCAGCAGGAGGTCGTGGTTGGCCACCACCAGGTGGGCGTCGGCGAGCGCCGCTCGTCGCCGCCCCAGCGGACACCCCGGGGTGTGGGCGCACTGCTCGCGGGTGCACTGCTGGGCGCGGGCCGCCACCGAGCGGCGCAGCAGCCCGAAGAGGGCGGGGAAGCGGTGCAGCAGCACCGGCGGCAGGGAACCGATCTCGCCATGGGGTCGCGTGCGGGCGCAGGCGAGCAGCACCGCGTGGGCCATGCGGTCCTCCGGGAACAGGGTGGGCTCGCGGCCCTCGGCCAGGACGCCCTCGAGACGGCGCTTGCAGGCGTAGTTGGCCCGCCCCTTGATCGAGAGGGCGCGCAGCTCCGGGTAGCCGAGCAGGCGCGCGGCCGCCGCGATGTCCTTCTGGAGCAGCTGGTCCTGCAGGAGCTTCGTCCGCGTGGAGAGGATCACGGGGGTGTGCCGGGCGTGCTCGTCCTCCGCATGCCGGATCGCGAAGGGGATGGCGGCGGCGAGGTAGGCCAGCGACTTGCCCACGCCGGTCCCGCCCTCCAGCAGCAGCACCCCGCCCCCGGCGAGGTTGCGGACCACGCGGCGAGCCAGGTCGATCTGGGCCTCGCGGGCGCGGTAGCCCGGCAGGAATCGCCGACACCGAACGACGTCGGCGAGCACGGCCGCGATCGCGTCCTCGTCGAAGGGGACTGGGGCGACGTCGCTGGGCTCGATCGCGACGTAGGCAGGGTGCGGCGCGACGGATTCGGCACCGGACTCCTTGCCGAGGAGCGCCTGCCAGTCCGACTCGGGCGCGTAGACCTCGAGGGCGCGACGCGCCACGTCGTAGCGGGGCGCGTTGCGCCCGGCCCCGACGCCCAGGCGGGAGATCACGCGAACCGTGTCGAGGGCGTCCTCCAGGGCCCGGTGGCGCTCGTCGCGGCCGAGCAGCCCGCGGGTGAAGGTCTCCAGGCGCAGATCCGGCGCGTCGGGATGGGTGAGGGCCAGCAGGTCCTGGGTATCGAGGTAGCGCGCCGACTCGAGGCGGGGCGAGACGAAGCGCGTCAGGAACCAGCGCTCGAAGGCCGCGTTGTGGGCCACGAGCGTGCGCCCCGCCAGCAGCTGCCGCACCGCCGGGGCGACGCTCGAAAGCACCGGGGCCGGCTCGAGATCGGCGTCGGACAGACCCGTGAGGCGGCGGATGGGCCGGGGCAGGGAGGCCCGGGGCCGGATCAGCGAGTGGGCCGTCGTCACGCTCACGACGCCCGGGTCGAGCAGCACGGCGCCGAACTCGATGGGCTCGGATCCGGGCTCCCCGGCGAGCCCCGTGGTCTCCAGGTCGACGACCGCGAGCGGACCGGTCCGGGCCACCAGTCGGGCGAGCGGCTCCGCCTCGAGGTCGAGGGAGACGGGATCGGCGGTGACGAGCTCCAGCGGGGCGACCTCGGAGGCGCCGGGGTGTGTCGGGACCACGCCCGAGCCTATCCCATCCGCCCGCCGCATGGTGCGCGATGGGGAGCGAGCCGGCACACTCGGGCCGGGAGGAGCTGCCGTGCCCGACGCCCACGCCATCCGAGCCACCGTGGAACGCTACGTGAAGCTGATCAACGACGGCGACGCCGAAGGCATCGTCGCGCTCTACGCCGAAGACGGCTGGCTGGAGGACCCGGTGGGCGGGACAGTCACCCGGGGACGCGCGGCCCTGGGCGAGTGGTACCGCCGCACCGCGGGCTCGGTGAAGCTCGCGCTCAGCGGCCCCATCCGGGTGGCGGGGCGCGAGGCGGCCTTCCCGATGCTCGGCACCCTGGGGACGGACGACGACCCGTCCTGCCTCGACATCGTCGACGTGATGAGCGTCGACGACGCGGGCCGGATCGCGAGCGTGCGCGCCTTCTGGAGCCTCGACGCCCTGCGCAAGGGCTAGACGTAGATGCCGCCCTTGTACTCGCGGTCTTGCCGGATCTCGACGTTGACGAGGGCGGGCTTGCCGCTCGCGCGGCAGCGCTCGAGGGCCCCGCGCAGCTGGCCGGGCTCGGTCACGTGCTCCCCGTGGCCGCCGAGGGCCTCCACCACCTTGTCGTAGCGGGTGCGGTTGAGCAGCACGCCCTCCAGGCGGTCCCAGCCGTAGACGGCGCCCTGGGGCCGCATCATCTGGCCCCAGGCCCCGTCGTTGCCCACCACGCCGATGATCGGCAGGCCGAAGCGCACGGCGGTGTCGAACTCCATGCCGTTGAAGCCGAAGGAGCCGTCGCCGTAGATGATCACCACGGGGCGGTCCGGGTGCGCCAGCTGGGCGGCCAGGGCGAAGGGCATGCCCACGCCGAGGGTGCCCAGGGGACCCGGGTCCATCCAGGCGCCCTCCCCCTTCACCGGGAGGATCTTCGCGGCGGTCGCCACGATGTCGCCGCCGTCGCCGATCACGATGGGACGCTCCAGGGTCTCGAGCCAGTCGCGCACCTCGCGACACATGCGCTGGGGGTCCAGGGGCGACTCGTCGCTGTTGAGCGCCGCCTCCACCTTGGCCTCGGCCTCGTTCTCCACGGCCCGGAGCCGGTCGCGCCAGGCGCTGAAGTCGAGCCGCACGCCCTGGTTCTTCATCTCCTCCAGCAGCAGGTCGAAGCTGCAGGCCAGGTTGCCCACCAGGGGCACGTCGGCCTGCCGGTTCTGGCCGATCAGCGTGGCGTCCATGTCGAGCTGGATGATCCTGGCGTCCGCGGGGATCGTCTGACCGAAGCGCATGCGGAAGTCGAGCAGGGTGCCGGCCAGGAGGATGCAATCGATCTCCTTGAGGGCGTTGCGCCGCGAGCGGTTGAGGAACTCGGGCGAGTCGTGGGGCACCGTGCCGCGGCCCATCCCGTTGGTGTAGGTGGGGATGTGGGTCTCGGCGATGAAGCGGTTCATCTCGGGCGACGCCTTCGACCACTTGACGCTGGTGCCGGCCATCAGCATCGGGCGCTCCGCCGCGGCGAGCATCTCGATCGCCCGACGCACCTCGTCGCGGTCGGGCGAGAGGCGCGGCGGCTCGGTGCGGATGCGCGGCACCGGGGACTGGGCCTCCTCCGCCTGGCCCATGAAGACGTCCATGGGGATCTCGAGGTAGGCGGGACCCGGGATGCCCGACACCGCATGGCGGATGGCCAGCTCGACGTACTCGGGAATCCGCTTGGTCTGGTAGACCGCGTCGCAGTACTTGGTGATCGGGCGGACCACGCCCAGGTGGTCCATCTCCTGGAGCGACCCGCGCCGCAGGTTCTCGAAGGGCCCCTGGCCGCCGAAGACGAGGATGGGCGAGTTGGCCCGCCAGGCATTGGCGATGCCGGTCACGCCGTCGGTGACGCCGGGCCCCGCGGTGATGGCCGCCACACCGATCGAGCCGGGCCGGCAGCGCGCCCAGCTGTCGGCCGCGTGCACGGCGGCCTGCTCGTGGCGCACGTCGACGATCTTGATGCCCTCGTCGATGCAGCCGTCGTAGAGGGGCATGATGTGGCCGCCCGAGAGGGTGAAGACGACCTCGACACCCGCCTCCTTGAGGGCCTTGGCCGCGAGCTTTCCGCCGTGAAGTGCCATCGCAGATACCTCGGTGATCCGTGGGGTTCGAACCGGCGACGGTACCACAAAGCGAACGGCCCTCGGGGAGCCTCCCCAAGGGCCGTTCCGATCCTGCTGCGAACGGCTGGCTAGCGACCGACGCCGAACTCGACCCGGCGGTTCTGCGACCAGGCCGACTCGTTCGAGCCGAATGCCGCGGGTCGGCTCTCGCCGTAGCTCACCGTCTGGATCTTCGAGCCCGGCACGCCCAGGCTCTGGAGGTACTGCTTCACGGCGTTGGCACGACGCTCGCCGAGCGCGAGGTTGTACTCCTCGCTGCCGCGCTCGTCGCAGTGGCCCTCGAGCACGATGCGATCCCAGTTCGAGTCGTCGATGGCCTGCTTGTTGGCGCGAAGCACGGGCCGGGCGTCCGAGCGGATCACCGACTGGTCGTAGTCGAAGTAGACCGTCTGCAGCTCGGCCACCCGCGTGGAGGCGATGGTGCCGGAGTCTCCCCGGGAGCTGCTCTCGCGGAACTCGCTGGGCGCCTCGGCCTTCTCTTCGCCCTCGGGCGACTTGGCGCAGGCCACACCGAAAGCGAGCAGTGCGAAGAGCAGTGTCGTGAGCGAATGGCGCAAGGCATCCCCCTCCCTGGTTGCCGGGCTTGTGGCCCGGCGTATCGGACACCCAGGATGAGAACTCAAGTGCCTCGGCGCAAGAGTTGCGCATCCCGGGCGCTCGGAAACGCCCCGTAGGCAATCTCCTACGCCAAGCCCCGGTGAACCAGGTACTCCGCGGTCAGCACCGACCCCTTGGCCGCTCCCATCTTGGTGTTGTGGGACAGGAGCACGAACTTCACGCCGTTGGGCAGCACCGCGTCCTCGCGCAGCCGGCCCACCGCCGTGGTCATGCCGTCGTGGATCGACCGGTCGAGACGGGGCTGGGGCCGGTAGGGATCGTCCGAGACCCGGATCAGCTCCGGGGGCGAGGACGGCAGGCCAAGATCGGTGAACTCCTTGCCCCAGGCCTCGAGGGCCTCGCGGACGGCATCGAGGCTGGCCGGCTCCCCCAGGGACGCCGAGACGGACTCGAAGTGTCCGTCCCGGACGTTCACCCGGGTGCAGGTGGCGGAGACCCGGGCGTCGAGGGGCACGATCCGGTCGCCCTCCAGGCGGCCGAGGACCTTCCGGGTCTCGACCTCCACCTTCTCCTCCTCGCCGCGGATGTACGGGATCACGTTGTCGAGGACGTCCATGGCGATGACCCCGGGGCTGCGTCCGGCACCCGAGAGCGACTGCAGCGAGGTCATCATCACCGCCTTCAGGCCGAAGCGTCGCGCCAGGGGGGCCAGGGCGATCACCAGCCCGGTGGCCGTGCAGTTGGGCTGGGGGACCACGAAGCCCTTCCAGCCCCGCTCCCGCTGCTGCCGCTTCACCAGGTCCGCGTGGGCCGAGTTCACGCCGGGCACGAGCACCGGGACGTCGTCCTCGTAGCGGAAGGCCGACGCGGTGGAGACCACGGGTACCCGGGCGGCGTAGCGCGGCTCGAGCGCGCGGGCCGCGTCGGACTCCACCGCCGAGAAGACCAGATCGACCGCGTCCAGGTCCAGGCTCGGCGCCTCGACCACCGGCAGCTCGGCGAAGGCCTCGGGCAGGGGCTCTTCGCAGGCCCAGCCGGAGCCCCCGTCGGGTCGCGTGATCGCCTCGCGGTAGGACTTCCCGGCCGAGCGCTCGCTGGCCGCCAGGGCCGTGAGCTCGAACCAGGGGTGACCCGCCAGGGACACCAGGAACTGCTGGCCGGCGACGCCCGTGGCGCCCACCACGGCGACGCGGCGACGAACGGAGCTCTGGGCTTCCGGGGGCATGGGAGTTCTCCTTCGAAACCGGTGATGTACCGAATCCCGGCCAGCGGCTCCACGGGGCCCCGGCCAGCGGCTCCACGGGGCCCCGGC
>CAYTZH010000003.1:0-124621 GCA_964442285.1 uncultured Spirochaetales bacterium | reverse complement strand
AATCCCGGCCAGCGGCTCCACGGGGCCCCGGCCAGCGGCTCCACGGGGCCCCGGCCAGCGGCTCCACGGGGCCCCGGCGGCCGGTATCCACGGGGCCCTCGACGGCCGGTAGAATCGGGGCCGACGTGGCCTCCCAGGTGACAGAGCTTCCGGGCGAGGGGGCCCGGGACGGCGGGGTCGCGGCCGGCCTGGGGCGCACCCTCGAGCGCGCGGATGCGCTGCTGGCCTGCATCCTGGCTGCGGCCTGGGGCGTCGCGGCCGCCGGCCCCGGGCCCGGCGCCGTCCGCGGAGGGCTGGCCGTGTGCGCCGTGGCGGCGCTGCTCGGCCTGTGGCCGCGCGCGGTGACCGCCGTCGGCATCCTGCTCTCCGCCCTGGTGGCGCCGGGCGTGGCGCTCGTCGGTGCCGGCCTCCTGCGCTGGCTGCTTCGCAGCGGGGAGTCCGGCGCGTTGCTGGCCGAGATCCGGCGCGAGCGACACGCGATGGAGCGCGCCCTGGTGGAGACCGAGGCCCTGCGCGCCCGGGGCGACCTGCGTCGTGCAGGCGACGCTTTCGAGAGAGCCGGGCGTGCGCGAAGCGCGCTGCGACGGCGGGGAATCGACCCGGTGTGGTCGTTCCGCGCCGCGCGTGCGCTCGGTCGCGGGCTCGCGCGGCTCCGCGGCTGAGCGTTCTCGCGCCGGGCCGGGGGCGCGGCCCCGCGCTGCGGTGATCGCCGTCACGATTCTGTAACCCCGTTTGTATAATCAGATCACGGAGTCGAACCGGAACTGGAGATCCCGATGGCGTCCCCCCCTCGCTGTCGCAGATCGTCGGGGGCCCTCCCGCGCGCTGCGTCTGCCACCCCGCCCCGCGCGCTTCCCCTCGCGATCCTGGCCCTGCTCGTCGCGGTGGCGGGCTGCGCGGCCGTGCCGACGTCCCCGAGCCCGGCGGCGCGCGACCTGCTCGACCAGGCCAACGCCGCCGTGGTGCTCGACGATCTCGAAGGGGCCTACGGCCACCTCAAGCAGATCCGGGTGCGTCATCCAGGGAGTCCCGAGAGCGAGAAGGCGTTCCCCCTCGCAGCCTACACCTATCGGCGACTCTGGTTCCAGCATCGCTTCACGCAGCCCGACTCGGTCTGGCTGACCTCCGAGAAGCGGTTCATGTTCGCGTGGCTCGCGAGCTACTTCGGCGACGGCGACTTCCCGTACCAGGCCGCCAACCAGCTCCTCGTCGGCTTCCCGCTGAACTTCTTCCGCGACTTCGTCGAGTACGGCCGCAGCGATCCGCAGCTGGCGCGCTGGTCGCTGCGGGCGGAGGCGGACAACGGCATCATCGAGCTCGTCGCCGCCGCTCCGGCCGACGAGGCGCCGTCGATGCGGGCCGGCGCGGGCGCGGCGGACCTGCCGGCGGTGTCGGCCGCGCCGCCGGCCCTGCGGGCCGGCGCCGCGCGGGGCGGCGACGCGACGCTGATCGCCACCGACATCGCGGGCGGGCCCGGGGCCGGCGTCGGCACCGGCGACATGACCTGGGGACCCGGCCTCCCGCTGGACGTCTCGACCACCGGGGGACCGTCGAGCGCCCCGTGCCCGATCGTGCTCGACCGACCGATCTTCGTGAAGGACGGCAACACGCTCACGATCCTCCCCGGCTGCATCGTGCGCGGCCAGCCGCGCTCGCAGCCCGTGCAGGCGGGCTCCGCCGAAGGCAGCCCGGGCGCGCTGATCGTGACGCGGAACGGCCGCATCCACGCGGTGGGAACGCGCCAGGCGCCGATCGTCTTCACCACGGCCGCCATCGACAACGACGGGGACGGCGTGGCCGACGACTCCGATCCCGCCGATCCCTTCGTCGACCCCTGGGACCCGGAGGCCTCGCCGCCGGACGCCTTCCTCGACGACGACCCCCTCGGCGCGCCGCTGGCGCCGCTGGACCGCGCCGGTGAGGGCAACGTGTCGCTCTGGGGCGGCATGGTGATCCTGGGCAGGGCGCCCACCAACCTGAGCCGCCGCGGGGTCGACTGGGGCCAGGCGATGATCGAGGGCCTGACGATCCCCGGCTTCCCGGTCGAGGACGCGACCTACGGCGGGCTCGACCCCCACCACGGCTCGGGGCGCCTGGCCTTCCTGTCGATCCGCCACGCCGGCGACGAGCTGGGCGCCGGCAACGAGCTCAACTGCCTGTCCCTGGGCGGGGTGGGCGACGCGACGCAGATCTCCCACGTCGAGTGCTACGCCAACTTCGACGACGGCTTCGAGTGGTTCGGGGGCACGGTCCACGGCGATCACCTGATGGCGACCTTCGTGGGCGACGACGCCTTCGACGTGGACCAGGGCTACACCGGCGTGAACCAGTTCCTGCTGGCGCTGATGCCGACCTTCAACGAGGACGACGGGGACCCGTTCGGCTCGGCCTCGGGCGACTACGGCGCCGAGCTCGACGGCGACGACCGCGGCAACGCCAGCACTCGCGCCGACGTCGACGACGGCGAGCTCGACACGAGCTGCTGGCCGCTCTCGAACCCGCGCTTCTACAACCTGACCGTGATGGGCTCGACGCCGGACCCGGGCGCCGCCACGCCCCGCAACCCCGCCGTCTCGCCGGCACCCGCGTCCGGGGGACTGCTGCTGCGCAACGGCTTCGCCGGCCAGATCCTCAACGCGCTCGTGGTCAACACCCGCGGTGCGCCGGGCCTGGTGGTCGACTCCGACCTCGGCGACAGCGGCTGCCGCGGCTCCGACACCACCCTGAACGTCGCGACGGGCCGGGTCGCCATCGTCTCGTCGACCTTCCACGACGTCGATCCGATCCGCGGCTACACCCGCGACGCCGGCACCCCGGAGAGTTCCGACGAGGCGGCCGCTCTCGCCAACGGCAACCGTCTCGCCCCGAGCCTGGGTGCCCCGCCGATGCCGGCGGGCGCCAACCTGGTGAACTACTTCGGCTTCGCTGGCCTCGAGTCCGAGGTCACCTGGTTCGCGCCGAAGGGCAACGCCCGGGGCAAGCTCGACGCCAGCCTGCTCGACGCGCCCATCGATCCCCAGCCCCGCTGGGGCGTGAAGGGCGTCGGCAACGGGGTGGTTCCCCAGGGCCCGGGGCTGGACGGCGCGGCCACCTACCGCGGGGCGTTCCGCCGCGGCGAGCCCAAGTGGACCGCCGGCTGGACGGTGCTCAGCGCCGCCGGCCTCCTGGCCGACTGAGTCAGGCCGGCCCGCGCTCCCGGCCGTCGGCGCCGGGCGGCCCCACGATCAGCCGCGCGCCGCGGCCGAAGGTCACGTACGACCACGCCCACTGGATCATCACGAACAGCCGGTTGCGGAAGCCGGAAAGGAAGTAGATGTGCACGACGAGCCAGACCAACCAGGCGAGCAGGCCCGCGAAGCGCAGTCGCCCCACCTCGACCACGGCGCGGCTGCGACCGATCGTCCCCATCTGGCCCTTGTCGCGGTAGACGAAGCGCTCCCGGGGCCGACCCCGCAGCTCGCGCAGCAGGGTCCGCGCCACGTGTCGCCCCTGCTGGATGGCCACCGGCGCGACCCCGGGGAGGAGCTGGCCCTGGGCGTCCTCCACATGGGCCTGGTCGCCCAATACGAACATCTCCGGGTGTCCTCGAGGCTCAGGTCCGGCTCGACGACCACGCGCCCCTGGCGGTCGAGCGCCACCCCGAGGTCGCGGCCCAGGGGGGAGGGGCGAACGCCCGCGGCCCAGACCACGGTGCCGGACTGGATGCGTTCGTCGCCCACCTGCACGCCGCGGGCGTCGATACCGGTGACCGTGCTGTTGGTCCAGACCTGCACGCCGAGGCTCTCCAGGTCGCGCATGGCACGGCTCGCCTGACGCTCGCCGAAGCTCGGCAGGATGCGCGGCCCCGCCTCCAGCAGGATCACCCGGGCGAGCTTGGGATCGATGTCGCGGAAGTCGCGGGCCAGGGTGAAGCGGCTCATCTCGCCGAGGGCGCCGGCGAGCTCCACGCCGGTGGGCCCGCCGCCGACGACCACGAAGCTCAGCAGGGCGCGACGCCGGCCCGGGGCGGTGATCGCCCTTCGCCCGGCCAGGTCCACCGACCGCACCTCCTCCTGGCGCACGCGGATCCGGCCGTAGCCCGAGAGCAGGCCCCGGATCGGCGCCGCGATCTCGGCCGGTGAGAGCCCGGCCATGGCCACCTGGTAGAGGAGCGGCTGGAAGAGGTGGTGATTGCGCTCAGATAGCCTAGCGCGCGGTGACACGCGCTCCGTCGAGCGGGCCTACACCACCTCGGCCCGGCGCAGGGCGCCGATCTCCTCGGGCTCGACGCCGCACTCCCCGAGCACCTCGTCGGTGTGCTCGCCCAGCAGCGGCGGCGCCCGTCGGATCGCGCCCGGCGTGCGCCCGAGCTTCACCGGCAGGCCCGTGGTGTGGAAGGTCCCGAGCTCGGGATGCGGCAGCGAGACGCGCATCTGTCGCGCCAGCACCTGGGGATCCGCGAACACCTGGGCCAGGTCCAGGACCGGGCCCGCCGGCACCCCGGCCTCGTTGATGCGCGCCACCCAGGCCTCCACGTCGTCGTGGGCCAGGGCCTCCTCGATGGCGGCCGTGAGCGCGTCGCGGTGCTGCACGCGTTCGACCGGCCCCCGGAAGCGCGGGTCGTCGAGCCACTCCGGACGCCCCAGGGCGGCGGCGAGCTTGCCGAACATGGCCGGGTTGCCGGCGGCGATGTTGAGGTAGCCGTCGCGGGCCCGGAAGCGGCCGTAGGGAGACGAGAGCGGGTGGTGCTGGCCGGCGGGCCCGGGCGCCTGGCCCGACTCGAAGTACATGCCGGCACTCCAGGACAGGATGCCCACCATCGCCTCGAGCAGCGATGTGTCGACCACCTGGCCCCGGCCGCTGCGCTCGCGCTCGAGCAGCGCCAGCACCACGCCGTGGGCGGCGAAGATCCCGGCCAGCAGGTCGCCGATGGCCAGCCCCGCACGGGTGGGCCCGCTCTCGGGCGTACCGGTCACGCTCATGAACCCGCTCATGCCCTGGGCGATCTGGTCGAAGCCGGGTCGGCCCCGGTAGGGACCGTCGGGGCCGAAGCCCGAGATGCCGCAGTAGACCAGGCGCGGGTGGCGCTCCCGCAGCGTGTCGGCGCCGAGCCCGAGGCGCTCCATCACGCCCGGCCGGAAGTTCTCCACCACCACGTCGAAGTGCGGCAGCAGCCGCAGGAAGAGCGCGCGTCCCTCGTCCCGGCGCAGGTCGAGGGTGACGCTGCGCTTGTTCCGATTGCTGGAGAGGAAGAAGTAGGTGTCGCGCCGCGCGCCCGGCGGGCGGAACTCGCGGCCCTCCCGGGGCTCGAGCTTCACCACGTCGGCGCCGTAGTCGCCGAGAAGCATGGTGCAGAAGGGTCCGGCGAGATACCGGGTGAGGTCCAGGACGCGGACGCCGGCCAGGGGGGCGTCGGACACGGCGTCGGCCTAGCGCCCCTGGAAACGCGGCGGACGCTTCTCGAGGAAGGCGCGCACGCCCTCCTTGTAGTCCTCGCTGTCGAAGCAGGCGCGCACCATGGCGGCGACCCGCTCGTGGTCGCGCTGCCCCGGCACCTTCGACAGCTCGGTCACCGCGGCCTTGGTGGCCTGCACGGTGAGCGGCGCGTTGGCGGCGATCTGCGACGCCACCTCGCGCACACGCGCCTCGAGCTCGGCCTTGGGCACCACGGCGTTCACGAGTCCCATGCGCAGGGCCTCCTCGGCCCGGATGCGACGCGCCGTGAAGAAGATCTCCTTGGCGTAGGAGGGGCCCACCAGGTGGGTGAGCGCCTCGATGCCGAGCATCGGGTAGCCGAGACCCAGGCGGGCCGCGGGAATCGCGAAGACCGCGTCCTCGGCCGCGTAGCGGAGGTCGGCATTGACGGCGAGGGCGCAGCCCCCGCCCACGCAGAAGCCGTGGATCATCGCCACCAGCGGCTTGCCGAGCTGGGCCAGGGCGAGGAAGGCCCGGGCGTTGCGGGCCTCGTAGCCCCGGGACGCCTCGGCGCCGATGCGGGTCTGCTCGAACTCGGAGATGTCGGCGCCGGAGACGAAGGCCACGTCGCCGGCGCCGCGCATGACCACCACCCGGATCGCCGGGTCGCCCTCCAGGTCCTCGCAGGCCGGCGGGATGGCGTCCCACATGTCGACGGAGATGGCGTTGCGGCGCTCCGGATGGTCGAAGACGATCCAGCCGACGCCGTCCTGCTTCTCCACGTGGACCCGTCCGCCCATCTCAAGACGATACTACGCTCGCCTGCGCCTCGCTGCGCGCGCGGGCATTGCCCGCGCTTGCGGCGCGACGCCGACGTCCCGCCTGCCCGCGTCGGAAGCCACGCGCATCCGTTCCGGGTCGCGTCCCCCCGGGCGCTCGTTAGGATGGGCACCGTGAAGAGCCAGCCCGGAGCCACCGCCCGCCGCGAGGAAGCGCTTCGCCAGCGAGCCCTTCCGCGGCTCATCCTGCTGCGGCACGGCGAGCCCGACTGGACCCCGGACGAAGGCGCGACGGTGAGCGACCCCGGGCTGACTCCGTTCGGGCGGGAGCAGGCCGAGGCCGCCGCCCGCGCGGTGGCCGAGGCGGGCATCGACGCGGTGTACGTGAGCCCCTACCGGCGGGCCCAGGAGACCGCGGAGCCCCTCGTCAAGGCCACCGGCCTAGACGCCGTCACCGTCGACGACCTGGCCGAGATCGGCATCGCCTTCGAGGGACTCACCCAGACCGAGGTCGACGAGACCTTCGTCGAGGCCGCCAAGCGGCCCCTGGAGGAGCACTGGGACGGCTGGCCCGGCGGCGAGACCTTCACCCACTTCCACGCCCGGGTGACCCGGGGCATTCTCGACGTGCTCGGTCGCCATGGTTTCACCCCCCGGAAGGCGTCGGACTTCACGATCTGGGATCGCCCCGAGGACGCGGCGCCCCAGATCGCCATCGTCGCCCACGGCGGCACCAACGCCGTGCTCCTCACCCACCTGCTCGACGTCCGCCCGGTGCCGTGGGAGTGGCTGCGCTTCGAGAGCGCGCTGTGCGCCTACTCGGTGCTCCAGGCCCGGCCCCTGGGCGGCCAGGGCCTCGTGTGGTCGCTCCAGAACTTCAACGAGATCGACCACCTCCGCGCCGCCAAGCTCCTGGCCTGACCCCGATTCCGACCGCGGCCGTGAGCGCACCCCTCGACTCCCAGGCACGCGCGCGGGGGCGCCGGCTCGCCATCGCCAGCCACCCGGCGGGCATGACCCATCGGATGGTCTACACCGACCACCTGCCGACCCTGGCGCTGGTGGCCCTCGGCGCCAGCGAGGGCCTGGTCGGCCTCCAGCGCACGCTGGTCTTCGCGGCCGTGCTGCTGCAGCTCCCCACGCTGCGGCTGGTGGGCCGCTTCCCCAAGCGACATCTGCTCGTGTCGGGCCAGATCGTCGCCGTGCTTGGCAGCCTGCCCATGCTCTTCTTCGCGAGCCTGGCCGACTGGGGTGGCCCGGGTGCCCTGGCCGTGGCGCTGGCGGGGTTCGCCGTGGTGGCCGCGGGCTTCAACATCGGCGAGACGGTCTGGTTCCCGCTCCTGCACGGTTTCCAGCGACCGGAGCGGATCGGGCGCTTCTTCGGCACCCTGCGCACCGGCTGGCACCTGAGCCTGATCGTGTACTTCCTCGGGGCCCAGTCCTGGCTGGCCCACCGGCCCGGCAGCTTCGGACCGCTGTTCGCAGTGGCCTTCGCCCTCGGCATCCTGCGCATCGTGCTCGTGGCCCAGTTCCCGGAGCGGAGCGAGCGGACCGGCAGCACCATCTCCGTGCGCGAGACCGTCGCCCTGGTGCGTCGCCACGCCGACCTGCGCCGCTACCTGGCGGGCATCGGCCCGGGCCAGGCCTCGCGGGTGGTCTTCGTCACCTTCGCCATCGTGATGATGCGGCGGGTGGCCGGCTTCTCCGACGCCCAGGTGCTGTACACGACGGTCGCCACCTTCTCCGGCGGGCTCGTCTCCCTCTACCTGTGGGGCCGGGTGGTCGACGCCGTCGGCGCGGCGCCCGTCTTCCGGGCGACCGCCCTCGGTCAGGCCGCGCTCATGCTCGTGTTCTGCGGGGTGAGCGGCCCGGCGCAGGGCGACGTGCTCCTGGCCGTCGCGACCATCTTCGGGATCTGGGTTCTGGCGTCCGGATTCGACGTGGCCGACACCCACGTGCTGTTCGGCATGACCCCCGAGGAGACCCCGGCGCGCCTGCTGGTGCCCGCCCGGGTGGCCGACAGCCTGCTGAAGGGGACGGGCCCCCTGGTGGCGGGGCTCGTGCTCGACCGGCTGCTGGCCGGCGGAGCGGACCCGCTCGCGGTCTATCGGGGCCTGTTCGCCGCGGCCGCCGCGGTGCAGGCGGTCTCGTTCGCGCCCCTGCTGCGCTTCCGGCGCAGCTAGTCGGCCCGCGCTCGCGCTAGTCGCCGAGCAGCGCCTCGACCTCGCGGATCGAACGCACGATGTGGAACGCGCGAGGCGCGGCGGCCGGGGCCTCGCCGCGGCCGTGGAGGTCGATCCAGGCGGCGGCGATGCCGGCCCCCAGCGCACCGAGGACGTCGCACTCGAAGTTGTCGCCCACCATGAGCGCCTCCCAGGGCTCGGCGCCGAGGGCGGCCAGGGCCCGTTCGTAGGCCCGGCGCTCGGGCTTGCCCACGCCGGCCTCCCCCTCCACCTGGATGTGGTCGAAAAAGGGCGCCAGGTCGAAGCGCTCGATCTTGGCGCGCTGGGCGTCCGAGGCACCGTTGGTGACCATGCCCAGCCGGGGCACCCGTGCCCGCAGGCGCCGGAGCGCCTCCAGGGCGCCGGGCTCCAGGGCCAGGGTGGACTCCCGGTGGCGGACGTAGGCCGCGGCCGCGCTCTCGGCCAGGGCCGGGTCGGGACGCCCGAGGGCCTCGAGCACGCGGCCCAGGATCTCGCGGCGGGCGGCCACCAGGTCGAGGCGGCCCACCCGATGGCGCTCGGCATCGGACCAGAACCAGTCGGTCACGCGCCCGATCTCCGCCCGCACCCGGAGTCGGGGAACGTCGTCCAGGGCACGGGCCAGCAGGCCCGCGATGTGGTCCCAGGCCGCAGCGACACCGGAGCGGTTGTCGAGGATCGTGTCGTCGAGGTCGAGCAGCAGCGTCCGGATCATGACGGCACCGAGCGTAGCGACCTCCGCGCCGCGGGCCCGCCCGTCGGCGGGGTGCCGGTGCGCGGGCTAGCCTGACGCGGCCCCATGGCGAACCCCCGACCGCATCTCTTCCTCGTGCGCCTCTCGGGCGACGTGAGCATCAAGGCCCGCGCCACCCGCGCGCGCTTCGTGCGCCGCCTCGCCGACAACCTCCGCGACGCGCTGCGTTCGAGTGCGGTGGAGGCGGAGGTGCAGGTCACCCGCAGCCGCCTGCTCGTCCGCGCCGACACGGCGTCGGCGGGCGAGGCGATCGCCCGGGTGTTCGGCGTGCAGTCGGTATCCCCCGCCGAGGTGCGAGGGGCGCCGGACCTCGAGAGCGTGGTCCGGACCGGCGGCGAGCGCTTCGGAGAGGCCGTCGCGGGCCGCCGCTTCGCCGTGCGCGCCCGCCGCGTGGGCGATCGCGCCCCGATCCGCGTCGAGCCCCACGCCCTGGAGGTCGCGCTCGGCGCCCGCCTGCTGCCCGGCGCGGCCGGCGTCGACCTCTCCCATCCGGAGGTGACGGCCCACGTCGAGCTCTGCGGCGAGGAGGCCTTCCTCTTCACGGAGGTCGCGCCGGGGCCGGCCGGCCTTCCCCTGGGCGTCGAGGGCCGCGCGATCTCCCTGCTCTCGGGCGGCTTCGACTCCGCCGTGGCGGCCTGGCTGATCCAGCGCCGCGGCGTGGGCCTCCACCACGTCTTCTGCAACCTCGGCGGCGCCGCGCATCGGCTCGGTGTCCTGCGGGTCGCCAAGGTGCTGGCCGATCGCTGGTCCTACGGCACCCGGCCGCGGCTGCACGCCGTGGACTTCGAGGCGGTCTCGGCGGACCTGCGGGCCCACGCCGAGCCCCGCTACTGGCAGGTGATCCTGAAGCGCCTGATGCTGCGCGCCGCCGAGCGGGTGGCCCGGGAGACCGACGCGGCCGCCGTCGTCACCGGCGAGGCCCTGGGGCAGGTCTCCTCCCAGACCCTTCCCAACCTGGCGGTCATCTCCCGGGTCACCGAGCTCCCCATCCTCCGCCCGCTGGTGGGCAGCAACAAGAGCGAGATCATCGAGCGCGCGAACGCCATCGGCACGGGCCCGCTCTCGGCCATCGTCGACGAATACTGCGCCCTGGTTCCGAGGAAGCCCGCCACCAGCGCCACCCTGGCCGCCGTCGAGGCGGAGGAGGCCAGGCTCGACCCGGCGGTCCTCGAGCAGGCGGTCGAGGAGCGGGCGATCCTCGATCTGCGCACCCTCGACCTCGACGCCATCGCCCTCCCCGAGCTCGAGACCGAGACCGTGCCCGAGGGCGCCACGGTGATCGACCTGCGCTCGAGCGCGGCCTTCAAGGCCTGGCACTGGCCGGAGGCCCTCTACCTGGACTTCGGCCGTGCGCTGGCCGCCTACGAGAAGTTCGATCGCGGCCCCCGCTACGTGCTGTACTGCGAGTTCGGCCTGAAGAGCGCCCATCTCGCGGAGCTCATGCAGCGGGCGGGCTTCGAGGTGCACCACTTCCGCGGAGGCCTGCGCGCCCTGGTCCGCCATGCCCGCGAGCGGGGCATCCCCGGCCCCGAGACACCGGTGGCACTGGCGTAGGTGCAGCGCCGGGCCGACGCCGGCGCTACGGCGCCCGGCCGAGCGCATTGGCCGCGAAGCGGGCCTCGCTCAGGCCCTGGCCCAGAGCGAACTCGGAGAGCTCGACGATGGTGCGATGGCCGTTGCGATGGTTCTGCATGTCGAGCCGCTCCCAGACCCAGACGCCGTCCACGTCGGTCCACACCACGTCCAGGGTCTTGGCGTGGCGGCCGTTGACGCGCCAGAACTCGACCCGCGTCGGGGTCCAGCGCTCCCCGTGGACGGAGACCTCGCGCCTGGCGTAGGGCGACCCGGACTCCCGCGGAACCGACTCGACCACGTAGTGGAGGGCGCCGTCGCGGGTCTCGGCGCGCAGCAGGCGGTGGTCGTCCGCCTCCACGGCGCGGTCGGAGAGGTCCTCGTAGAGGAAGTCGGTGCCCATGAAGCTCGAGCGCCGATCCCGCCCCGCCAGCCGACGGGTCTTGCGCAGCGCGGGCAGGTAGATCCAGCGGAAGTCGTCCTCGCCCGGAGCGAGCCGGCTCCAGACCAGGAACGCGGTGTCGCGGACCACCGTGGGCGCCGTGAAGCGGATGAGCCGCTTGCTGCGGAGGTCGTCGCTCGTGCCGCGGGTGTCGAGCCAGTAGAGCAGGGTCTCGCGGACCCGCTCGCTCCCCCGCTTGTCGATCAGCCGCCAGCGGGCCCGGCTGGTCTGGTCGCCTCCCCGCGGACGGGCGTCGACCCGCTCCATGACGGCGCGGCCGTCCAACGGGCGGCTCGCGGCGGCCTCCGCCGCCGGGTCGGGACGCGCGGGGTCGGGCGCCAGCAGGACCCAGAGGAGTCCGAGCGCCGGCCAGCGCGGGATGGCACGCACGCGGCGAGACTATCGCGGGGGATCGTCCCCGCCCAACGCCCCCTGCTCCTCGCGATAGCGCTGGCGCAGCGCATCCCGCTCCGCGGGCGAGAGGCCCTGCCAGCGCTCGCGGAGGCGCTCGCGCTCCTCGGGAGAGAGACCGCGCCAGCGCTCCGCGTTCCGCTCCAGGCGCTCGCGCTCCTCCCGGTTCAGCTCCCGCAGACGCCGGATCCGCTGGCGCACCGCCTCCCGCTCGTCGGGCTGGAGGTCGCGATAGCGGCGGCGCAGGGCCTCCCGCTCCTCCGGTGAAGCGTCGCGCCAGCGCCGGCGCATGCGCTCGGCCTCGCGGCGCTCCCGACGCACCTCCCGCTCGATCCGCTGCTGTCGCTCGCGCTCGGCCCGGCGCTCGGCGCGCTCGCGGGCGCGGCGATCGCGCAGGGCGCGACGCTCCTCGGCGTCGAGCCGGCGCAGCCGCTCCCGGGCCGCGCGACGCTCCTCGGGCGTCATGCGCTGCCAGCGCTCCCGCACGCGCTGCCGCTCCTCGGGCGAGAGTCGACGCCAGCGCTCCGCGCGGCGATCGCGCTCGTCTTCGGCGCGCGCAGCGGGCGGCCCGGCCAGGCCGAGGGCCACCGCGAGCAGCCCGAGCAGCAGCAGGAAGCGGCGTCGCGTCACCCGCTCACCCCCGACCCTCGGTCTCCTCGAGCGCCAGCAGCAGATCGAGGGCCTCCACCAGGGGGAGATCGTCGGTCGGGATCTCCATGGCGAGGAGGAGCTCGTCGTCGCTGGCCTCGAGCTCCGAGGCGGCCGTCCGGGGCTTGGCCGATGGCGGCTCCGGCGCCGGCAGGAGCTCCCGGGGCGCCAGCGTCTCGGGCGGCTCGGGATCGGCCAGGGCCACCATCAGCTCGGGCTCGAGATCGGGCGGCTCGGAGGCGGGCTCGGGCGGCGTGGCCTCCGCCACCGCGGTCGACTCCGGCGCGGCCGGCTCCTCGGGAGCCACCGGAGTCGGCTCGGGCGACAGCTCGGCGATCGACGGTCCCCTCGGCGGTCCGCCGAGCTCCGGGCGCGGCGCGAGCCAGAGGGCCAGGGCGGCGGCCGCCGCGGTGGCCGCGGCTACCGCGCCCCAGAGACCGCGACGACGACGGGGGGCCGACGCGCGGCCCGGCCGGCGCGGCAGGGCGCGCCGCGGGTCGGGTTCCGTCTCGGCCCGCGGGACGCCCGCGGCGTCCTCCGCGCGGATCCGCGCCCGCATGCGCGCGCGCACTCCCGAGGAGACCCTCGGCTCCGGAATCGCGCGCAGGGCCTGCCCCACCGCCTCCAGAGCGCGCAGACGCTCGGCCACCTCGGGCGAGCGGGCCACCAGCTCGCGCAGCGCGGCGGCCCGGCCCGGCTCGAGCTCGCCGTCGAGCAGCGCGGAGAGCTCGGCCTCCAGGGTCTCGTCCAGGGCGCGGGGATCGGTCGGCTCGCTCACGCGTTCTCCTCCGTGGGTGCCAGGCGCTTCGCCAGCGCGGCACGTGCCCGGTGCACCAGGGCCTTGACCGACGACTCGCTGGTCGACAGCGCAGCCGCCACCTCGGCGTAGGACAGGCCCTCGACGGCGGCCAGCCACAGCGCCGTGCGCTGGCGCTCGGGCAGCTCCGCCAGGGCCCGGTCGACGTCCGCGGTCTGCCGGCGCGCGTCCGCGACGGCGTCGGCGCCCGGTCCCTCGGACACCGGCTCGAGTCGGCGCTCGTCGTCGTCCGTGCTCTCGTGCACGTGGCGCCGCCGGGGTCGACGCAGCTCGTTCAGCGCCAGGTTCGTCGCAATCCGGTAGAGCCAGGTCGAGAACCGGGCCTGGGGCTCGTAGCTCTCCCGGGCGCGGTACACACGGACGAACGCCTCCTGCACCAGCTCCTCCGCCTGCTCCCGGTCGCGCAGCATCCGCTCCAGGTAGCGGAGGAGACGAGAGGCCCAGCGGTCGAAGAGGACATCGAAGGCGCTCGCGTCGCCGCCCCGCAAGGCCAGCATGAGACGGACGTCGTCGTCCTCCGCCGCTGCGCCGGGGTCCACACGCTGTTCCAACTCGCCGGGATCAGAAAGGTCTCGCGCGATCCAGGAGGGATCGGGCAGCACGGGACCGGGCAGGTCTTCCCCGGGGGGACTCCCGCCTTGCCGGTCCTCCCGATCCCGGCTCAACCTTCCGGCAACTCGCGCAGGAAGCGCAGCAGCGCCCGGTCGAAGGCCTCGGGCTCCTCGAGGTTGACGATGTGACCGGCGCCGGGGACCACCACGGACGTGGCCTTCGGCAGGCGCGCCGCCATGACGTCGGCCGCGCGGCGGTACGCCTCGTCCTCCTCGCCGACGAGCACCAGGGCCGGCACCTCGATCTCCCCCAGCCGATCGATCACCGAGGGCGCCGGCCCCGCCACCCGGCGGCCGAACTCGGCCACGGCGCGCGCGTCCTGGGCCGCGATCGCCTGGGCGGCGTGGCGGGCCCCGGGCCGCTCGGGCTGCCGGCCGAGGGTGGTGGACGCCGCCGGCCCCTCGAGCAGAGGCGCGAAACCCCGGGTCTCCAGCAGCTGGGCCGTCCTCTCCACCTGTCGGGCCCAGCGCTCGGCGGCGTGGGGATTCTTGAAGCCGGGCCCGCTGTCGATCAGCAGCAGGGCCCGGACCCGCTCGGGCCGGGCCAGGGCGAAGTGGAGCGACACCAGGCCGCCCAGGGAGAGGCCACCCACGATGGCCGGCTGCCCGGGCGCCGCCCAGTCCAGGACCCGCCCCAGGTCGTCGAGCACCGCGTCCATGGTGTAGCCGGCGGGGTCGGCGGGCGCGGCGGAGCGACCGTGGCCCCGGTAGTCCCAGAGCACGATGCGGAAGCCCGCCGCGACCAGCGGCTCGACCTGGGGGCGGAAGTTCTCGCAGGTGGTCGTGTAGCCGCAGGAGAGCGCCACCGGCGGCCCGTCGCCGTGGGCCTCCGCGTACAGGCGGACGCCGTCCCGCGCCTCGAGGGTCATGCCGGCTCCGACTCCAGGCGGACCCGCAGCGCCTCCGCCATGCCGTCGAGCTGGTCCTGCATCGGTCCCCGGATGGTGAACTCCGGCACGAAGCGCTTGGTGGCGCCGTCCATCTCGATCGAGACCCGGGTGTGCTCACCCTGCTCCTCGAAGGAGAGCTGGCCGCGGAGCTGCTTCCAGACGTTTCCGTCGCAGACCTTCTCGAAGCGGACGTTGCCGTCCATCAGGAAGTCGAAGTGGAAGGTGGCGACGCCTTCCCGCCCCAGGGCGCGGTAGCGGGTGCGGGTGGTCTTGCGATCGCCCTTGTGCTCCACGATCTCGGTCTCGCTCTCGGGAAAGAGCTCCACCAGGGTGTCGTCCCTGGCGACGACCTCCACGACCTCGTCCCGGGCGCAGCGGACTCGGAACCGCTTCTCCAATCGCATGGCTCAGTGGATCCGGATCACGGCGGAGGGAAGCAGCAGCGGCGCGCCCGCCGGCAGGTCGCGCAGCCACGAGAGCAGGGTCCGGGCCCCGTCCGGAAGCGGCAGGGCCAGGGGCAGACCGTCCCCGACCCCGACCCGCACGCCCTGGAGCATCTCGGCCAGCTGGGCGGTCAGGGGCTTCGGGGGCGGATAGACCGTGAGGGAGAGGTCCGCGTCGGGCTCGAGCCCGAGCTTCTCCCGCACCACGGCCACGGCCGCGTAATAGCCCCCGAGGCGGTCGACGAGGCCCAGGTCGGCCGCCTGGGCGCCGGTCCAGACGCGGCCCCGGCCGGCGGCGTCCACGGCCTCCCGCTTCAGGCCGCGACCCGCCACGACCCGGTCGAGGAAGAGCTGGTAGGTGCGCTCCACCTCCTCGCCGAGCCAGGCCCGGGTCGCCGGAGAGGCCGGCCGGGAGAGGGTGTAGATGTCCGCATAGGGGCCGCGCAGGAGCGCGTCGCTGCCGATCTCCAGCTTCTCGTAGAGCCGCGCCACCACCGGCCGCAGCAGGATCACCCCGATCGAGCCGGTGATCGTCGCCGGCTGGGCGACGATCGCGTCGGCGCCGCAGGCCACGTAGTACCCCCCCGACGCGGCCACGTCCGAGAAGGACACCACCACGGGCTTCTTCTCGCGGGCGCGCCGGGTGGCGTTCCAGACCAGGTCCGAGGCCAGGGCGGAGCCGCCCGGGCTGTCGATCCGGAACAGGATCGCGTCGATCTCGGGGTCGGCGGCGGCCTTCTCCAGGGCCTTGGACACGGTCACCGAGGCCAGGCGCGGGCCTCCGGAGCGGGGGGCCTCCCCGGTGACCACGTTGCCGCTGCCGTAGACCAGGGCCACCCGGGCCACCGGGTCGAAGCCCACCCGGGCCGGGTCGACCGCCGCATAGCGGTCGGCCTCGATCACGGGACCGCCGAGCGAATCGGTGATCTCGGCGAAGAAGCGGGTGCCGTCGATGAGCCCCCGGGCCTCCAGGTCCTCGGGGTGGGTGGCCGCCGAGGCGATGGCATCGAGCAGGTCGGACATCTTCACGCCGCGGGACTCGACGATGGCCGAGAGGTACTGGTCCTCCACGGAGTCGAGCAGCCAGTTGCCCATCTCCCGGGCGGCGTCGGAGAGCTCCCGGGCGGTGAACAGGTCGCCGGCCGTCTTGTGGGGGCCCACCCGCTCCATCTCGATGTCGATGCCGGCCTTGTCGAAGAGCCCGCCCAGGAAGAGGTACTCGGCGGCCAGCCCCACGAAGGGCACCCGGGTGCCCGGCGAGACGTAGACCGCGTCGGCCGCGCTGGCCACGTAGTACTCGCGGTTGGCGCCGATGGGCTCCACCTCCAGGTAGGCCACCACCTTCTTCCGCGCCGCGCGCAGGCGCCCGACTGCATCGCGGATCTCCTGGGCCTTGGCCCAGCCGAACCGGGTGGGGCGGATGCGGAGCACGACGGCCGCGATGCGCGGGTCGCGCTCGGCCTTGCGGAGCAGCCCGTAGAGGCGGAGCAGGGGGACCCCGGCATCGCCCAGGACCCGGTCGAGGAGGGCGGGCTCCGCCGCCTCGACGTAGCTGCCCTGGATGTCGACGACCAGCGTGCTGCCCGCCTCCACGGCGGGCCCCCGCCGGCCGTAGAGCAGGACCGCCGCGAACAGGACGGCCACGAGCAACACCGCGAACACGAGGCGACGCATGGGTCTCTCCTTGGGGCTCCGGGGCCTAGGCTATCGTAGGAGGCGATGCCCAAGGAGGTCTACGTCGCGGGGGTCGGCCTCACCAAGGTGGACCTCACGGGGCGCATCTTCGCCAGCGCGTTCGATCTCTTCACCCAGGCCTTCGAGCGGGCCCTGGTGGACTGTCCCGTGCATCGTTTCGACGCCCTCCAGCTGGGCATCATGGGCGCGGAGGACTTCGAGAACCGGGCCAACATCGCCGCCAAGGTGGCCGATCGGCTGGGCCTCACGGGCATCCCCGCGGTCCGCAGCGAGACGGCCTCCTCGTCGGGCGCCGCCGCCTTCCACGAGGCCTGCTACAAGATCGCGTCGGGCGAGTGCGAGAGCGTGCTGGTCCTGGCCGGCGAGCGCATGAAGACGGTCACGACCCAGATGGCGACCACCATCATGTCGAAGACCGTCGACCCGGTGGAGCGGCGCTTCGGCTTCACGATGCCGGCGCTGATCGCCCTGGTGAGCCAGGCCTGGATTCGGGAGCGGAAGCTCCGGGGGCGGGACGTCCCGGAGATGCTCGCGCGGCTCATGTTCCGGGCCCATGCCCTGGGCGCCGAGAACCCCCTGGCCGCCTTCCACGGCCGGCCCGAGCCCCTGGCCGCCTACTTCGACGAGGCCAAGAACCTCCCGGTGGCCACCCCGCTCCACCGCAAGGACTGCTCGCCCATCTGCGACGGGGCCGCCGCGGTGATCCTCACCTCCCGGCCCCAGCCCATCCGGGTGGCGGGCCTCGGCTCCGCCACCGAGACCAGCTCGATCCTCGACCGCAGGGACCTGGACTGCCTGGACGCCACCCGCCAGGCCGCCCGCATCGCGTACTGGCGGGCGGGCATCGCCGACCCCACCGACGTGGAGGGCCTGGTGGTGGAGGCCCACGACGCCTTCAACAGCCTGCTCCCGATCAGCCTCGGCGACCTCGGGCTCGTGGAACCCGACGAGGCGGTGTCGGCCCTGGTGGGATCCACCCGCGCAGAGCCCCTGGACCCGCTCGAGCACCCCGTCACGGGCGTGGCCGGGAGCCTGCCGACGAACCTCTCGGGCGGCCTCAAGGCGCGCGGGCATCCCGTGGGCGGCACGGGGCTGTTCCAGATCGGGGAGACCTACCTGCAGCTCACCGAGCGCTTCCCGAACCCGCGGGCCCAGGTGCGCGGCGCGCGGGTGGGGCTGGCCCACTCCATCGGCGGCCCGGGCAACAACGTCTACGTGACGCTGCTCGAGACCAGCGGCAGCACCCGCCCCCGCCACCCGGTGCAGGCGCCGCGGGTCCACTTCGAGCCCGTGCCGCGCGCGAGCCGGGAGGCCGCCGCCCCCCCGCCCTCCGGCGGCCGCGCGCTGGTGGAGGCCTCCACCACCATCCACGTCACCCAGGAGGGCTCCGAGCCGATCCACGTGGCGCTGCTGCGCATCGACGGGCGGCGGGTCTTCGCGCGGCTCGACCACGAGCCCGCCGAGGACGAGCAGCCGGAGGCCGTGCTCGCGGGCCGCACGGTCAACCTGCTGCTCAAGGACGACGGCGACCACTACTTCCAGATCCCGCGCGACCGCAGCTTCGACCTGGGCCGGCTGGTCAAGAGCATCCGCGCCCGCGTCGGCCGCCGCTCCTCCGCCGCCTAGGACGGCCGGTCCATCAGCGCGGACGGCTCCGGCCTTCGCTCGGGGGTCAGAAGGTGATCACGCCGCGGGCGTTGACGCCCTTCTCGAGATCGTCGAAGGCCTTGGGCGCCTCGTCGATCGAGTAGGTGTGGGTCACCAGCTCGTCGAGCTTCAGCTTCTTGCGCTGATAGAGCTTGATGAGCCGCGGGATGTCGGTCTTGGGGGAGCCGGAGCCGTAGGCCGAGCCCAGGATCGACTTCTCCTCCATGAACATGGTGGCCGCCGGGAAGGCCGCCATTACGTCGAACTTCGGCACGCCGATCATCACCGCGGTACCGCCCTTGCGCGCCATCAGGTAGGCCTGGGTCATGGTCTCCCCGAGACCCACCACCTCGAAGGTGTAGTCGGCGCCGATGCCGCCCGTGAGCTCCTTGACCTTGGCCACCGGGTCCCCGTCGCTCTTCGGGTTCACCGCGTGGGTGGCGCCGAACTCCTTGGCGAACTCGAGCTTGTTGTCGGCCATGTCGACGGCGATGATCGTCTCGGCGCCAGCCAGGGCGCAGCCCTGGATCACGTTGAGGCCGACGCCGCCGGCCCCGATCACGACGCAGGACGATCCCGGAATGACCTTGGCGCGGTTGATCGCGCCGCCGACGCCGGTCATGACGCCGCAGCCCACCAGGGCCGCCTTGTCCGAGGGCACGTCGGGCTCGATCTTGATCAGGTTGTCCACGTGCATCGTGGAGTACTCGGACATGACGCCGACGCCGGAGAAGGCGAAGAGCGGGTTGCCCGCCGCGTCCTTGCGCGGGATCGTGCCGTCCTTGGGGCCGACGAAGGACTTCATCCAGTCGTCGCACAGGGTGGGGCGGCCCTCCTGGCAGAAGCGGCAGTGGCCGCAGCTCGGGATCCAGCAGGGGATGATCTTGTCGCCCTCGGCGTAGCCCTCGACGCCCTCGCCCACGGCGACGACGCGGCCGCAGGCCTCGTGGCCGAGCACCAGCGGGAGCGGGATCGGCATGGTCCCGTTGGTGGCCGAGAGATCGCTGTGACAGACACCCACGGCCTCCATCTGGATCGTGACCTGGTTCCGCAGCGGCGCGTCGACCTCGATCTCCTCGACCACGACCGGCTTGTTCATCTCGCGGCAGAGGACCGCCTTGCCCTTGAAACCCATGTTGGGGGGTTCTCCTTGGAATCTTGAAGGAATCGAAAGCATAGGCGGGTGTCGATTCGCGTGTCAAACCGACGCCCCCCACACCCGGCACGCCCGGGGGCGGCACGTATACTGCGGAGAGCAGGAGGCCTCCGATGCCGGTTCGTTCCTTCCGCCCCGCCGACGCCCCCGCGGTGTCCGCCCTGGTGGCGGCCAGCACCCGCAGTGAAGGCGACTTCGTCCTCAACCCCATGTGGGAGAGCGAGGCGGAGCTCGTCGCCGAGTTCGAGCGCTTCGGCGTGGATCCGGCGGACCACGTGCGGGTGGCGGAGGGCGCCGTCGGCGAGCCCGTGGGCGTATCGGGCTTCCTGCGCGAGCCCGGAGGCACCCTGGCCGGGCTGCTCTGCCCGGTGGTCTCGCGGGCCGAGCGGGGGCGCGGCCTGGGCGGCGAGCTGCTGCGCGACTGCCTCCGCCACGGACGAGAGCTCGGGATCCGGCTGGTCTCGGCGGGGATCGGCACGCGCAACCGCGCCGGCTACGCGCTGCTGACCGGCCAGGGCTTCCGGCCGGTCAGCCAGCATTTCCTGCTGCGCTGCGACACCGCGCCCAAGCCCGGCCCCCCCGTCCACGGCCTCGCGTTCGAGCCGGCCGGCGAAGCCGACCTGGAGCCCATGCTGCGGATCTACGAGGCCTGCGGCTTCGAGCCCCGGACGCGCGAGTCCATGGCCGCGCGCATGGCCGACGGCCGCCACGTCCACGCCGTGGCCCGGAATGGCGACCGCGTGCAGGCCTTCGTGGAGCTCGAGACCCACTGGCCGAACCGGGTGTGGGTCGCCTTCGTCGGGGTCGAGCCGCGGCTGCGGGCCCGCGGCATGGGCACGGCGCTGGTGGCCTGGGCCCTGGAGCGGCAGTTCGAGGCCGGGGGCCGCTCGGCCCTGCTGGTGCTTTCGCCGGCCAACCGCACCGCCTACCGCGCCTACGAGAAGGCGGGCTTCCGCCGCTCCCGCACCTTCGACGTCCTCCAGCGCACCCTCTAGACGGCCGCCTCGACCGCCTGCCCGGCTAGGCGAGCTCGATGGTGGCGATCTCGCGGGCGCAGTTGAAGCGGATCGCCGGGCCGGCGACGCCGACGCCCCGGTTCACGTAGAGCACCGAGCCGTTCTCCCGGTAGAGGCCCCGGTGGAAGCGGGTCACCAGCCGCGCGAGGTTGAGGTGCCCGCCCCGACCCGGCAGGGCGAGCTGACCGCCGTGGGTGTGCCCGGCCAGCACCAGCGGGAAGCCCAGGCGCGAGGCCTGGGGGAAGGCCTCGGGCCGGTGCACGAGCAGCAGCACCGGGCCGTCGTCGGGCTTCTCGCGCGCCAGCCGCTCGAGCTCCGGGATCTCCACGTCGCGGTCGGTCCAGCGGGTGGCGCGGCCGGGGTCGTCCACGCCGGCCACGTAGAGCGGCGGCGCGTCGGCCACGCGCACCACCTCGCCGCGGAGCAGACGCACGTTGGGCGCGTGGCGGGCGAGGCCATCGGCAACCTCCTCCGCACCGGTGTAGACGTCGTGGTTGCCCAGCACCGCGAAGACGCCGAGACGCGCGCGCAGTCGCGAGAGCCCGCGCGCGCCGTGCCCGATCCAGCGCGGATCGAAGTCGAACAGGTCGCCGGTGAGGGCCACCAGGTCGGGCTCGTGGGCGTTGACGTCCTCCACCAGGCGGTCGAGCCGGGCGCCCTCCATGCCGTTGCCGATGTGCAGATCCGAGATCTGCACGATGCGCAGGCCGCGGTGACGATCCGAGAGGTCCTCCAGCGCCACCCGCACGTGGGAGCGCTCCACGCGACGCTGCCCGCCGGTGAAGCCCCAGAGGATCATGGCGGCGAGGCTGCCGACGACCCCCGCCGTGGCGAGCCGGAAGAGCTGGAAGACCAGCTCGGTGGGGAGGCCCGCCGCGGCCAGCAGGCCGGCCAGCGGCAGATAGCCCACCCACGCCAGCACGATCGCGAAGCCGAGCAGGAGGGTGGCGACCCCCACCGCCACGTAGGCCTCCGCCACGAGCGCGGGCCAGCCCCCGCGCCGTCGCGCGCGGCGCAGCAGGGGCAGGGCGTAGGCGTTGGCCGCCACGAGCAGCGCCGCCAGCAGCAGCCCGAGCGCGAGTCCCGGGCCCTCGCGACCGGCGAGCACCACGGTGATCCAGTGACCGACGATCACCTGCATGACGCCCAGCACGAGGCCCAGGGTGAGAAACAGGTTCCGGAAGAGAACGCGACGCACCGCACACCCCCTCGGCCCGGGAGCGTAACCGCGGCGGCGCTAGAAGCGATCCGCCGTCCAGAAGAAGAGCCGCTCGGGCGGGAGCAGGCGCCCCAGGAGCGCCTCGTCCGACTCCTCGGCCGCCGCCGCGACGCCGGCCTGGCGGCACAGCGCCGCCCGGTCGAGCACGCGCAGCATGCACGTCGGGTCGCCGAACGGGCGAAGCCCGACCCCCCGGCGCGCGAGCGCCTCCGCGAGCGCCGGGTCGGCGAGCGCAGTGCCGAAGGCGACCTTGCGGAGGTCGCTGCTCGAGCGGCCCGGTGGGACCAGCCGGTCCGGCTCCCGCGGCCGGAGCAGGTCGGCCGTCAGGGCGGCCAGGGCCTCGGCGGCCTCGGGCGCGCCGGCACGACCCACCTCGGTGACGGCGAGCATGCCCTCGAGCACGACCGCGCGCGCGTAGGCCACCACCCGGTCGCCGCGGCGCGCCACCCGGAACTCCTCGTCGGGATTGCCCGCCACGCGGAGGCTCGCCGCCCACAGGGCGGTGTCGCGGACCACGCAGCCGTCGCGGCCGCCGGAGTAGGCGGCGTGCAGGGCGATCACGCCGTCGAGGTCGCGGGCGGGCTGGAAGTCGTCCGCCACCAGGCCGTCGGGCCGCTCGGCGCGTGGCGCCTCGGCCGCGAAGAGCACCCGGGCGATGGGCCAGCGGTGCCAGCCGCGACGCGCGTAGAACTCGGGCACGCCGGCGAAGAGCAGGCCGAGGGACAGGCCCCGTTCGGCCATGGCCCGCTCGGCGCGGGCGAGCACCGCCTCCGCCAGACCGCGCTTGCGATGGGCCGGATCGGTGAAGACGCTCCCGATGCCCCCCAGGCCGACCTCCGCGCCCCCCACCCGGATCCGGCGGGGGAAGATCTGGACGCAGCAGGCGAGCGTGTCCTCCTCCTCGGCGACCCAGACGTTCTCGTCGCGGTAGGTGGGGTCGTCCTCGAGGTAGCGGCGGAAGAAGTCGGCCCCCCGCCAGCCGTCGGAGAGCGGCCAGCGATCGAGGAGCGCCAGCAGGGGCTCGCGCTCCGCGGCCTCGAGGGTGCGGATCCTCACGACCCGGCGAGTATACTCGCGCCATGGCCGACGCCCGCGCGCTCTCGAAGGAAGGCTTCCAGCACTACGCCAACGACCGCCTCGACGAGGCGGTCGACTGCTACCGCCGCGCCGTCGATGCGGACCCGGGCCTGGCGATCGCCTGGAACGGACTCGCCCTGGTGCTGCAGCGCCAGGGCGACCTGGACGCCGCCATCGATGCGGCGAAGCGGCTCATCGCCCTCGAGCCCGACGAGGCCCTGGGCCACACGACCCTCTCCCGGATCTACCAGCAGAAGGGCATGATCCCCGAGGCCGAGGACGAGATGGCCAAGGCCACCCAGCTCCAGTTTACGAAGCGCTAGCGCGGTCTGCGCGCGCTAGCTCCCGGCGGCCTTCCTCGCGGCCTCGAGCACCGCGTCGTAGTCCGGGTGCTCGGCGATCTCGCCCACGTATTGGGCGTGGACGATCTTGTCGTGGGCATCCACCACGAAGACGGCGCGGGCGTCGAGGCGCAGCTCCTTGACGTGGGTTCCCCAGGCGTTGCCGAAGGACATCTCCCGGTGGTCCGAGAGGCACTGCACCCGGTCGATGTCGGCGGCCCCGCACCAGCGGCCGGCGGCGAAGGGCAGGTCGGCGGAGATCGTGTAGATCACCACGTCGCCGAGGGCGGCCGCCTCCTGGTTGAAGCGACGGGTCTGCTGATCGCATACGGGCGTGTCGAGGCTCGGAATCACGCTGAAGATGCGCACCTTGCCCTTGGACGCGGCCAGGTTCACCTCCTGGAGCTTGGTGTCGAGGGCGGTGAAGTCGGGGGCGTCGTCGCCGGCCCGGAGCTCGGGGCCGAGGAGCGTGAGCGGGTTGCCGCGCATGGTCACGGCGCCGGGTCGTTCGCTGGCCAAGGGGGATCCTCCTGTCGTAGCGCGGAGACCGCGCGGATGCGGTCGGGTCCGATGAGCCTGGGCAGTCTACTGCGCCGGACCCGACGAGGGGAGTGCTAGCTTGCGCCCATGGACCCCAAATCCTTCCAGCTCTCGCCCGAGATCCACGCCTACCTCGTCGAGCACGGTACGCCGCCCGACGCCCTGCAGCAGTCGCTCATCGAGGAGACCGCCCGGCTCGGGGGCATCTCGCTGATGCAGATCGCGCCGGAGCAGGGGGCGTTCATGACCCTGCTGACCCGGATCTGCGGCGCGCGCCGCGCCGTCGAGGTGGGTACGTTCACCGGCTACTCCGCCCTGTGCATCGCGCGGGGACTGCCCCCCGACGGCCAGCTGCTGGCCTGCGACGTGAGCGAGGAGTGGACCGGGATCGCCCGCCGCTACTGGGAGAAGGCCGGCGTCGCCGATCGCATCGAGCTCCGCATCGGGCCCGCCGCCGAGACCCTGCGCGCGCTGCCCGAGGAGCCCGGCATCGACCTCGCCTTCATCGACGCCGACAAGCCGAGCTACCCGACCTACTACGAAGAGATCCTGAAGCGCATGCCGCCCGGCGGCCTGATCCTGGTGGACAACGTGCTCTGGATGGGCAGCGTGGTGAACCCGGAGGTGGACGAGCCGCAGACGGTCGCCATCCGGGCCTTCAACGAAGCCGTCGCGGCCGACCAGCGGGTCGACACGGTGATGCTGCCCGTCGGGGACGGGCTGACGCTCCTCCGCAAGCGCTAGCGCCCCGGGGCCGGGGCGGCGTTCGGGGCGGGCTCGCCGCCCCAGCGGCGCGCGCACTCCACGACCCAGGCGCCGTGGGCGCGCGCGGCGACGAGGTGCTCGCCGGTGGGGCCCGGGACGCGCTCGCGCGGGCTGGTCCAGGCCACCGGCCCCCAGTGGCAGCCGCCCGCGGCGAAGCCCTCGAGCCGGTGGTGCATGGGCACGCAGAGCATCCCCTGCTGGGCGAAGTGGGCCCAGATGGAGACGAGGGCGAGCTCGGCGCCGCCGCGGCCGCCGTCGCCCGCGGAGACGAACGCCGCGCCGAGCTTGCCGACCAGGTCGCCGCGCAGCCAGGCGGGCGAGAGGCCCTCGAAGAAGGCCCGGAGCGACGACTCCACGCCGCCCATGTGGACGCCGCTGCCCACCGCGAGGACGTCGGCGGCGAGCACGTCCGCCTCCGCGGCGTCCTCGGCGCGGACCACCCGGGCCTCCGCCCCGGCGCGCCGTGCGCCCTCGGCGAACGCCTCCGCCAGGCGCGCGGTCCGGCCGGTGGCCGAGGCCACCACCACCAGCAGCTCCATGGCGGCGACCCTACCGCAGGCGGTCCGACCCGTCCGAACGGGTGACCCTCAGGCGGTCCAGCGCGGCCGCGAAGTCCGGCGGATCTGGACTCTCGGCCCGGATCTCGTCGACGTCGACGGAGGCGGCGTGCAAGAGCTGCCGGCCCGCGCCCGAGGGATCCGCCTCGGCCGCGGGGCCGTAGCGGCGGTCGCCCGCCACCGGCGCGCCCAGGTGGGCGAGGGTGGCGCGCACCTGGTGCAGGAAGCCAGTCTCGAGATCCACCTCCAGCAGGCAGGCCCCGCGCAGCCGCTCCCGCACGACCCAGGCCAGTCGGCCCGGGCGGACGCCGGGACGGGGGTCGTCGGGCGCCACCACCCGGACCCGCGCCGGCCGATGCTGCGCCACCACCAGGCCCACGTCGGCGCGACCGCGGTCGGGCAGCGCGCCCAGCACGACGGCGCGGTAGCGCTTGCGCACCCGATGCGCAGCGAAGGCCGCGCGCAGGCGCTGCCAGGTGGGCTCGTCGGTGGCCAGCAGCACGACGCCCGAGGTGTCCGAGTCGAGCCGGTGCACGACGCCGCTGCGCAGGCCGCCCTCCCCCACACCGTGGAGGCCGGGCTCCTCGGCCACGGCGAAGTTCAGGAGCGTCCCGGTCTCGTCGGGCTCCAGGGGATGCACCGGCACGCCCGGGGGCTTGTCCAGGGCCAGCCAGCCGGGGCCGCGGGCCAGCACGGGAAAGCCCGGCCGGGCCTCCGCGATCGGGCGCGCGGCGGCCTCGGGCGCGAAGGCCGCCAGCTCGACCCGGGCGCCCTCCGAGAGGCGCAGCCCCTTGGCGCTCGCCGAGGCGGTCCGGCCGTCGAGCGCCACCCGGCCCCGGGCGAGCAGGCGCCGGGCCTCGGCCCGGGAGATCCCGAGCCCGGTCGCCAGGAAGGCGTCGAGGCGCTCGCCGGCCGCCTCGCGGCCCACCTCCAGCACGCGCTCGGGACTCTCCTCCACCACGGCACCGAGTCTACTGCCCGGATGACACGCCCGCGGCTTCGCTGTAGTCTGCGTCCCATGACGCGCAGGCCGAGCATCCGCATCGCCCCGAGCATCCGCATCGCCATTCGGGGCCCGGGGCCCGGGTCCGACGGCTGACGCGAGCGCGTCGAGCATCGGAGGCCGCGGGCGAACCCCCCGCGGTCTTTTTTTTGGCCTCCGTCCCGGGACGCGAGGCCGCGCAGACCGAGGAACGACATGACCGACCACCGACGCATCCAGGTGATGGACACCACCCTCCGCGACGGGGAGCAGACGCCGGACATCGCCTACACGCCGGAGGAGAAGCATCAGCTGGCGCGCCTGCTGCTGGCCGAGGTGAAGGTGGACCGCATCGAGATCGCCTCCACCCGGGTCTCCGAGGGCGAGCGCGAGGCGGCCCGCAAGGTGTTGGCCTGGGCGCGCCGCGAGAAGCGCCTCGAGCGGGTGGAGATCCTCGGCTACGCCGACGGCGAGAAGTCCGTGGACTGGATCTGCGACGTGCGGGGCAAGGTCATGAACCTGCTCACCAAGGGCTCCGAGCGCCACTGCCGGGAGCAGCTGCGCATGCCCCCGGAGCGCCACCGGGGCTGGGTCGGCGAGACCGTCCGCCACGCCCGCAAGCGGCGCCTCAAGGTCAACGCGTACCTGGAGGACTGGTCCAACGGCGTCCGCGACGCCTTCGACTACGTCTTCGCCCTGGTCGCGCACCTGCGCGAGCTCGGCGTGGAGCGCATCTACCTGCCGGACACCCTCGGCATCTTCGACCCGGACGACACGGCGCACTTCGTGGGGCTCATGACGCGCACCTGGCCCGACGTCGTGTTCGAGTTCCACGCCCACAACGACTACGGCCTGGCCACCGCCAACGCCCTGGCCGCGGTGCGTGCGGGCGCGCGTGGCGTCCATACCAGCGTGAACGGGCTGGGCGAGCGGGCCGGCAACGCCAAGCTGGCCGAGGTGGTGGCCGCGCTCCACGACCACAGCGCGTTCCGCACCGGCGTGGAGGAGTCGCGCCTGAGCCAGGTGGCCGGCATGGTGGAGACCTTCAGCGGCAAGGACCTGCCCGCCAACGCCCCGATCGTGGGGCGCGACGTCTTCACCCAGACCGCGGGCATCCACGCCGACGGCGACGCCAAGGGCGAGCTCTACGCCAGCGCCCTCGCCCCCACCCGCTTCGGGCGGCGGCGCCGCTACGCCCTGGGCAAGCTCTCGGGCAAGGCCTCCCTGGACCACAACCTCGAGGCCCTCGGCATCGAGCTGCCGGAGACCGACCGCGACCTGGTCCTGCGCCGCATCGTCGAGCTGGGCGACAAGAAGCACACCGTGGGGCCGGAGGACCTGCCCTACATCATCGCGGACGTCCTGAAGACCCCGGAGGAGCACCGCTTCCAGGTGCGCGACTACCGGGTGACGGTCGCCGGCGCGGAGCTCCCCGAGGCCGAGGTGGTGGTCAGCTACCAGGGCGTCGTCTCCAAGGCCCACGCCCAGGGCGACGGCGGCTACGACGCCTTCATGAACGCCCTCAAGAAGGCCGTGAAGCGCTTCGACCTGGAGGTGCCGCGGCTGGCGGACTTCCGGGTGCGCATCCCGCCCGGCGGCCGGACCGCCGCCCTGGTGGAGACCTTCATCACCTGGAGCGGCGGGCCCGAGGGCAGCTTCAGCACCCTGGGCGTCGACTCGGATCAGATGGGGTCGGCGGTGATCGCGAGCGAGAAGATGCTCAACCTGGTGGTGGCCCAGCGCAGCGGGGAGCGGCGCCCCAGGCGCGCCCGGACGCGCCGCCGCGCGTAGACGCGGGGGCCCGGATCGAGGATCCTTGGCGGCCATGGTGAAGCGCAATGCCCACGCCGCCCTGCTCGTCGCGGCCTGGATCGGCCCCCTGCTGGCCTGTGGCGCCAAGCAGCCCGACCCGCGCTTCCGCCCCACCGAGTCGGTGCTGGAGGTGGTCGCGGTGCTGCGCCGCCACGTCCCCGACGACACCTACCGCTTCGAGCCGGCCACGGACTTCACCGGCCGGAACGTCTACCGCGCCTCGCTGCTGCGCCTGGAGAACCTGGAGCGGATCCACGCCGACGCGCTCCGGGCCGGGCACATGGACGACGTGCTGGCCTTCGCCAAGGCCCGGGCCCTGGAGCGCCTGCGCGCCTTCGACCTGGCGGCCGAGCACTACCGGGCCGCCGCCGGGCGCAAAGGCCCGCTCGCCCACGAAGCCCTGCGCAGCGCCGCCCTCTGCGACGGCCTGGCCGAGGCCGCCGCGATCGACCTGCGCAGCGCCCCTCCGAATGGCGCGCCGGACGCCGATCCTCTGGCGGCCTACGACCGCCGCCGGGCCCTCCTCGAGGCCCTGGCCGGAGAGGCGGCCGGCACCCACCACGCCCAGGTGGTGCAGGAGGAGATCGAGCGGGCCGACATGGCCCGGGCCGACTTCTTCGTCGCCACCCGACGCCTGGACGCGGACGGCGACGTCCGCGCCCTGGCCGAGCTGCAGCGGGTCGTCGTCGAGCACCGGGACAGCAAGCGGTCCAACCGCCACCTGCTGGCCCTGGCCGACCTCTACGCCACCGTCGCCCGCGAGTATGTGCGCGCCTATCCGCCCGAGGGCCTGCGCTTCGATCCACCCCACTTCCGCGAGCTGGCCGACGCCGCCGTGCACCTCTACGAGGCGGTCGCCAACCAGGACGGAACCGCGGAGAAGCTCGAGGCTTCCCAACGACTGGAGGGCTTCCTGGCCTTCACCCTGCAGGTGGACCGTGATCGCTTCACGCCCTGAGCCCGTCCTGACCCTGGTCGCCCTGCTCCTGGCGGCGTGTGCGACGCCGAGCGCGCCGCCGCTGGGCTCGCCCCTCGAGCCGCTGCCGAGCGTGGGGGCGCAGGTCCCCGACGAGCCCGACCGGGTGGCCCGCGACCTGGCCCGGCTCGCCCTGGCGGGGGAGCAGGAGGACGCCGAGCGGGAGCTGTCCCGGCTGGAGGGCATCGAGTCGGGGCTGCGGGAGGCCGACGCCCCGGCCACGGGCCTGGTGCCCGTGGCCCGCGATCTCCTGAACGCCACCCTCGACGACCCCATCGCCTACCGCCGGGCCAGCGAGGCGCTCCTCGAGCGCGACGACCTGTCGCCGGCCCTGGAGCGCCGGCTCGAGGAGGCGGTCGCCGACGATCCCCTGGCGCTGGCGGACCGGCGCATCCGCGACTCGCGCATGGAGATCACGGCCCGGGTCTTCAACGCGATCGTGCAGCCCCTGGCCCGCACGGCCACGGCGGGCTACCGCGGCCTCTACGGCCTGGCCCGGTCGCTGCTCAACCTGCTGATCACCCAGCACATGCAGGACGAGTTCAACTTCCGCGAGCGCCAGGCCCTGGTGCACTGGAAGGCCTTCCTCGAGACCCATCCCGATGCGCCGGAGGCCGCCGAGATCGTCGCGCGCACCGAGGAAGCCCAGCGCGCCTGGCTCCGCACCCGCCGCGACCGCGCTCTGCGCAGCGCCCGCCGGGCGCTCGAGGCGGAGCGCTGGGACGTGGCGCTGCTGCTGGCCGCGCGCGCGGCGGAGTACGTCCCCGAGGATCGCAGCGCCGCGCGCATCGCCCGCCGGGCGGGCCACGAGCTGGCCCGAGCGCGGGCGGAGCAGCGCAGGAGCCTCGCGGCCGACGCCGCGCCGCTCGCGGAGCCGGCGGCCGCGCGGGACCTGGCGCTGGCGCTGCTCCTGCCGGACGGCGACGTGGCCGGGGCGGCCCGCGCGCTGCGCGAGGCCGCACCCGAGGGCCCCCTCGCGGACGAGGCAGCCTTCGCCGAGGCGCTCGCCCTCGCCGAGTCTCCCGGCGCCGGGGCCGAACGCGACGCCTGGCGGGCGCTCGAGCGTCTGGCGGGCCGCTCGCCGCGTCGCTCCAACATGGCCCGACACGCCGCGGCGTGGGTGGAGGATCCGAGCCAGAACCCGTACCGGGCCTTCGACCGGGCCCGCAGGCGGGACCGCCTCGAGCGCACCGGCTGGGTCCTCCTGGGGCCCCTGGCCTGGGGCCCCATCCACCGCGATCTGCCGCGGCCCCTCGAGTGGCTGATCGACCTGCCGTCGTTCGCCCAGGCCTTCACGAGCTTCCCGAACCGGCTCGTGCGCTATCCCTGGCTCAAGCCGTGGCCGTTCGGACGCGTGCCCGCGGTCCACGCGCGCCAGTACCTGGCGCGCCGGCCCGACGGCGCGCGGACCCGCGAGGTGGCGCGTTGGCTCGCGGACTGGGAGGCGCGCCGCGGCAACCAGGTGGCGGCCTACGAGGTGGCGCGCCAGGCGGGCCTCGGGGCGTCCCAGGAGGCCCGCCTGCGCGAGCGGGCCGCGGAGCAGGCCCTGGAGGCGGCGTCCAGCGAAACGCGCCCGGACCTCCGCAACGGCCTGCTGCGACGCATCGCGCGGGAGTTCCAGGGCACCGAGGCCGCCGAGGAGGCGGGCCGGCGGGCGCGCGAGGAGATCGCCCGCTACTCGACCCAGGGCATCCGCGTCTCCCGGGGCTTCCTGCGGGAGAACCCCCGGGTGGCCGGCCCCGAGGGCCTCGGGCTGCGCCCGGGCCTCCTCGACGGCGACCCGGCCAACGGCGAGCTGCACCCCGACGGCGTGATCCTGGCCGGCGGTCGTGTGCTCGAGTTCCACTTCCTTCCCGAGAGCGGCGACAAGGGCGACGAGCCCGTCATCCGACGCCAGAAAGTGTCGGACGAACGGCTCTCGCGGCTGGTGGCGCTGTTGGACGAGACCGCGCGGCACAACTTCCGGGTGGACAGCGATGCGGTGCTCGACGACGACGCCGGGCGCGACCTCTACTTCGAACGCGCGCGTCTCGGTGTGGCCGACGACCCGGATCGGCGCTCGGCGGCCCGCTCCAGCTACGCCTTCCTGGGCATGCGAGAACGCTACGGGCTGGTGCGCAGCCGGGAGCCGCTCCTGCCCTTCGACCTGGTGGTGCAGGCGTCGCTCCCGGACCTGAGCCTGGCGGCCTTCCCGCGCCTGCGCGCCCCCAAGCCCACGCCCGACGCCTTCCTGTACCGCTAGGCTCGGACGGCGTAGGCGCGGTCGAGCAGCTCCACCGGATGGACCACGCCGATCGGGGACTCGCGCGCGGCGAGGCCCTGGCGGAGCTGCAGCAGACAGCCCGGGTTGCCCGTGGCCACGAGGTCCGGCGCCGCGGCCTCGAGGGCGTCGAGCTTCCGGGCCAGCACGGCCTGGGCCATGGCCGGATGGGTGAGGTTGTAGATGCCCGCCGCCCCGCAGCAGCCCGCGGCGTCGGCGTGCTCCGTCAGCACCACGCCCGGGATCTGCTGCAGCAGTCGGCGCGGCGCCGCGCCCACGCCCTGCCCGTGGAGCAGGTGGCAGGGATCGTCGTAGCAGACCCGGGCCTCCACCCGGCCGGGCGGGGCGCGCAGCCCGGCCTCGTCGAGCAGCTCGCTCACGTCGCGCACCCGGGCGCCGAGGCCCGCGTCGTCGGGCAGCCAGGCCTCGGCCTCGCGCAGGAAGGCGCCGCAGCCGGCCGAGTTCACCACCACGGCGTCGACGCCGGCGAAGGCCCGGGCGTTGCGCGCCAGGAGATCGGCCGCGAGGGCGGCGTCGCCGGCGTGGGCCTGGAGCGCGCCGCAGCAGCCCTGGCCGCCCGCCACCACCACCTCGAAGCCGTTATGGGCCAGCACCCGGAGCGTGGCGGCATTCACCGCCCCGAACAGCTCGGGCATGACGCAGCCGACGAAGAAGCCCACCCGGCCGCGTCGCTCCCCGACGGCCGGCACCTGCGTCGGAAGCGCCTGCCGCTCGGCCCGGGGCGGCACGCGGGGCGCCTGGGCGAGGCGCGTCCGCCAGGCAGCCGGGGCGAGCCGCGCGGCGAGCCGGTCGAGTCCGAGGCCCTGGGCGACACCGAGGAGGCTCACCAGGGCGCGGAGTCGCCCCGGGAAGGGGACGACGTGGCGGAGGGCCAGGCCCTCCAGGCGTCGGGGCCAGCCGCGGCGCAGGCCCGCGCGCTCGACCGCGGCCCGGGTGGCCTCGAGCAGCCGCCCGTAGCGGACCCCCGACGGACAGGCCGTCTCGCACGCGCGACAGCCGAGACACAGGTAGGCCTCCTCGGCCACGACGTCGCCCAGGGCGATCGCTCCCTCGGCCACGCCGCGCATGAGGTAGATCCGCCCCCGCGGCGAGGAGACCTCGCGCCCGGTCTCCCGGTAGGTGGGACACACCGGCAGGCAGAGCCCGCAGTGCACACAGTCCAGCGTCGACGGGTAGAGCGACTCCCCGCCCTCCGCCAGCCGCAGCAGGTCCGGCGCCCCCTGGCTCACAGGCCGCCCACGAAGCGGCCCGGGTTGAGGACCCCGCGCGGATCGAAGCGCGCCTTCAGGGCGCGCATCAGCGGGAGCGACGCGGGCGGATCGCCGAAGACGTCGCCCGGCGCGGGGGCCCCGGCGGGCGCCGACTCGATCCGCCAGGACCCGCCGCCGGCCGCCGCGGCGGTGCGCGCCGCGGCGAGGGCCGCCTCGACCTCCAGTGCCGGGAGCCGCGCCCGGATCGTCCCCGCGCCCGCATGGGCCAGCGTCTCGGCGCCGGCGGCCGCGAGCGCCTCCAGCGCCGCGGCGGCTCGCGAGGGCAGGGCGGTGACCCGGAGGCAGACCCCGTCCCCGACCTCGGACCAGGGAACGCCCAGGCGGTCCACCAGGTCCGCGGGTCCCTCCCGCCAATCGAGCAGCGCGCGCAGGTCCCGGACCCCGCGCTCGACACCGGCCTCGCCCCCCGCGAGCTCGACCACCAGCAGCGGCCGACCCGCCTCGGCGGCGTCGGGCGCGAGCCGGGCGGCCAGGTCGGGCGAGAGCAGCGCGATGCAGCGCGCCGACGGACAGCGTGCGGCCTCCCGGGCCGTCTCCACCGCGACCTCCGGGGACGGCGCGCCGCACAGCACCCGGACCCGCGCCGGGCGCGCGCGCAGCCGGAGCCAGGCGGCAGCGACCACCCCGAGCGTGCCGAAGCCGCCGCAGTGGAGCTTCATCAGGTCGTAGCCCGTCACGTTCTTCACCACGCGCCCGCCGCAACGGGTGCGCTCGCCGTCTCCCGACACCACTTCGAGCCCCAGCACGTGGTCGCGCACGGCGCCGTAGCCGAGCGCCCGCGGACCGGTCTCCGCGGTGGCGACCACACCGCCCACGGTGGCGCCTGCGGGCGCCTCGAGGGCGGGCTCCCAGCCCTTGGCGCTGGCGGCCGCCCGCAGCTCCGCCAGGGGCGTGCCGGCGCCCACCCGGGCCACCCCCTCCTCGGCATCCAGCACCTCGATGCCCGCGAGCCGCCGCGTGGAGAGCACCGCGTCGGCGCGACCGGGATTCAGGCGCCCGAGCCGGGTGCCGCCGCCGCGCACCAGGCAGCTCCCACCGGCCTCTCCGAGCCCCCGGACCGCCGCGACCAGGCCCGCGACATCGGCGGGCTCGAGGAGGTCCGTCACAGGGGAATCCGATCGTAGCCCCGCGCCTTGGGATCGGACTCCACGCAGAAGCGCGTGGTCGGGAAGACCTTGCCGGGGTTGCAGACGCCGTCGGGATCGAAGGCGGACCGCAGGCGCCGCATGGCGTCGAGGTCGGGCTCGTCGAAGAGCAGCCCCATGAAGTCGCGCTTCTCGCTGCCGATCCCGTGCTCGCCCGTGATCACGCCACCGGCCTCCACGCAGGTACGCAGGATCTCCTCCCCGGCGGCCTGCACCCGGGCCAGCTCGTCGGCATCCCGGCGGTCGAAGCAGATGTTGGGGTGCAGGTTCCCGTCGCCGGCGTGGAAGACGTTGGCCAGCTTGAGCCGGTGGCGATCGGCGATGGCGCAGATGCGATCCAGCACCTCCGGCAGCTTCGGACGTGGCACGACCGCATCGTGGACGTAGAGGTCCGGCGCGAGCCGGCCCATGGCGCCGAAGGCCCCCTTGCGGGCGCGCCAGAAGCGCTGGCGCTCGGCCTCGTCGCGGGCCCGTTCCACCCGCGAGGCGCCGGACGCCGCCGCCAGCGCCTCCACCCGCGCGCGCTCGGCGGCGACGGCCTCGGCCACCCCGTCGAGCTCCACGATCAGAACCGCCCCGGCATCCCGGGGCAGGCCGGCCGCGTAGACGCTGGCCTCCACCGCCTCGATCGTGCGCCGGTCGACGATCTCGAGCGAGGCGGGCACCAGGCCCTCGCGGATCACCGCGCCCACGGCCCGGCAGGCCGAGACCACGTCCGGGAACACCGCCAGCAGGGTCTCGACCGCCTCCGGCAACGGAATCAGCCGCACCGTCGCCTCGGTGACGACGCCCAGGGTCCCCTCGCTCCCCACCACGGCGCCCACGAGGTCGTAGCCCGGGTCGCCTCCGGCCGGCGAGCCCAGGCGCACCACCCCGCCGTCGGGGAGGACCAGCTCGAGGGCGAGCACGTGCTCGGTGGTGGTGCCGTACTTCAGCGTGTGGGGACCGCCCGCGTTCTCGGCCACGTTGCCGCCCAGGGTGCAGGCCGCCTGGCTCGAGGGGTCGGGCGCGTAGAAGAGGCCGAAGGGCCGGGCGGCAGCCGAGAGGTCCGCATTCACCACCCCGGGCTGGACCACCGCGTAGGCGTCCTCGGGCCGGATCTCGAGGATGCGGTCCATCCGCGCGCACTCGATGATGACGCCGCCTTCCGGGGCCCTCGCGCCGCCCGAGAGCCCGGTGCCCGCGCCCCGCGGCACGAAGGGAACCCCGGCGCGCCGGCAGGCCTTCACCACGGCGGCCACCTGGTCGGTGTCGCTGGGGAGGACCACGGCCAGGGGCCGGGACCGGTGGAGGGTGAGGCCGTCGCACTCGTAGACGAACAGCTCTTCGTCGCGCGAGAGGCACTGGGCGGCGCCGACGACCCGGGCGAGGTCGCGGAGCAGCTCCGGAGCGTCGGGGGGTCGGGGCGGCACCCCGGGGAGCCTAGCCGAGCCCCAGCCTCTCGAGGTCCGCCTCCGAGAGGCCCAGGTAGTGGCCGATCTCGTGCTTGACGGTGATCTGGATCTGCTCGACCAGGTCCTCCTCGGTGCGGCAGACCTTCTCCAGGTTGCGCTTGAACAGCATCACCCGGTTGGGCTCCGGCTCCTGCTGCGACACGCTGGCCTCGGTGCGCGGCACGCCGACGAAGATGCCCAGGATCTGGGGCGAGACGTTCTCCTGGCCCACCAGATCCAGGGCCGGGAAGTCCTCGATCAGCACCGGCACGTTCTCGACGTAGTCCCGGATCGAGCGGGGCAGGTCGTCGAGGGCGTCGCGGGCGACGGTCTGGAAGCGCGCCGCCTCCATCTCGACCGGCAGCGGGTAGTGGTCCGGGTCGAGGGCGTCGGCCCGGGAGAAGAGCTCCCCGGCAGCCTGGTCGTCGCCCAGCCGCTCGAGCACCAGCCCCAGGTGGTAGGTGGCGTGGCCCGACTCCGGGTCCATCGCCACCGAGCGCTCGAGAGGACGCTGCGCCTCGGCGAAGCGCCCCATCTCGAACAGGATCTGGCCCTCGAAGGCGCGGTAGACCGCCTGATCGCCCCCCGCCTTGAGCGCCCGCCGCACCAGGAACAGGGCGCCCTCCAGGTCGTCCAGGTAGAAGAGCGCCTTGCTCTTCAGATAGTAGATCTCGGCCTCGGTGGCGCGGTCGGGCCGGGGCAGCTCCGGGGTCCCCGCCAGCAGCGCGTCGCAGTGGCCGATGGCCTGCTCGTACTCGGAGAACTCCTCGATCAGGAGCTCGGCGCGGTTCAGGTGGGCGGCGGTGAACTTCGGGTCGGTGGACAGGGCGCGCTCGAACTCGTGGAGCGCCTCCTCCACCTTGCCCTCGTCCCAGAGGATCTCGCCGCGGCCGTTGTGGGCCTCGGCGCCGCCGGGGTGGGTCTTGAGGGCCTCGTCCAACCAGGCCAGGGCCTCGTCGGTGCGACCTCCGTGCGCGGCCTCCATCGCGTGATCGAGGCAGTCCCAGTAGCGATCCTTGTCCTTCATCGGTCCTTCAATCGGACCCCAGGCCGGGGGGGCAGGGGCTGGATTCGGAGCGTGAGCATAGCAGAAGGCCCCGCGCCCAAGCGCGGGGGCGGCCCGTCGGGCGGGCGCTGTAACAAGCCGGAATCATTGACGAAAAAGCAGTTGCATCGAGCCCTTTCCCCCGCGGGGATACGGTTCGCAGGTCCGGCCTCAATGCCCCGATGGAAGGTCGCTTTCGCCCTTTCGGGTCGCACCTCGGTATGCTGGCGACAACCTGTGGAGGTCCCGTGAGCATCTCGCCCTGGGTGGCCGCGGTCGCCGCCATCGCCCTGCTGGAATACCTCTACTTCGGCATGCAGACGGGGACCGCGCGGGGCCGCTTCCAGGTCGCTGCGCCGGCGACCACGGGGCATCCGGTCTTCGAGCGCTACTTCCGGGCCCAGATGAACACCCTCGAGCAGCTGATCGTGTTCCTGCCCAGCCTGTTCCTGTTCGCGCACTTCGTGCACGCGGGGCTGGCGGTGGTGCTGGGCCTGGTGTTCGTCCTGGGCCGGGCGCTCTTCTTCCGCGGCTACGTGGCCGACCCCGCCCGTCGCGGGCGCGGCTTCCTGATCAGCTTCGCCGCCAACGTGCTGCTCGTGGTCGGCGCCCTGCTGGGGGCCGTGGGCTCCGCTCTCTAGCCCGGCCTGTTAGGTTCCGTCGCTGTGCAACCGACGCGCACCGAGCGCTTCCTGAGGATCTTCACCGAGGTACGACCGGGCGAGGGCGTCACGGCCATCGTCATGGTCTCCAACGTGTTCCTGATCCTGTGCGCCTACTACTTCGTGAAGCCCCTGCGCGAGGGCTGGCTGGCGGTGTCGGAGATCGAGGGCATCTCCAAGATGGAGGTGAAGGCCTACTCGGCCTTCGGCCAGAGCCTCCTGCTGCTCCCCGTGGTGACGCTCTACGGCCGCCTGGCGAGCCGCATGCACCGGGCCACGTTGATCAGCCGCGCGACCCTCTTCTGCATGTCGAACATGCTGCTGTTCTGGGTGTTGCAGCCGGGCTTCTTCCTCGGCCATCTCCCCGGCACCGGGATCGCCTTCTACCTGTGGGTCGGGATGTTCGGCGTCTTCGTGGTGGCCCAGTTCTGGGCCTTCGCCGCCGACCTCTACGGCGACGCCCAGGGCAAGCGGCTGCTGCCGCTGATCGCGATCGGCGCCACCGGGGGCGCCTGGGCCGGGTCGACCCTGACCGAGACGCTCCTCGACGCGGGCTGGCTGCGGACCGAGAGCCTGCTGCTGGTGGCGCAGGCCCCCCTGCTCGTCTCGGTGTTCCTGACCCGCTGGGCCGACCGCCGGGGGCCGGGCGGCGAGCCCTCCAGCGGCTCGATGCCCGCGCCGACCCAGGGGCCCATGCCCGAGGGTCCCCTGCCCGGCTCGGTGGCCACGGTGCTTCGCAGCCCCTACCTGCTCGCGGTGGGCGTGATCACCCTGCTCATGGCCTGGACCAACACGACGGGGGAGACGGTGCTCTTCCGGGTCGTGCAGGACACCCTGGCCGAGGAGGCGAGCGAGGCCCGCATCACCGGCGACGCCCTGGTGGACTTCACCAAGGCCGGCACCACCGCCTTCTACGCCGACTTCTTCTCCTGGGTGAACCTCTGCGCCCTGCTGCTGCAGGCGCTGGTCGCCTCGCGGCTCCTCAAGTACGGCGGCTTCGGGGCCATCCTGATGCTGATGCCCTCCATCGCCCTGCTCTCCTATGCCACCATGGCCGTGCTTCCGGTCCTGGCCGTGGTGAAGCTGATGAAGATCGCCGAGAACAGCACCGACTACTCCGTCAACAACACCGCCCGCCACGTCCTCTGGCTGCCGGTCTCGGCCGAGGAGAAGTTCAAGGGCAAGCCGACCATCGATACCCTCTTCGTCCGGGTGGGCGACGGCCTCTCGGCGGGGACCGTGCTGGTGGGCCAGCGCGTGCTCAGCCTGGCCACGGTCGGCTACTTCGCCCTGAACGTGGCCCTGGTGGTGATCTGGATCGCAGTCGCGGTCTTCGTCGTGCGCGAGCATGGGCGGCTGAGCCACGAGGAGGCGGAGACGTGAGCCGGCTCGGTGAAGAGGCCCGGACGTGACCCGGCGGGCGGCGCTCGCGGCCCTGCTGGCCGGCGTCTGGTGCGGGATCGCCAGCGGCGGCGCCTCCGCCGCGGACGGCAACGGCGCCGGGAACGGCCACCGCGACGGGCCGGCGGGGTACGAGGTCTTCGAGGACCCGCTCCTCCAGCGCTACTGGGATCTCGATGCGGTGGCGCCCTTCGAGGACCTCGCGCCGCTGCACCGCTTCGGCAATACGCTCCTGCAGGCCCAGGTGGAGCAGGCCATCCGCGACCTGGGACTCATGGGCGCGGTCCGCGACAAGCAGCTCTCGATCGTGCTCGTCGACATCACCCGGCTCGAGCGCCCGCGGGTGGCCGCGCTCAACCCCGACCACATGATGTACGCCGCGAGCCTCCCCAAGATCGCCGTCCTCCTCGCCGCCTTCGAGAAGATCGCCGAGGGACGCATGAAGCTGGATCTCGACACCGAGCTCAAGCTCAACCAGATGATCCGCGTCTCCTCCAACCGGGCCGCCACCGAGATGATGGGCCTGGTGGGCAAGCGGTACATCGCGCGGGTCCTGCTCTCGCCCCGCTACCGGCTCTACGACCCCGCCCGCAACGGCGGGCTGTGGGTGGGCAAGGACTACGCCAAGGCCGGCCTCTGGCGACGGGACCCCCTGCACAACCTCTCCCACGGAGCCACGGCCATGCAGGTGGCCCGCTTCTACTACCTGCTCGAGACCGGCAACCTGGTGACCCCCGAGTACAGCCTGCGCATGAAGGCGATCCTGGCCGAGCCCGGGATCGAGCACAAGTTCGTGCGGGCCCTGAAGCGCGTGAACCCGGCCGCGCTCGTATTCCGCAAGTCCGGCACCTGGCGCACGTTCCACTCGGACAGCGCCCTGGTCGAGCGCGGGCGGCGCGCCTACATCGCGGTCGCCCTCGCCGACAGCTCCCGCGGCAGCGCCTGGCTCTCCCAGGTCGCCGTCGCCCTCGACGGCATCATCTACGAGCGGAGCTGGGTCGACCGCCTGCTCGACCTGGCCTACTGAGGCGCCTCGCCCTCGAAGGCCTCGTCCTCCGGATCCTCCTCGGAGAAGGCGGCCCCGGGAACCGGGAGCGGCTCCAAAGGATCCGAGAGGCCGGACGAGCCTTCCCACGGGTGGCGCTTCTCGAGCATGCGGTGGATGCGCAGCCCGAGGGTCTGATGCTCCACGGCCGAGTTCTTGCGCAGCACGTTCGAGAGCACCACCACCAGGTAGCGGAGACCACCCTCCTCGGGCCGCGTCTCCACGATGGCCGCCGAGTTCATGAAGTTGCGCACGTTGCCGCTGTACTTCGCGCAGGTGAAGCCGGGCTCGGGACGGCAGCTGTACCAGGACCCGGACTTGAAGAAGAAGGCCGCGTCGAAGAGCGCCGGGTGAGAGGCGTAGCGAATGCGCCGGTCGGTCAGGTAGAGGAGCTTCTTGATCTCCCGGCTCGACCAGGCGTCGACCAGCCGGCCCTGCTCGAGTCGCAGCAGGTAGCGCAGCAGCTCTCGGGCCGAGGCATGGCTGGTGGTGCCGGGAACCCGCTGCTTGCCGAGGCGCGAGAAGAAGCTGCCCTGGCGCAGCGCGGCGAGGTCGAGCCCGTTGCGACGCACCGGCTCCTGCAGCGCGCGGGCCAGCAGCGCCCCCCGCTCCGCGGCCGGCGTCTTCGCGAAGAAGGCCTCCGCCTCCGCGCTCGACACCGGGTAGCGTTCGCCGAAGTGGAGCAGGAGCAGGAGGTGCTTCTGGAGCATGGCGGCGGCGGCGTTCGAGCTCGCGGAACACATCCAGTCCAGGAAGGTGTAGAGGTTGGCGCGGTCGCCCTGGCGGAGCGGGCGCCGGGTGAGCGATTCCTCTCCCGGGCTCCAGAAGGGCACCACGTGGCGGTCCGAGGAGATGAAGGCGTCCGCGGTGATCTCGGTCTCGCGCAGGAAGCGCCGGCGCGCCTCGACGTCGTCCGGGAAGCGGTCGGCCAGGGCCTGGAACCACCCCAGGGCGACGAGGATCTTGCCGACGCTGCCCGGGTTCTGGAGCGCGCCGTCGCGGTGACCGGCGTAGCGGGGCGCGGCCGGGTCGGTGAGGTCCAGCAGCGCCACGCCGTAGGCGTCCGCGTCCCCACCGAGGAGCGCCAGCAGCTCCTGCCGGAGCGCCAGATCGGACTCGGGCAGGTCGAAGGCGGGGCGATCCGCGAGCCGGAGCACCACCTCCTCGCTCGACCACTGGGCGCCGAAGGGCAGCAGCCGCGCCTGCAGGAGGCCTTCCTGGGCGAGTCGCAGCGCCTCGAGGCGCGCGATCCCGGTACCGCCGAAGTCGTCGAGGGGATAGGCGCCGGCGGTCCCCACGAGCGCCAGGGCGGCGAAGGCCGCGAAGCCGCGTGACACGCGCCTCACGGAGCGGCCCTGGGGGCGCCGAGCGGCGCCTCGGGGGCCCCGAGCGGCGCTTCGGGGGCCCCGCTGACGGCGGGCGGGGCCGGGGCGGGCGACCCGGGGGCGTCGGCCGGCGAGGGCACGGCGTCCAGGCGAACGAGCCGACGCCCATGGGCGTCGAGGTCGGCGTCGAGTCGCTGCAGGTAGAGGTTCCGACGGGCGCCCTTGCTCTCCACGAAGGGCCGCAGCTGCAGCAGGGCCAGCTTTCCGTCGCGGAAGGCGAACTCCACGTCGGCGGGGACGGGCTTGCCCTCCTCGTCGGCCAGGGCGGGAAATCGCGCGTGGACCCGGGCGGCGAACTCCCGCAGCCGCCGGATCTCCGCCGGCTCGAGCACCGCGTCGGCGCCGGTGGCCGGAAGCTTCACCACGCCGCCCTCGGGCGAGAGCAGGGCGCGCCGGGGCGCCGTGGCCTGGGCCAGGAAGCGGACCGCGTCGCTCTCGCGGTGCACCCGGAGCGACTCGGCCGCCTGCCCGTCCACGGCCCCGCCCACGCCCTCGTTCACCGCCACGGTGAGCCAGTCCGCATCGCCCGTGTCGACGTCGGCCGTCACCATCACCCCGGACTTCTCCGCCGGGAAGCCGAGCTGCACCACCACCGCCGGGAACACGTACTCGGGCTGCTCCATGTGCGACTGGCGCCACGCGTACGCCCGCTCGGTGAAGGGCGACGCCCAGACCCTGCGCACCGCCGCCAGGATCGCGTCCTCGCCTACCACATTGGGCACGGTGAGGTTCAGGCCGGCGCCGGTAAAGCCCGGCAGGTCCTCGACGTTGGTGTCGCTGCGGACGAAGACACCGTAGCTGCCGTCCTCGCCGAAGTGACGGCGCAGGGCGCGGCGCACGTCCTCCTCGAAGCGCGCGCTCCACGGCACCTCGGCGATCCAGCCGCGCAAGCGTTCCAGGAAGGCCGACTCGGCCTGGGCCCGGGCGGGGCCCTCCAGCGCGGCGATCGCCGCGTAGCGGGCGCGCATCCAGTCCCACACCACCGGCCCGCCGGGCTCGAGGGGCGCGTCGAGCAGCCCGCGGAACACGCCGAAGGGAATCACGAAGCCCGGCGGGACCGCGTTGCCGAACAGGTGCTTCAGCTCGCCGAGGTTGGCGCCCTTGGGGCCGGAGATACGGCCCGAGTCCGCGGCCCGCAGGGCGTCCAGGCTCACGGGCTCGCGGACCGAGAGGTCGAGCTTCTCGAGGTCCGGGCGGATCACCACCCGACCGCCCTCGGCCCCCTGCGCATCGCCGCCCCCGAACACCGCCTCCCAGCGCGACCCGTCGGTCGCGAGCTGGACCACCCCGCCGTGGCTCACCGCGAGCACCACGGGCCGCCCCGCGTGGGGCGCGAGGGCCGGGATGCGGGACTCGGTCACCACCACGTTCGGGATGCCCAGGTTGCGGGCCAGGAGCTGGACGTGGGAGAGGGAGCTGCCCTCGCCCCGGGTCAGGATGCCGGCGACGGGCGGCAGCTCGGAGATCGTCTCCGGCAGCAGGTAGATGCCGTCGGTGGCGAGGTCTTCGCCCGCCCGGACGTGGAGGACGCCCCGGGCCAGGCCCGGGTTGAGCGCGCGCAGCCCGGCGCCGACGCGCTCGCCGAAGAGCTCGTGCTCGATGCCCGTGAGGCGGTTCGCGTCCCGGACCAGGCTGTCGACCACCGCGCCGTAGAAGAACAGGGGACTGCCGCGCAGGCGGAACTGGGGATAGAGGATCGCCTTCGGCTCGAGATCCGACCAGCGCGTGACGGCGTCCCCGAAGTGGAACGCCACCCAGCGGTCCGCCCACTCGGCGCCCCGGGCCAGGTAGCGGACCTCCGCCCGGTACGCGTCCACCTGCAGCCGATCGGGCGACTCCATCCGGGCGAGGCTCTCGCGGACGCCCTCCAGGTGGCGAAAGGAGAAGAGGCCACAGCCGTAGAGTGCCTCGGCGGCCAGGGAGATCCGGCGCAGGCGCGCGCGGCGGCTCTCGCCGTCGAGGTCCGCGGCGAGCTGGTTGCCCGCGGCGTAGACGCCGTCCTCCAGGAGCAGGCTCGCCTCGATCACCGCCAGGCGGCTCTCGGTCCCCGACGCGAAGAGCAGCCGCTCGCGCAGGTCCGCCAGGGCGGGCGCCATCACGCCCAGGCGGGCGAGGTCGTCCGGAGCGGCCGCCAGGCGGTCGGCCAGCGTCCGCAGCGGCTCGGCGATCCAGGGGTCTCCGCTGCGCTCGGCCAGCGCGCGCAGGGCATCGGAGGTCCCCTGCTCGGCGTAGAGCGCGTCGATCGACGTGGCCAGCTCCTGGTAGGGCGCGCCCTCCACGGCCCGCCCTTCCGCGTGGGCCCGGACGCGGCCGGCGTCGGCGGCGTCGGGCGCGTTGTGGATCTTGGCCCGCAGGGGCTCGAAGCGCGGGTCGAGCTCCGCCACGTCGATGGCGAGCTGGCGGACCCGCTCGGCGGTCACCGCGTCGGCGGTGCGCGGAAGCAGGCGCACCGCCTCCCGCAGCAGGAAGAAGCGGGGCGCCGACAGCCAGTCCGAGTCCCGCAGCATCGCCGCGATCAGCGCGCGGGCCCCGGCCTCCTCGTCCTCGATCTGGATGGCGCCGCGATAGGTACGCGCTCCCCGGAAGATCCAGCCGTCGTCGGTTCCGATGAGGAAGCGCTCGAGCAGCACCTGACGCAGGGTGGCGAGGTCCGCCGCGTCGCCCACGAAGGCGGCCGGATCGAGGGCGACGATCAGGTTGCCGACGGCGTAGCCGTCCGCACGCAGGGCCTGGGTCTGCGCGCTCCACTCCCCGTGCTGGACGCCGCCGCCACGCTCTCCGCAGGGGTAGGGGCTCGGCGGGTGCACCGTGCCGTCGGCGCAGAACCAGCGGATGCGCGCGAAGGGCCCCCGGGGCGAGCGCTTCATGGCCTCGATCTCGCGGCGCAGGGCGGGATCCGCCGCCGTCGACGCGGCCGGCGACGCGCCGGCCAGGGGTGCGGGAAGCAGGATCAGCAGGGAGAGCAGGGGCAGGAACGGGGCTCGGCTGCGGGCAGCGGGCGCGCGGCGCATCCGCCCGATGCGGGGGGGCTCCATGGCGGCGGAGCATAACGCAGGGCGGCCGCGCGGCGCCCCGGAGGCGGCCGCGCGGCGCCCCGCGGCCGGCGGGGTGATATCGTGCCGCCGGATGCTGCGCAGACTCGGGATCGAGCCCGGAGAGGGCTGGGTGTTCGCCTGGGGCACCGCCATGCTCTTCCTCCTGGGCTGGGCCGAGGTCTCGGTCAAGAACGTCGGCGAGGTGCTCTTCCTCAAGCGGGTGGCCCCCGAGCTGATCCCCCTCGCCTTCCTGCTGAGCGCGGTCCTGCTCGTGGCCACCACCTACGCCGTCGCGCGCTTCGTCCCGCAGCGGGACCACTCGAGCCTGCTGCCGCTCGCGTTCGCCGTCCTGGGCCTGGCGCTGCTGCCACTCTGGTGGCTGGTGCGCCGCGACGACACCGTCGGCCTCTGGCTGCTGGTGACGGCCTCCAAGCAGATCGCCTCGGTGGGCCTCATCGTGTTCCTGATGACCCTGGGCGATCTGGTCCACGCGGGCCAGGCCAAGCGCCTCTACGCGCCCCTCATGGCCGGGGTGACCCTGGGCACCGCGCTCGGGTCCTTCGCCTCGGACCCGCTCGCCGACTGGCTGGGCCGCGAGCAGCTGCTGATCTTCACCACCGGTGTCCTGGGAGCGGCCGCGCTGCTCGCCCTGCCGGTGCGCGCGCGCACCACGCCGCGCCTGGAGGGCCACCGCCGGCCGCTGCCGCGTTCGAGCGACGCCTCCGCCGATCGCCTCGGCATCCAGGAGCTCTGGCGAAGGAGCGTGCTCTTCCGACTGCTCGCATTCACCAGCCTCGCCAGCGGGCTGGTGGGCCCCATGCTCTACTACCAGTTCCTCTACGTCGCCGACGTGGCCACGCCGGGCAGCGAGGGCGAGTCGCAGCTGCTGGCCTTCCTGGCCTGGTTCCGGGGCTGGATGGCGGTCGGCATCCTCGCCATCCAGCTGGGTCTGGCCACGGGCCTCTATCGAACCATCGGGCTGCCCCTCGCCGCGGCGATCTCGCCCCTGGTCTACCTCCTCGGCTTCGTCGGAACCTCCATCCAGCTCTCCCTGGTGGCGGGCTCGGCGGCCAAGGCGGGGACCCAGCTGGTGGACAACGCGGTCTATGACCCCGCCTTGCGGATCCTGCAGAACCTCTTTCCGGAGTCCCTCCGCTCGCGCGCGGTCGCCCTGGTGGAGGGGCCCCTGAAGCGGCTGGGCGGCGCCCTCGGCAATCTGGTCACGTTGGTGGCCGTGAACCTCGGGAACACCGGCTGGGTAGGCTTCGTGGCCCTGCCCATCACGGCGGCCTGGCTGGCCGTGGCGGCCCTGCTCTGGCGCCTGTATCCGTCGCTGCTGATCCAGGCCTCGTCGTCCCGGGGCACCCGGGGCTTCGACCCGGTGCCCGTGTCCGAGCTGCTCGATGCCACGACGGAGCGCGCCATGCGGCGCTACCTGGCGAGCGCCGACCTGGGCATCTGCCGGGTGGCCCTGGACGTGTGCTGCGAGGGACGTCCGAAGTCCGTGGTCGCCCAGCTCGCGCGGGCGGCACACGAGGCGCCCGCCGCCAACCGGACGCTGATCCTCGAGCGGCTCGATCGCCTGCTGGAGGCGTGGGTGGGGCGCCCGCTCACCAGCCGTCCGGCCGCCCGGAGCCTGGCCGCGCTCCTCGAGGGCAATCCCGGCATCGTCGTGGGCCTCGACCGCGCCAACGTGGTCCAGGCCTACGGACGCCTCACCGACGGGCTCCACCAGGGCGAGGTGGACTGCCCCGTGCTGGAGGCCGCCACCCGCGACGACGAGCCGGCGGTGCGTCTGGCGGCGACCGCCGCCCTGGCCCGGTGTCGGGGAGAAGGGGGGGGCGATGCGCTCGACGACGCCATCGCCGCGGCCCTGCAGGGCGACGACGAGCTGAGCCGCCACATTGCCCGCGAAGAGCTCCGAGCGGCGCTGATCCAGAACGACGACGGCCCGGTGCGTTTCGAGAAGCGCCTCGTCCTGCTCGCGGGCCTGCTGGAGCGCCCCGACGCGTGTGTCGCCGCCGCCGAGGCCCTCGCGGACGTGGCCGCCCGCCACGGCCCGGCCGCGGCCGTGGTGAGCGACCGGGTGCTGGCGCAGCGGGAGACGAAGCACGCCCCGGTGCGAGCCTCCGCGCTGCGCTTCGCCGGACACGCCGGACTCCTCGAGCAGGCGCAGTGGCTCACCGACCACCTGGCCGACACGGACCGCGCGGTCGCCGGGGCCGCCGCCGAGGGGCTGCTCGCCCTGGGGCCCGCCGCGACGGACGTGCTGCTGGTGGAGCTCTCCTACGGGCGGCGCAGCCACCGGGAGCCGATCCTGCACCTGCTCCGCGACCTCCAGGTGGGCCGCTTCACCCTGCGCCAGCTCTACGCCCGCGAGCTCGACGGCATGCGCAACGCGCTCGTGCGGCTGGCCGCCCTGGATCCGGAGACGGCCTCGCGCCTGGTCCGCCAGCGCCTGGACGAGCGCACCCGGGAGGGCCTCGTGACCCTGCTGCTGCTGCTGGCCGCCGAGGAGGGCAGGGACGAGCTGGCGGACGCGGCGGAGCGCCTGCGCCGGACCGCGGATCCCCGCCAGATGGCCATCCTCGTGGAGGCCCTCGACTCGCTGCTTCCACCGGACGTCCGGCGCGAGCTGCGGCCCTTCCTCGACGAGCGCTCGCTGCGCGAGCGCGGCCGCGAGGCCGCCCGGGCCCTGGGCGTCCCCCTGCCCACGGCCGCCGCCGCGGCCCGCAGCCTGCTGGACGACCCGGACGAGCTCACCCGCCTGCTGGCCCGCGCCACGGCGGCGCTGCCCGGCGGCGGTGTGGCCGCCGGCGAGGGGCTGCGAGATCCTTCCACCGTGCTCGAGCCCGTCGAGATCGCCGCCTACCTGCAGAAGCTGCCGCTCTTCGAGCGGCTCTCCACGCGCCACCTCCTCGACATCGGCAAGCTGGTCCAGGAGCACCGCCAGCCCGGCAGCACCTATCTCTTCGAGGAGGGAGAGCCGGGGACGAGCATGTACCTGATCGTCGACGGCCGGGTCCGCATCACCAAGCGCGGTCGCCTGGCGGCCGAGCTCGGCCCCGGCGAGTTTTTCGGCGAGCTCGCGCTGCTGGACGACGACGTCACCCGCACGGCCTCGGCCATGTGCACGACCGCCGTCCACCTGCTGCGCCTCGAGCGCGACGACCTCGTCTCGCTCATGGAGGAGCTCCCGGCGATCCCCATCGCGATCGCCCAGGAGCTCTCGCGCCGCTTCCGGGACGTCATGGACCTCTGGTCCGAGCCCGACTAGCGAGGCGCGCAGCGCGCCCGCCCGCGGCGGCGGGTCGCGGCCGCCGGGCGCCAGGGGCTGCCGTCAGGCGGCGTCGGGCCGGATGCGCACCAGGTAGTTGCCGCGCTTCTCGTCGTAGTCGAGGTCGACCACGTCGCGGTCGGCCAGGTCCTCCAACAGGGCGGCGAAGGAGTCGTAGCCGTAGTAGTCCTCGGCGAAGCCCGGGTGCACGCGGCGGACCGTCTGCTTGATCATCGATCCCCAGACCTGGTCGTACTCGCTGTCGAGGGCGCGCACGATCTCGAGCACCTGCTCCCGCGCCTCGTCCTTCTTGTCGCGCTTCTGGCCGGCCTTGGTCTTCCGGGTCGTGCGCGGCTTCTCCGCGCGCCGCACCAGGTCGTCGTAGTAGATGAACTCGTCGGAGGCCGCGACGAGCAGGTCCGAGGTGCTCGACTTCACCCCGCAGCTGATCACCCGCTTGTCGTTCTCCTTCAGCTTGGAGACCAGGGGGGAGAAGTCGCTGTCCCCCGAGAGCAGGGCGAAGATGTCGATGTGCTGCTTCGCGTAGCAGAGGTCCAGGGCGTCGACGACCATGTGGATGTCGGCGCTGTTCTTGCCGGAGATCTTGGTCTGGGGGATGTCGACCATCTCGACGCCCTGCTGGTGGAACTCGCCAGCCTCCTTGCGGTAGCCGTGCCAGTCGCAGTAGGCGCGCTTGTAGACCACGCGCCCCTTCTCCAGCAGCCGCTTCAGGACGAGATCCATGCGGAACGGGCCGAGCTTGGACCGGCTCGCCCCGATGGCGAGGTTCTCGAAGTCGACGAAGACGGCGATGAGCGGTTCGTCGGCCATGGATCAGCGGTGCCCCGCCCGGGGGCGGGCCGCAACGCTAGTAGCGTCGACCGCCGCCTCCACCGCCGGGACGACCCCGCCCTCCTCCGCCGCCACCACCACCACCGCCGCCGCCGCGGGAGTGGGCCTCATTCACCCGGAGGCTGCGGCCGCCGAAGTCGGCGCCGTTCATCGCCTCGATGGCGGCGTCGGCGGCACTGCCGTCGTCCATCTCCACGAAGGCAAAGCCGCGGGAGCGACCGGTCTCGCGATCGGTGATGACACTGACTGAGGTCACGGTGCCGTGCTTCTCGAAGGCTTCGCGAAGATCGGCTTCCGTGGTGTTGAAGGGGATGTTCCCCACGTACAGACGCTTGGACAAGCTGTGAACCCTCGCTGCACCGGCCCTCCCCGGTGCGAGCGACACGGGCGAATGTCCCTCCCGGTCCGTCCGGCGACGGGACACCTGCGCTGCAGTGGAGAAGCGTACCACAGGGCCCTGGGGGCGGCGCACCCCCTTGGGGCCCGGGCCTACGGGGGCCGCGGCCCTGGAGCGACCGGCGGGGATCGGGGATCCTCGAAGGCGCGTTGCTCGCGCGGAGGCAGCATGGACGACGCCCGCGATCGGCTCTTCCCCTTCATTCCCACTGGAAGGGGCGCAGCTGTGACGGTGGATCACACCGAGGGCGCCTGGATCCATACCCGGGACGGCCGGCGGATCCTCGACGCCGCCGGCGGCGCGGTCGCCGTGAACGTGGGCCACGGCCGGCCGGAGGTCGCCGAGGCGGCGGCGCGCGCCCTGGCCCGCTCGGGCTACGTGGTGCCGGTATTCGCCACCGAGGAGCGCCTGCGAGCACCACGTGAGCGCCGGCCGCCCGGAGCGCTGGAAGATCCTCGGCCGCGACCTCTCCTACCACGGAACCACCCTGGGCACGCTCGCGGTCGGCGGCCACACGAAGCGACGCCGCGGGTTCGAGCCGCTGCTCACGCCGCACCCCAGGGTCCCGGCCTGCTACTGCCTGCGCTGTCCCCTGGGCGGATCCTACCCGACCTGCCGCGTGGCCTGCGCCGACGCGGTGGCCGACGTCATCGAGCGGGAGGGACCGGAGAGCGTGGCGGCCGTGGTGGCCGAGCCGGTGGTGGGCTCCACCGCCGGCGCCCTGGCACCGCCGCCGGAGTACTGGCCGCGCCTGCGCGAGATCTGCGACCGCTACGGCATCCTGCTTGTGGCGGACGAGGTCATGACCGGCTTCGGCCGCACCGGTCGCCGCTTCGCCGTGGAGCACTGGGGGGTGACGCCCGACGTGCTCGTCGCGGGCAAGGGCCTGGCGGGGGGCTACGCCCCCATCGGGGGCGTCTACGCCACCGAGGCCGTCGTCGCGCCCCTGGCGGAGCGGGGCGAGGAGCTCATGTACTACACCTTCGGCGCCCACCCCTCGGCCTGTGCGGTCGCCGACACGGTGCTCGAGATCCTGGAGCGCGAGGATCTGGTGCGCCGGGCGGCGACCCTGGGCGAGCGCCTCACCAAGGCCCTGGCCCCCCTCTCCCGACACCCGAACGTGGCGGAGGTGCGCGGCCTGGGCCTGCTGCAGGCCGTGGAGATCGTGCGCGACCGGGGCTCCCTCGAGCCGTTTCCCGCCGAGGTGGGCATGGGCATGCGCGTCGTCGTCCAGGGCATGCTGCGCGGCGTCTTCTTCTACCCCGGCGGCTGCGACCCGGCCCGCGACGTCATCGTCCTCGGCCCGCCCTTCATCCTCGGCGACGAGGAGATCGAGCTCATCGCCCGGGTGCTCCCCGAGTCCATCGACGCGGCCGTCGCGGGGGAATCACAGTAGAGGCACCGCAGGGTCAGTTCAGCTTATTAGCGCCCTTGACTGAGCCGTCCATTGCGGCACTTCGATCGCTGAACACCACCTTGGTCACCGCACGGTAGGCGTAGCGGGTCTCGAGCTCCTCCATGCGCGCCCGCGCCACGTGTCGGCCCTCGGCCCGCGCCGCGTAGCGTCCCGGGTAGTCGTAGCGCTCCAGTACCCGCGCGAGGGCGACCGGGACGATGCTCTGCTCCGCGGCTCCGAGGTCGAAGGTGGGCTGGTCCGGGTTGTAGTCGCGACGGGTGATGCGCCCCGTCTGCAGCGACCAACGGTGCTCGAAGCTGCGGAGACCGTCTTCGATGAGCCCGCTCGCGGGATGCAGCGAGCTGGTGCGGAGGACGGGGCCCTCGCGGTAGGCCGCCGCCGCATCCGCGAGCACCAGGATGTGGGCCTTCTCGGTGTGGCGGAAGAAGTAGAAGATCCCTTCCTCTTCCATCAGCCGGGAGACGAAGGCGAGGTCCGTCTCGCGATACTGGACGCAGTAGCCGCGGGTGGGGTAGCTGCCCAGGAAGCCCGTCTCGAAGTCGCGGAAGCCGGCGTTCTCGAAGACCTCCGCCAGGATCTCGGGCACGCTCCGCTCCTGGAAGATCCGGCAGTCGCTGCGGCGCTCCAGGAGATCCAGCCACGGGACGAGGACCAGGCGATAGATCTCGGCGCCGCGAGAGCTCCCCTCGTGGGCGAGCTCGGCGACGTGGCCGGAGAGCCAGCGGGGGTCGTCGTCCTCCCGCTCGATCTCCACCGCCACCGGCTTGCCGATCAGGTCCGCCGGATCGATCCCTCCCTGGGCGGAGAGTACTTCGAGCTCGTAGCGATAGGGGCGAGAGAGCTCTTCCCGGCCGACGATGCGGTGGAGGAGGAAGGCATCCCGGCCGAGGGGCGTGTGGACCCGGAGCCTGCGGTGCTCCTGGCTCAGGCTCTGGAAGAAGAGCGAGTGGGCGTCTTCGGGAATCGCGGCGCGCAAGAGGCGCGCCGACTCGAGCAGGGGCGTGATCTCTTCGAGCTCGTCCCGACCCGAGGCCAGTCGGCCCATGGCCGTTTCCACCCATTCTTTCGGCGCCGCGTCCGCGGCTTGACTCAGAGCAGCCCGGGCGTCGGGCGTTCGGTCTTGGAGGAACCTCCGCAGGGCGTCTTGCGCCCCCCGGTCGAGCGACATCCATGTCTCCTGCTGCGTCCACCCGGGATGCATCCTGCACGAGAACACCGACACGAGGGTGTGCGCGGAATCACAGCAGTGGCACCTTCACCGCGACTTCACAGATTCCGACACATTCACGAATCCTTCAGACGACGACGGGAGTCACGCGCGCTCGAGGCGTGCCGCCAGGCCGTCGCAGACGGTGCGCAGCACCTCGACCCGGGCGAAGCGCTTGTCGTTGGCGGGCACCAGGTGCCAGGGAGCGAGCTCGGTGCTGGTACGCAGCACCATGTCGGTGACCGCGGCGCGGTAGGCGTCCCAGCGCGCGCGGTTGCGGTAGTCCTCGTCGGTGATCTTGTACTTCTTGTAGGGGGTGCTCTCGCGGGCGCGGAAGCGGCGCAGCTGCTCGTCGCGGTCGATGTGGAGCCAGAACTTGAACAGCGGGATGCCGCGCTCGACGATCTGCTCCTCGAAGTCGTCGATCTCGGCGTAGGCGCGCTGCCAGACCTCTTCGCCGACCAGGGCCTCCACCCGCTCCACGAGCACGCGGCCGTACCAGCTGCGATCGAAGATCAGCATCCGACCGGCCCGAGGCAGCTCGCGCCAGAAGCGCCACAGGTAGTGATGGGCCCGCGCCTGCTCGTCGGGCGCGGCGACGGGAACGATGCGGTAGTCCTGCACGTCCATGGCCTGGGTGATGCGGCGGATCACCCCGCCCTTGCCCGCCGCGTCCCAGCCCTCGAAGACCAGCACGCTCGAGAGCCCCGACTCCCGCGCGGCGAGGGTGAGCCGGCGCAGGCGGGACTGGAGCGCGTCCCGCCGCTCCCGGTACTCCGCACGCTCGAGGTGCGCGCCGAGGTCCACCGTGTCGAGCACGCTGCTCTCGCTGAGGGTGAGGGGCGGGGCGGCGGCGGCGGGCCGCGGTGGCCCGGCCAGCCGCTGGACGAGGGCGGTGCGGATCGCCTTCGCCACCGTGAGGTCGCGGTGGCGGGCGTCGCTGCCCTCGACGATCTGCCAGGGCGCTCCGTTCTCGGTCTTGCGCAGCACCTGCTCGGCCAGGGGTAGCAGCTCGTCGTAGGCGTCGAAGATGAGGTGGTCCGCCTCGTCCAGGCGCCCGCCGTCGTCCTGCTTGCGGGCCTTCTTGACCCGCTTGCGGAACTCCTTCTTGGGCAGGTGGATCCAGAACTTGAGGACGAGAGTGCCGTCGTCCAGCAGCGCGCGCTCGAAGCGCGCCATGTGGCGCAGGCGACGATCGAACTCCGCCTCGTCGATGGTGCCCTGGAGCCGCTCGCCGATGGTCTCCAACGCGAAGGCCCCGGTGAAGAGGGCCAGCTCGCCGCGGCCGGGGAGGGCGCGCCAGTAGCGCCAGTCGCGCGGACGCTCCCGCTCCTCCTCCCGCAGCGAGCCGAACACGTGGGTGCGGAGATAACGGGCGTCCATCCAGGCGTTGAGGCGGTTGACCACCTCGCTCACGCCGGGGCGGTCGTCGCCCACGAGCACGATGAGCGCGGGGAAGTCAGCCGCACGGAGGTCGTACTGGGCGTTGATCAGGTCGACGCGGAGCTCGGGAAGCTCCGCGTCGAAGACCTCCCGCGAGACGGTCTCGCCCAGCTCGGCCGCTTCGAACAAGGCCTACACCTCGAGCACCAGGCCCGAGAAGCCGCGCACGTTGCTCGAGTGCATGCGCCGCATGCCGTCCTCGGGGACCTCCCAGGTGGGGAAGCGCCGCAGCAGCTCCTCCAGGGCCACCCGCGATTCGAGCCGCGCCAGGTGCGCCCCGAGGCACAGGTGGCGCCCGAAGCCGAAGCCCAGGTGGAGGTCCATCCCGCGGCGGACGTCGTAGCGGTCGGGCTCGGGGTACTTGCGACCGTCGCGATTGGCCGCCGCGTTCACGATGAGGACGCGCGCCCCCTCCGGCAGGCGCTCGCCGTGCAGGGTCACCGGCCGGGTGGTCACGCGACCCTGGTACTGGGAGGGCGCGTCGTAGCGCAGGGTCTCCTCGACGGCCCCGGGGATCAGCCCGGGATCCTCCACCAGGGCGCGGCGCTCTTCGGGGAAGCGCCAGAGCCAGTAGCAGGCCGAGGCCAGCAGCTTGGTGACGGTCTCGTTGCCGGCGGTGGCCAACAGGTTGAAGAAGCCCGTGAGCTCGGGGTCGGTGAGGCCGCGCGGCGTCCCGTCCTCGTCGGGCACCTCGGCACGGATCAGGTCGGTCATCACGTCGTCCCGGGGCCGGGCCCGCCGCTCGTCGAGGGCCGCCTGGAAGTACTGCATCAGATGGACCTGGGCCTCCAGGCCCGAGGGCGGAGGCAGCGGGTTGCCCGGCTCCCGGTGCAGGATCGCATTCGACCAGCCCCGCACCGTGTCCCGGTCCCCCGGCGGGATGCCGAGCAGGGTGCTGATCACGTCCATGGGGAGCTTCGCCGTCAGACACTCCACCACGTCGAAGCGCTCGAGGCCCGTCAGCTCGTCCAGGTAGCCAGTGGCCAGAGCGCGTACCCGGGGCTCGAGCCCGGCGATCCGCCGGGGCGTGAAGACGCCGTTCACGAGGCTGCGCAGGCGCGTCTGCCGCGGCGGATCCTGGAAGATCATGAGGGGCGGATTGTCGAGCCGGCCCATGAGCTCGAGCACGGTGCCCTGCGCGGAGCTGTAGGTCTGCCAGTCCACGAAAGCGGCCAGGCAGTCGTCGAAACGCGTCAGGGCCCAGAAGTCCAGCCGGGGGTTGTAGTAGGCGGGCGCCTGCTCCCGCAACGCGGCGAAGATCGGGTACGGATCGGCGTCCTGCTCGTAGGAGTACGGATCGTACTCGACGTCGGCCATCCTAGTCCTCGGTCGGTGGCAGGGTCGCGTACCAGTCGAAGTCGTCGCGCCGCACCCAGCCGGGCATGCTCGAGCCCTTCCGCATGCGCTCCTGCATGCCGTCGGAGAGCTGGCCGTTCTGGGCCAGGGCCAGGAAGACGGCGCCGGCGTTGCCGTGATCGAAGAAGTCGCGCTGCCAGCTCCAGCGGAAGTCGCCGGCGTAGCGGAACCAGGAGCCGCCGGTGCCGGCGATCTCGTAGGGTCGGCCCTCCGGATCCTTCACCGGCGCGAGCTGACGCCAGATCCCGATGATCTCGCCGAGCCGATCGTCGATGAGGACCCGCACGTAGGGATAGGTCCAGGTCTCGAGCCCTGCCATCTCGGTGCCGAAGACCCAGTCGCGGATCTGGTCGCGTCCGCGGGCCACGAACTCGTGCTTCGGCCCGTTGTTCCAGGAGTAGACGGCGTCCTCGGTGTAGAAGTCGGCCATGGGCGCCCAGACGCCCGTGCGACCGGCCTCGTCGTTGGCCGCCACCCAGCGGCGCATCATCTCCTCGAGCTCCTCACGCGGAAAGGCCATCCTCAGCTCCTCTCGTCGCTCCCGGTCGAGAGCGCCCGGGTGGGGCAGTAGCGCACGGCCGCGTCGACGGCGGTGCGCTGGTCCTGCGGGACCGTCACCGCGCGCAGGCGGACCTTGCGGGTCTCGGGGTCGATCTCGAAGACCTCCGGCGCCTCCGATACGCAGACGGCGTGTCCCTGGCACAGGTCGAGATCGACGCGCAGCCGGAGGGGCCCTTCGAGCGCGGCGCCCTCCCCGCCCGCCACGGACGGGGCGCCCGCCACGACGGCCGCCTCGCGGCGCGCGTAGCCGACCCGACACGGCTGGGCGAGCTGGACCACCATCTTCGAGTGGTCGTTGCGATAGCGCTCCGGCGGCTGGGCCAGGGAGAAGGCGTAGCGCCGCAGCAGCACGCTGAAGATCGCCTTGAGCTGCACCATGGCGAAGGCCGCGCCCACGCAGCGGTGGCGACCGGCCCCGAACGGGATCCAGGCGAAGATCTGCCGGTCCTCCTCGCGGCCCTCGGCGTAGCGGTCGGGGTCGAAGCGGTCCGGCTCCGGGAAGCACTCGGGCATGCGGTTCGAGACGGCGACGGAGACCCCCACCGTGCGGCCCGCCGGGATCGTGCAGCCGGCGTACTCGAAGTCGCGGAGCACCTTGCGCATGAGCAGGATCAGCGGCGGGTGCAGGCGCAGGGTCTCCTTGAGCACGCGCTCCAGCAGGGGGATCTCGCGCAGCGCCTGGTAGCTCACCTCCCGGCCGTCGGCGTAGAGCGCGTCGAGCTCCTCGGTCACCCGGGCCATCCACGCGGGATGGCGCAGCAGCTCGAGCAGAGCCCAGGCCGCCGTGGTAGAGGTGGTGTGATGGCCGGCGAACATCATGGAGATGAACATGCCGGTGATCTGGTCCACGTCGTAGACGGGCGAGCCGTCGGGCTTGCGGAGCTTGCGGAGCACGGCGAAGAGGTCCGTGCTCTCCTCGCCGGCGGCCTCCCGGCGCCGGAAGATCTCCTCCAGGATCCCGACGAGCTGGCGCCGGGCGCGGTCGCGGCGCCGGAAGCTCGGCAGGGGCAGGTGGGGGTTCACGTAGGCGAAGGCGTCGGTGCCGCGCTCGAGGTCGGCGAACAGCGGCACGAGCTCGGGCCCCAGCGCCCTGCGGAACTCCGGGCCGATGAGCGAGGCGCTCGAGGTGTAGATCGTGAGCTCGGCGAAGAAGTCGAGCAGGTCCACCTCGCCGCGGTCGCCCCAGCCCTCGACGAGCCGCTCGGTCTCGAAGGCGATGCGCTCGGCGTGTCCGCGCATGGCGGCGTCGCGCAGGGAGCGGTTGCGCAGGGCCTGCTTGCGCTGCTCCGGCGTGGCGTCGAAGACCACGCCCGGGCCGAAGACCGGCTTCATGAAGGGATACGCCGCCGCCTGGTCGAGCTGCTCGTCCGGCGCGCGGAAGAAGGCCTCCTGGGCCTTCTCGCCGTACATCATCACCACCCGGTGTCCCGCGAGGTCGAGCTCGGCGAGCTCGCCGCACTCCGCCCGCGCGCGCGCCATCAGTCCGATGGGCGCGCGCCGGAGCTCGAGCAGGTGCCCCAGCAGCGGCCAGCGGCCGGAGACCCGCGGCGCCGCCGCGCTGTTGGGGGACCCGCTCGCCGCGCTCACAGGGGACCCCACACGGCGCTCACAGGGGACCCCACACGGCGCTCACAGGGGACCCCGCGCGGTGTTCTCGGGCTGGACCTCCAGCATCTCGAAGCGCACCCCTGGCGGCGCGGTCAGGACCGTCACCAGGGCCCGGGCCACGGCTTCGGCCGGCATCCAGTGGAGCTGGCGCATCACCCCCCAATACTGCCACGACGCGAGGATGCGCCGGGAGGTCTCCGCGCCGTAGTGGGCGCCGAACTCGCTCCCCGTCGGACCCGGGCGGACCACGCTGACCCGGACCCCCGTGCCCTCGAGCTCCATCTGCAGCACCCGCGCCAGGGTCTCCACGCCCGCCTTGCTGGCGCTGTAGCCGGCCTGGAAGGTCCGCGGCGCCGCGGCGTTGGCCGACGAGACGAAGCTCAGGTCGCCCGCGCCCCGCTCCACCAGGGCGGGGATGGCGCGGCGTGCCACGAGCATCGGCCCGAGGAGGTTGGTGTCGAGCTCGCGGCGCAGCTCCTCCGGGGTGGCCTCGTGGAGCAGGCGCGGGATGCCGAGGCCGGCGTTGCTGATGACCGCATCCGGCGGGCCCCAGTCCGCCTCGACCGCGGCGAAGCAGGCGTCGACGGCCTCCGGGTCGCGGACGTCGAGGGGCGCGACCCGGGCCGTGCCCCCGGCGGCCTCCACCTCCTCGGCCACCTGCTTCAGGCGGTCGACCCGGCGCGCGGCCACCACCACCCGCCAGCCCAGGTTCCCAAGGGCCCGCGCCGTGGCGGCGCCGATGCCCGACGAGGCGCCCGTCACCAGCGCCGTGCGCGGCGCCTCGCTCACGGCCGGCAGACCACGGGTAGCCGGGCGAAGCCGCGCACGTTGCTGGAGTGCACGCGCTCGATCCCGGTCTCCTCGATGGCGAGGTCGGGCATCTCGCGCCAGACCTCCTCGAGCGCCACCCGCGCCTCCAGCCGGGCCAGGGAGGCGCCCAGGCAGAAGTGGGCTCCCTGGCCGAAGGAGAGCATGCGGCTCGTGTCGCGTCCGATCTCGAAACGCGTCGCGTCCGGGAACACGTCCTCGTCGCGATTCGCGGAGCCGATCAGCAGCAGCACCTTCTCGCCCGCCGCCACCCGACGGCCGCACAGCGCGAGGTCTCCGGTCGCCGTGCGCGCGATCACCTGGGTCGAGTTGTCGTAGCGCAGGGTCTCCTCGATCCAGGCGGGAACGAGGCCCGGGGCTGCCCGCACCCGGGCGCGCTGGTCGGGGTTGCGCCAGAGCCAGTAGACGGCGTTCGCCAGCAGCTTCGTGGTGGTCTCGTTGCCGGCGATGATCATCAGGTGCAGGAAGGCCACGACGTCGCGCTTGCGCAGCCGCTCACCGTCGAGCTCGGCCGCCAGCAGGGCGCTCGGCAGGTCGTCCCGGGGCTGCTGCTCCCGGTCCTTGACCAGCTCGATGAAGTACTTGATCACCTCGATGGACGCGTGCACGCCGGCGGGCGGGACGTCGGTCATGCCCGGCTCCCGGTGCACGATCGTGTCGGCCTGGGCACGCAGGCGGTCGCGGTCGGCCTCGGGGACGCCGAGCATCTCGCTGATCACGTCCATGGGCAGGCGGCCCGCGAAGGCATCGATGAAGTCGCCGCGGCCGGCCTCGAGGAGCCGTCGGAGCGAGCGCCGGGCCAGCTCGCGGATCCGCGGCTCCAGGGCCGCGACGCGCCGGGGCGTGAAGCCGCGGGAGACCAGGGCCCGCATGTGGGTGTGGCGCGGCGGATCCATGGCCAGGAACGACATCACCGCGTCCGCGTTCTCGTGGGACGAGCGGTCCAGGGACACACCATGCGTGTTGGTGTAGCGGTCGGTGTCCTTGATGGCGTCGAGCACGTCCGCGTGGCGCGAGAGGGCCCAGAAGCCCAGGCGCTCGTTGCGGTAGAGAGGCGCCTCGGCGCGCAGGCGCGCGTAGGTCGGGTACGGATCCTCGTGGATGGCGTAGGCGTAGGGGTCGTACTCGACGGGGGCGGCGTCCACGCGGCTCCTCGCTCCGGCCAGGCCCGCCCGGTCCGGTCCGGTCAGGTCCGGCCCGGTCAGGCCTCGCCAGGGTACCATCATTTACATAACACGGACAATGTAAATTCCCGCCGGCGGCGTGGCTCACTCCAGCCCGACGATCCGTCCCTCCCGCAGGTCGATGGACTCGGCCAGGGGCCGGCGGGGCAGCCCGGGCATGCGCAGGATGTCGCCGGTGAGGACCACCAGGAAGCCGGCCCCGGCGTTGATGCGGAGGGCCCGCACCGTGACCTCGAAGTCCCGGGGGCGCCCGCGGCGCCTGGGGTCGTCGGAGAGGGAGCCGGGGACCTTGGCGATGCACACCGGCAGGCCGCCGAAGCCGAGGCGCTCCACCTGGGCCAGATCGCGGCGGGCGCCGGGGGTGAGCAGCACCTCCCGGGCCCCGTACATGCGGGTGGCGACGGCGCGGATCTTCTCGAGCACCGGATCCTCGGGCCCGTAGAGGGGCCGGAAGGGCCGGCTGCGGCCCTCGGCGTGGACGAGCACAGCCCGGGCCAGCTCCTCGGCGCCGGCCCCGCCCCGGGCGTGGTGGTCCGACACCGCGAAGGGGACGTCGAGGGAGGCGCAGGCCCGGCGCACCACGGCGATCTCCTCCTCGGCGTCGCCGTGGAAGCGGTTCAGGGCGACCACGGGCGGCTCCCCGAAGGTGCGGATGTTCTCCACGTGCTTCTCGAGATTGGGCAGACCCCGCTCCACCGCCTCCGGATCGGCCTCGGCCAGGTCCTTCAGGCCGACCCCGCCGTGCATCTTCAGGGCCCGCACCGTCGCCACCAGCACCACCGCCGCGGTGTCGAGGCCGGCGCCGGCACACTTGATGTCGAAGAACTTCTCCGCCCCGAGGTCGAAGCCGAAGCCCGCCTCGGTCACGCACCAGTCCGCCAGGTGGAGCGCCATGCGCGTGGCCACGAGGCTGTTGCAGCCGTGGGCGATGTTGGCGAACGGGCCGCCGTGGACCAGGGCCGGAGTGCCCTCCAGGGTCTGCACCAGGTTCGGCCGCAGGGCGTCCCGCAGCACGGCCAGCATCACCCCGGCCGCGCCCAGGTCGCCGGCGGTCACGGGGGCGCGGTCCCGGGTGAAGGCCACGAGGGTGCGCTCGAGGCGGGCCCGCAGGTCGTCCTCGCCCTCGGCGAGGCAGAGCATGGCCATCACCTCCGACGCGGCGGTGATGTCGAAGCCCGACTGCCGTGGCACCCCGTCGCCGGGGCCGCCCAGCCCGACCACCACGTTGCGCAGGGCCCGGTCGTTGAGGTCGAGGACCCGCGGCCAGAGCACCCGGCGCGGATCGATCCCCAGCGGATTGCCGTGATGGAGGTGGTTGTCGATCAGCGCGGCCAGCAGGTTGTGGGCGGTGGTGATGGCGTGGAAGTCGCCGGTGAAGTGCAGGTTGATCCGCTCCATGGGGATCACCTGGCTGTGGCCCCCGCCGGTGGCCCCGCCCTTCATGCCGAGGCACGGGCCGAGGGAAGGCTCGCGCAGGGCCAGGCAGGCCGACGCGCCGAGTCGGGCCAGGGCCTGGGCCAGGCCGACGCTGGTGGTGGTCTTGCCCTCGCCCGAGGGCGTCGGGGTGAGGGCCGACACCAGAACGAGGCGGGCGGGCTCCTGACGACGCCGGGGTCGCTCGAGCGCCGAGAGCTCCACCTTGGCGACGTCGTGCCCGAAGGGCACCAGGTCCCCAGCCTCCAGGCCGAGGTCGGCCGCCACCTCCGCGATGGGACGCGGCGTGACGGAGCGGGCGATCTCCACGTCGGTCGGCACGGCGCCTCCCCTGGCGCGCCCATCCTAGCGCGACGCGCGCGCAACCCGATCCCGCGCTCCGCAGAAACCCCTTGGCACCGGCTCGCGCGCGGGGCGATCATGAAGGATCGGGCGGCCCGCTGCGGGCGTCGCCGGACGGAGGAGCGCCATCGCCGCCACCACGCTCATCGGGGCGCTGCCGGAGCTCTCGGAGGTGGAGCTGCCGCCGGAGGCCTGGACCGACCGCCTGACCACGGGCGCGGGTACCGCCGTCGACAGCCTGCTGCTCGGCGCCATGCAGTGGGTCGTGGACAGCCTGATGATGCCCGGCCCCGACGGCCTGCCGGCGCTGCGCGCCTCCGCCGAGACCCTGGCGAGCCCCGAGCTCCAGCACGACCCCCGGCGCTTCTTCGCGTTCGACGCGCTGCCCGAGCGGCCCCGGGGCGTCAAGGCGCGCTTCCGGCGCCGCCTCCCGGGGGGCGTGGCGGTGGCCCGCCAGCTCACCACGGCTTACGAGCCCTGGCCCCACGGAGCCGAGAGCCCCATCGCCGATCCCGCCATCACGGGGCGCCTGCTGGTCGAGCACTGGATGCACGACGCCGCCCATCGGCGGGGCACGGTCATCGCGCTGCACGGCTTCACCATGGGCCATCCCCGGGTCGATGCGCTGGCGCTGTTCGCCGGCGACTGGTTCCGCCGCGGCCTCGACGTGGCGCTGGTCACCCTGCCCTTCCACGGCGCCCGCACGCCTCCGGAGGCGCGCTTCTCGGGGGAGCACTTCGCCGTCCCCCACGTGGCCCGGCTCTCGGAGGCCACCCGCCAGGCCATCTACGAGGTCCGCCTGCTGGTGCGCTGGCTGCGGGAGAAGACGGGCGACCCGGTGGGCCTCCTGGGTCTCTCCCTCGGCGGCTACCTGACGGCGCTCTACGCCGGGCTCTACGACGACCTCGACTTCGCCGTCCCGATCGTCCCGCCGGTCTGCATCGGCGACCTGGCCTGGCGCTTCTTCCTGCGCAGCCGCCACCATCGCGAGGCCGGCCCGGAGATCGGCCGGGAGGAGCTGCGGACGCTGTACCGGGTGCACTCCCCCCTCGCCCATCCGCTGCGGATGCCGCGGGAGCGGGTGCTGATCGTCGCCGGCCGGGGCGACCGCATCGTGCCGCCCGAGCACCCCCACGCCCTCTGGCAGCACTGGGACGAGCCCGGGATCCACTGGTTCAGCGGGAGCCACCTGGCGCCCTTCGGGCGCGGGCGCATCGTCCGCCGCGTGGTGCAGCTGCTCGAGGACGCGGACGTTCTCTCGTAGCGGGCGACAGTCCGGTCACCCTCGAACGCGGACGCCCCGCTCGCGCAGAAGGCGGATCAGGTCCACAACGGGCGGCGCCGTGCGGAAGTTCGGGCGGCCCTCCACCCGGATCGCGAAGCGCAACACGCCGTTCGCGTCGATGTCCGCGGGCGCGATCTCGTAGTCGCGGCCCAGCAGGTCGAGGGCCAGCCGACGGGAAGGCGAGCGCGATCCGAGCACGACCCTCGCGGCTCACCCCTCGCTGATGGTCTCGAGCTCGCGGCTGCGGGTCTCGGGCAGGAAGAAGAGCGTCAGCGCCGAGACGCCGGCCAGCACCGACACGATGCTGAGCGAGGTGCCCCAGGCCTGGATCTGGCGTTCGATGGCCGCGAACAGGAAGGCACCGAGGCCCCCGCCGAGGGTCTCGAGCATGAGCACCCAGCCGCCGGCGGCGCTGCGCATCGCCGTGGGGAAGAGCTCCGCCGAGAGCGACCGGACCACGGCGCTCGCGCCCATGGCAAAGAAGAGCATGGCGATCCAGGGCAGGGTGATCACCCAGCCGGACTGGGTGTAGAAGAGCGTCGCGAAGACCGGGAAGGGCGCGAGCATCAGCGCGCCCACGGCGCGGCGGCCGATGCGATCGGCGAGCCAGCCCGCCAGCGGTCCCCCGACGACCCCGATGATCCCGAACACGATCGTGACCAGGGCGTAGTCGGCGGGCGTCCAGCCATGGACCCCCTGCACGAAGTCGGAGACGAAGCGGAACGCGGGACGATGGCCCGCGGTCGAGAGCGCCCCCAGCAGGCCGATCACGAGGGCGCGACGCGGATAGCGGCGGGCCAGGTCGACGACGGGCCGGAACAGCGCCAGCAGGATCGGCTCCCGCGTGTCGAGGCGGGCGCGGGCGTCCTCGAAGCGACGGGTCTCCTTGAGGTTGCGCCGGAAGAAGGGCAGCAGGAAGATCGCCAGGAAGCCGATGCCGTAGACCGTCCTCCAGCCGTAGGGGAGCACGTTCACCTGGGAGTAGACGGCGTTGCCCAGGCCGAAGCCCAGGGTGCCGGCGGCGCCGAGCCAGCCGATTCCCCACCCGCGGTGGGCCGCCGGCAGCTCCTCGGCCACCACCACGAAGGAGATGGCCGTCGCCGCCATGGCGAAGCTCCGGGTGACGATCTGGGCGACGGCGAAGGCGGTGGGATCGGGGGCCAGCGCGGAGAGCAGCGCTCCCAGGGCCATGCCGACGACGCCGGCGAGCAGCATGCGGCGGCGCCCGAAGCGATCGGCGAGGGCGACGATCAGGAACGCGAACAGCGCCGACCCGCTGTCCACGCTGCCCAGCAGCGTACCCTTCTCGGGGTTCGACAGGTCGAACTCGGCGGCGATCTGGGGCAGCGCCGCGCCGATCAGGCCGAGGTCGTAGTTCTCGAACAGCATGGCGAACGCCACCAGCCCGAGGATCCGCATGTGGCGGGGCTCGATCCCTTCCGGGATCCAGCGGGAGCGCCGGCCGGGAGGGCCGGGGGGGGATGCGGGGTCGGACACGGCGCAGGAGAGTAACCGACGCCCGGGAGCGGGCACCTGCAGCGGGCCGGCGGCGGGCCGCCGCCAGCGGGCCGATCGACGCGGCTAGCGCGGACGCCGCGCCGCGGCGAGGCCCAGGAGGCCGAGGACGACCAGGAGGGCGGTCCGGGGCTCGGGAACCGCGGCGATGCCCACCACCAGCCAGTGACCGTCCAGGCCCTGGACGCGCCCGTCGGGACCGGGGTAGTCGCCGGCGCTGAAGCCCGCGAGGGTACCGACGTCGCCGAGGCGCACGGCCGCCTCGTCGGCGTTGCAGAAGAAGAGGAAGCAGCTCGAGGCGCTCTCCACCTGGCCGTTCATGCTGAAGGTGAGCTGCACGGCGCTGGCGCCCGTCGCCGGGCCGCTGCCACGAACGACCATCAGCGAGCTGCGATCGCCGGCATCGAAGGGCTGGTTGCCACCGGTGAAGCCGCTCAGGGTGCCGAAGCCCGGGAGGTCGAGGCTGCCGCTGACGACGGTGCCGGGGCCGCTGTAGCTGCCCGTGACGTCGCCGAGGCTGGCGGTCGCGCTGCCCAGGATGAACGAGTCGTCCACGAGGGTCAGGGCCCCCAGCAGGCTCGTGTCGATCGTGATCTCCCACTGCTCGCCCGCGAAGGCGTCCACCTCGAAGGAGACCTGGTAGGCCCAGCTGAAGGTGACGGTCGCCGTCTCCGTATTGCCGACCTCGACCCCCGCGGCGCCCGCGAACTGTACCTCGAAGCTCGTGCACATGGCTCCGCAGGCGATGGTCGGCGTCGCGCTGGTGTTGGCGTAGTACTGGTTGGGGTCGGCGAGGCCGGGATTCACCGTGCTGTTGTCGACGATCACGGCATTGGTGATCAGCGCGGCCCCGGCGGGCGTGGACGCGGCCGCCAGCCACGCGAGCGCCGGAGCCAGGAGCCGGAGCGCGCACCGCCTCCGGCGCCACCGACCCCTCGCACGAGACGTGCAGACCCTGTCCTCGACCATGGCTCCACCCGGGCGATCCTCTACGGCGATCGACCCGGGAGACGGATCGGGTGGACGGGTCTCCGGGTTGATCCCCTGCCGGCTCGCGCAGCGGCATGGCGTCCGCAACAACGGGGCAGCTCGAGGTGGAGAGGCGCGTCCGCTCATCGATTGACAGCCGCGAAGCGCGCTCCGTACCATCGCCACCGAATGGACCGCGTGCCTTGCCCAGCCTGCGTCTGAGCCAGCTCCTCGGGCACCTCGCCGAGGCCGGCCTTCCCGCCACGCTCGAGGGCGACGACCGGGTCGTGCGCGCCGTGAACACGCTGGAGGACGCGGGCCCGGAGGAGCTCTCCTTCCTCGCCAATCCGCGCTACGGACGGGCGGCCCGGGAGACCGCGGCCGGGGCCGTCCTGGCGCGCCCCGGCGCCGCCTTGGCGCCCTCCGCCTCGGCCCTGCGCTGCGAGGACCCCTACGCCGCGGTCACCGTATCCATCGTCCTGATCCACGGCTACCGCCAACATCCGGACTGGGGCGTCCACCCGAGCGCCCACGTGGACCCCTCCGCGCGTCTCGGGAAGGGGGTCTGCCTGGGGCCCGGCGTGAGCGTGGGCGCCGACGCGGAGATCGGCGCCGACAGCGTCCTCTACCCCGGCTGCTTCGTGGGGCCGCGCGCGCGTCTCGGCCGCGGCTGCGCCCTCTTTCCCAACGTGGTGGTGTACGAGGACTGCATCCTCGGCGACCGCGTCACGGTGCACGCGGGCTCGGTCATCGGCCAGGACGGCCTGGGCTACGCACCCGTGGAGGGGCGCTGGCTGAAGATCCCCCAGGTGGGGCGCGCCCGTCTCGGCGACGACGTGGAGATCGGCGCGAACTGCTGCATCGATCGCGCGACCCTCGGCGAGACGGCCATCGAGGCGGGCACGAAGCTCGGCAACGGGGTGGTCGTGGGACACGGCTCGGTGATCGGTCGCCACAGCCTGCTCGTGGGGCAGAACGGGCTGGCCGGGTCCTCCCGGGTGGGCGACGGGGTGACCCTGGCCGGACAGGCGTCGATGGTGGGCCACATCCGGATCGGCGATGGCGCGACCGTGGCCGCCAAGGGCTTCGCGACCCGATCCGTGGAGGAGAACGCCACGGTGATGGGCAGCCCGGCGCTGCCGGTGGGGCTGGCCCGCCGCGTGATCGCCAGCCAGAAGCGCCTTCCCGCGCTGGTCGGGGGCCAGCGCGACCTCGCGCGCCGGGTCCGCGAGCTGGAGCGCGCCTTGGAGGCGCTCCACACCCGGCTGGCCGCCGACGACGACGACTGAGCGGGCGGTCTCGAAGCCCGCGCCTAGCGGGCGGTCTCGAAGCCCGCGCGGTACGCCCCGTAGCCCTCGGCCTCCAGGTCCTCGAGGGCGACGAAGCGCAGGGCGGCGCTGTTGATGCAGTAGCGGAGCCCCGTCGGCGGCGGGCCGTCCGGGAAGACGTGGCCGAGATGGCTGTCGCCGTCGCGGCTGCGCACCTCGGTGCGGGTCATCCACAGGCTGGTGTCGACCTTCTCACGGATGCGCTCGGCCTCGATCGGACGGGTGAAGCTGGGCCAGCCGGTGCCACTGGCGAACTTGTCCTCGGAGCTGAAGAGCGGCTCCCCGCTCACCACGTCCACGTAGATCCCCCGCTCCTTGTGATCCCAGTAGGCGTTCTGGAACGGCCGCTCGGTGGCGTCGTTCTGGGTCACTTCGTACTGGAGCGGCGTGAGCCGCCGTCGCAGCTCGGCGTCGCTCGGGCGGCCGTAGGGGCGAGCCTCCGCCGACCGCGTCGGGGACGGAGCCGGGGAGCGACTCGCCGCGGGCGCCTTGGCGGGGTCGTCCTTCCACACCCGCTTCAGGAAGGCGTCCCGACCCGAGTTGGCGCGGTAGAGCCGGTAGCGGACGGGGCTCTTCTTGTAGAAGTCCTGATGGTAGTCCTCGGCCGGGTAGAACGCCTGGAGGTCCACCACCGGGGTGACGAGCGGCGCGTCGTAGCGACCGCTGGCCTCGAGCGCCCGCTTCGACGCCTCCGCGAGACGCCGCTCCTCCTCGTTCGCGACGAAGATGGCGGAGCGATACTGGCGGCCCCGGTCGACGAACTGCCCACCGGCGTCCGTGGGATCGATCTGGCGCCAGAAGACCTCGAGCAGCGCCGCATAGGAGATCCGCGCCGGGTCGTAGTGCACCTGGACGACCTCGGCGTGACCCGTCAGACCGCGCGCCACCTGCTCGTAGGTCGGGTCCACCTCGGACCCGCCGGAGTAGCCCGAGAGCACGGCGGAGACGCCCTCGAGCTTCTCGAACGGCGGCTCCATGCACCAGAAGCAGCCGCCCGCGAAGACGGCGGTCGCCGGACCCTTCGCGCGTTCGCCCTCCCCGGCGGCACCCGCCCGGGGCGCGGCCTCGCAGGCCAGGGCGGCCAGGACCGCCAGGGCCGCCCCCAGCGGCCAGAGCCGCAGCCTCTTGCCCGGGTTCGCTCTCACGCTGCGCATGACGCCTCCTCGCTGGGTCGGACGGGCCCCGAAGGAGCCTTCGTGCGCGGACCCCGATCAGACGCATGCTTGGATGGCCGCGCGCGGGCCCGGTTTCGCGGCCGGAGCCCACCCCCCGGCATCGCTGGAGCGCGCCCTGGGCGCCGCATCGCTAGAGCGTGCCCTCCCAGGCGCGGCGCTCGGCGCCGTCGGGATCGAGCTCGAGGGCCACTTCCCGGTTCAGCAGCAGGGTGCTCCGCCGGGTGGGCTCGTAGGCCGTCCAGCCCCCGGGCAGCTCCGGGTGGCTCGGCTCCCCGCTGCGGGCGAAGGCCGTCCAGGCGTCCATGCAGAGCGCCGACAGCCGCTCGGCCTCCGGCCCCCTGCCCCCGAACTGGTCGGCCCCGGGAAGCCCGAGCCCGCCGAAGACGAACGGGATCTCCACCGCATGGCAGGCGCCGAGCAGCCCGCCCAGAGCGGGCGACTCCCAGTCGAAGCGGTACATGAAGGCGCGCCTTCCGCTCGCCACGTGGGCCTCGGCGAGCCGGATCGCCGGGATCCGGAAGATGCGATCGGTCTCGATCGCCACCAGCAGGTCCCGGGGCGCCACCGAGAGACCGCGCTCGTGACGGCTCTTGCGATAGGTCTCCACCAGGCCCGCCGCATCCGCCACCTGCGCCTCGAGCCGTCGCGCAAGGGCGGCCTCGTCGAGCTTCTGGATGCCCGGGTCCATCATGACGAAGAGCTTCCACTCGTCGCGCGTGGTCCCCGCCATCAGGTCGAGCCCGGTGGTCGCGCCGGAGGCGACGGTGTCGAGGGGCGACACGGGGAGCAGGTCGCCGTCGACGACGGGCTGGAAGGGAAGCAGGCCCGGGCCCGTTCCCAGCTTCAGCACCATCTGCGCCCCGCCCTCGAGGAGCTTGTCCGGCGGCAGCTCCCGCAGCGTCCGGGCGGCGTTCGCCGGCTCGATCCCGAGGTGCTCCAGGTAGCCCCGCGCCACCGCGCTCGCGCTCTCGCGCGTGTGCACATTGTGGGCGGCGCCGCTCTGGGGGATCGCCCGGGCGAACAGACCGCGCGCCGACGGGCAGCCGAGCAGGGTGCCCACGCTCATCCCGCCCGCGGACTCCCCGAAGATGGTGACGTTCTCCGGGTCGCCGCCGAAGGCGGCGATGTTCTCCCGCACCCAGGTGAGGGCGGCCACCTGATCGCGGATCCCGGCGTTGCCGACGGCGCCCTCGAGGCCGGGGCAGAGGTCCGGCAGGAACAGGAAACCGAGCGGCCCCAGCCGGTAGTTGATGGTGACCACCACCACGTCGCCGCGGCGGGCGAGCGCCGCGCCGCCGTAGATCGGCTGCGAGCCCGAGCCGATCACGAACGCGCCGCCGTGGATCCACACCATGACGGGTCGCCGGCCGCCGTCGGCCGTCGGGGTGTAGACGTTGAGGTAGAGGCAGTCCTCGTCCATGGGCCCCACCTCCATGCCGGGGAGGGGCAGGGCGAGCTTCTGCTGGGGCGCGCTGGGACCGAAGTCGCCGGCGTCGCGAACGCCGCTCCAGGGCGACGGGGGCTCGGGCGCCCGGAAACGCAGGGGGCCCACCGGGGGCGCCGCATAGGGGATGCCGAGGAAGGACTGGACGCCCTCCGAGCTGCGTCCCTCGAGCCGCCCCTGGGAGATCTCGACGCTGGGATTCATCGCGCGTTGCTCCTTCCCGCCGCTGCGGGCGAGCATAGGTGCCCGGGCGCCGGGTCGAAACGGCCCCCGGTGGTGTCTCTCGGGGGAGGGGCGCGTCGCTCAACCGGGCGGCGCGACCCGACGATCGGAGCCCCGTGATCGAGACGCTCCTGGCGCTGGCGGCTCTGGGCGCCCTGCTGGCGGTGGCCCACCTGCACTGGCTGGTCCTCTTCCAGCTCGGGGCGGCCCTCGTGGCCGCTGGCATGGCGCTGGGCGTCCCCGCGGGCCTCCTCTACCACCTGCGCCTGCGCGAAGGCCTCCTGCGGTCCGGGGACCTGCCCGCGCTCTGGTGGGTACACCCGGTGCACCACCACCCTCGGCTCGACGAGCGCGGGCTGCGGGCGATCCGTCCGTCCTTCTATGCGGGTGCGGCGGGGTTCGGCGTGGCCGCGCTCGGCTGCCTCGTGGCGGGACTCGGCGCCCTGGGTGCCCTCGGCTGGCTCCAGCCCGGCTGAGCGACCGCCGGGCTGCCGGCCCGCCGACGCGTCTCCGCGCGCTGGGCGACGACTGCTCCGCGCGCTAGGCGACGGCTGCTCCGCGCTCCAGGCGCTGGCGCAGACCCGCCTCGTCCACCTCGAGGCGACGTCCCGCGTGTCCGATCAGACCCTCGGCGCGGAGCATGCTCAGCACCGCGTTCACGGTCTGCCGGGTGCTTCCGACCAGGGTCGCCAGCTCGGCCTGGGTGAGCGGGACCGCGATCCGCACGCCTCGGCCCGTGGGCTCGCCGAAGGCCGACGCCAGCTCCAGCAGCGTCCGGGTGATCCGGTCCTGGACCTCGAGGCACGACACGCTCTCCACCCGGTCCTCGAGCTGGCGGAGCCTGCGCGAGAGCTGGCGGGCCAGGGCGACACAGAGGCTCGGGCGGCGCAGGAGCAGGCGCTCGAGCGCGGCGCTCGGAATCCGCGCCACCCGGGTCGGCGTCACCGCCACCACGTATCCGCCGAGCTCGTTCTGGCCCGCCCCCGGTACGCTTCCCCCGAGATCGCCGGGCCCGAGCAGGTGGAGGGTCGTCTCGCCACCGCTCGGTGTCGGTCGGTAGACCCGCGCGAAGCCGCGCTCGATCAGGAGCGCGTCCTCGGTGCCGCTGCCCGGGTGACGGATGACCTGTCCGCGCTCGTACTCGCGGAACCCGATGGCAGCGCGGCGGAGCTGTTCCTGGTCCTCGGCCGGAAGACCCCACTCCCCGCACGGGAGCCGGGGCCGGTCGTCCGACACGAGATGCGTTGCAGCCTGAACCATGACTAGGCCTCCCAATGGCATTCAACGCAAGTCCCATGCCCGCGCGGGGAGACCGCAGCGGGAAGATCGGACGGCCCGATGCGACGAATTGCCGCATTCGCCCGGGGAGCGGGACCCGATGTCCCAGGCTGCGGCATCCCCACGCGCACTGCCGTGCGAGCTAAGCTGCGTTCCCCACGCCGCTCCCGGGCCCCGAGCCGGGGCCGCACCCGACCTGGAGGAGGTCCATGCGTACGTCCACCCCCCTCATCCGCCGCGTGGCGCTCTGCGCCGCGGTGGGGCTGATCGTCTTCGCGCCCCCGACCCCGGCCCGGGGCCAGACCCAGGAGAACGCGGCGCCCGCCGCAGCCCCGGAAGCCGGGGGAACGCCCGACCCCATCGATCCCTCGAAGCCCATGGGACCCGAGGACCCCTTCAACCGCGGCACGCCCCGCGGCTCCATGTACGGCTACCTGAAGGCCTGCCACGACGGAGACTACGAGCGCGCCACCGAGTTCCTGGACCTGCGCCGCATCCCGGCCGGCGAGCGGGCCGCGCGCGGACCCGAGCTCGCCCGGCAGTTCAAGTTCGTCCTCGACCGCACCTACTGGGTCGAGTTCGAGCTGCTGAGCCCCACCAACGACGGCAATTCCGACGATGGCCTTCCGGCCTGGCAGGACCGGCTGACGCGGATCGAGACCGCCGACGGCGCGGTCTCCCTCCTGCTCCAGCGGGTCCCCCGCGACGGGGACCGGGTGCGGATCTGGAAGCTCTCCGCCGACACCGTGTCTCGGATCCCCGCCCTCTACGAGGAGTTCGGCTACGGCCCGCTGATGGACGTGCTGCCGCCGGTCTTCTTCGAGGCGCGCCTGTTCGAGGTCGCGCTCTGGCAGTGGATCGGGCTCCTGCTGCTCGCCGGGATCGCCTGGCTCGTCTCGCTCCTGCTCTCGACCCTGGTGATCCGGATCCTCCACGCGCTCTACGTGCGCGGCTCCGAAGGCGCCCTCGACCGCCGCCTCGTGCTGGTGGTCCAGGGACCGATCCGCCTCGCGCTGGCCACCGCCATCCTGCGCGCGGGGCATCCGCTCCTGGGCCTGTCCGTGCCGGCCCACGAGGCCATGCGCAACCTCGAGCAGCTGCTGGCGATCGTCGCCTTCGCCTGGTTCTTCTTCCGGCTGATCGATCTGGGCTCCCTGGCCCTGCACCAGCGCATGGTCCAGGAGGGGCAGGCCGGACTCGTGCCGGTCCTCTCGCCCGGCCGGCGGATCATCAAGGCCCTGCTGCTGGGAATCGCCTTCCTCGCCATCCTGGCCAGCCTGGGTGTGAACGTCACCGCCGCCGTCGCGGGCCTCGGCGTGGGCGGCATCGCGGTGGCCCTGGCGGCCCAGAAGACCATCGAGAACCTGTTCGGCGGCGTCACGCTCTTCGCCGATCAGCCGGTGCGCGTCGGGGACTTCTGCCGCTTCGGGGACCGGGTCGGCACCGTCGAGGAGATCGGTCTGCGCTCGACCCGCGTGCGCACCCTGGACCGGACCCTGGTGTCCATTCCCAACGCCGAGTTCTCCCAGCTCTATCTGGAGAACTTCGCCAAGCGCGATCGCATCTGGCTCTCGACCAAGATCGGCGTGCGCTACGAGACCACGCCCGAGCAGCTCCGCTACACCCTGGCGCGTCTGCGGGAGGTCCTGCTGGCGCATCCGAAGGTCGACAACGACCCCGCCCGGGTGCGCTTCGTGGGCTTCGGCGCCTGCTCGCTGGACCTCGAGGTCTTCGCCTACGTGCTGACCAGCGACTGGAGCGAGTTCCTCGAGGTCCGCGAGGACGTCTACCTCCGCTTCATGGACGTGATCGCGGAGGCGGGCACCGGCTTCGCCTTCCCCTCCCAGACCATCTACGTGGGCCAGGACGACGGGCTCGACGTGCAGGCGGGCCGCGAGGCCGCAGAGCGGGTGGAGGCGTGGCGCAACGAGGGGGCGCTGCCGTTCCCGCAGTTCCCCACCGAGTTCCGCCAGCGGGTCATCGACACCCTCGACTACCCGCCCGAGGGATCGCCCGGCCGGCCGCGGCGCACCCGGGCCCAGGGCGCCGACGAGGCCTAGGTGGAGACCTTCCAGCAGCGGGCCAAGGAGCACTTCCCGGCGGTCCTGCTCACGCTGCTGAGCATCATCCAGGCCCTGGCGCTCGAGCTCTTGTGGAACCGGCTCCGGGACAGCGCCTATCTCTGGGAGGGCGGCTGGAGCGCCGCAGCGGGCTGGGCCCAGGTCGTCGCCATGTTCCTGGGCGTCGTCCAGATCTGGCTCTTCTACACCACCCTGGTCATGCGCTTCCGCTGGGTTCCGACGCTGCGGGAGACGACGCTTCCCTTCGTGATCGGCGTGCTCGAGTTCACCCTCGTCGACATCATGGGGCCGGGCAGGCTGCAGGGCTGGTTCGCGCTCCTGGCCTTGCTGTTCACCCTCTCGGTCTGGGAGAGCCACACGATCTTCCGCCGCGCGCGGCGGGACCCGGAGAACCGGGAGTTCTTCGAGAGCGTCGAGCCGGCCCGGCTCCGGGACATGCTGCCGTCGATCGCCTCGGTGGTCGGGCTGCTCTTCCTCGCCCTGGTGTCCCAGCTGGCCGGCGGCTTCGGGATGGTGGCGTTTCTCACGCTGCTGGTGGCCTCCGCGGCCCTGGTCTACCAGATGGATCAGACGCGGATCTACTGGGACCGCAGCGTGCGGGGCGAAGGCCCGGGGTCTGCCTAGCCCGGGGGTGGCAGTCAGCTCCCGGACCGCTCCCAGTCGGTGTGCACGAACTCGCCGGGGGCGTCGACGCGCTCGTAGGTGTGGCTGCCGAAGTAGTCGCGCTGCGCCTGGATCAGGGACGCGCTGCCCGAGGCCGTGGTCAGGGTGTCGAACCAGGTGAGCGACGCCGCCAGCGCCGGGATCGGCAGGCCGGTCGCGGTCGCCGCCGCCACCACCCGCCGCCAGCCGGGCAGCCGCGCCGCGAGCTCGTCGCGGAAGTGGGGCGCGAGGGCCAGGAAGCCGTCCGGCTCCGCGCGGAAGGCCTCCCGCACCCGGTCGAGGAAGCGGGCGCGGATGATGCAGCCGGCCTTCCAGATGCGCGCGATCTCCGCCCGGTCGGTGCCGTAGCCGTGCTCCTCGCTGCCGGCGGCCAGCAGCGCGAAGCCCTGGGTGTAGCTGGCGATCTTGGCGGCGTAGAGGGCGTCGCGCAGGTCGTCCACCGCCACGTCGACGAGCGGCCCGTGGGCCGGACCTCCGAAGGCGGCCTCGGCGGCGCGGCGCAGCTCGAGCCCGGCGGAGAGCACCCGGGCATCCAGGGCGGCGGCGATGGTGGGCGCCGCCACGCCCATCTCGACGGCGGCGCGCACCGTCCAACGTCCGGTGCCCTTCTGGCCGGCGCGGTCGAGGACTGCATCCAGCAGCAGGGCGCCCGGGCGCTGCGGATCGGGAACCCGGAAGATGCGGGCGGTGATCTCGACCAGGAAGCTCTCGAGCTCCGCGGCGTTCCAGGCGTCGAAGGCGTCGGCCACCGCCTCCGGCGCGAGCCCCAGCCCGCGGCGGAGCAGGAGCGCCGTCTCGGCGATGAGCTGCATGTCGCCGTACTCGATGCCGTTGTGGACCATCTTCACGAAGTGCCCGGCGGAGCCCAGGCCGCAGTGGGTGACGCACGCACCGCTGTCGCTCGTGGCGGCGATGGACTCGAGCAGCGGACGCAGCCGCTGCCAGGCACCCGGATCGCCGCCGGGCATGAGCGACGGGCCGTTCAGCGCCCCCTCGGAGCCGCCCGAGACGCCCATCCCCACGAAGTGCCAGGGGCGGCCGGCCGCGCGGGCGGCGCGGCGGTCGGTGTCCGTGAAGAGGCTGTTGCCCCCGTCGACGATCACGTCGTCCTTCTCGAGCAGGGGATCGAGCGCGTCGACCACGGCGTCCACGGGATCGCCCGCCGGCACCATCACCAGGATGCGTCGTGGCCGCTCCAGCCGGGCGACCAGGGCCCGGTAGTCCTCGGCCACGTCGAGGTCCGCGTCGGGGTGCTCGGCGGCGAGGCGGCGCGCCGCGTCGACGCTGCGATCGTTGCCGGCCACCCGGTGACCGCGTCGCGCGAAGTTGCGGGCGAGGTTGGCGCCCATCACGCCCAGACCCACCACCCCGATGTCGTTGGTGCGTTCGCTCATGGGACGGTTCTCCTTCGCGGGCTCAGTCGCCCCGGCTCCAGCCGCCTTCGCAGCCGTGGAAGAGCGCGTTCGCCTCGTCCGGCCCCCAGCTGCCGGCGGGATATTCGAGCAGGGGCGGCGCGCTGGCACCGGTCCAGCCGGCCCGCACCTCGTCGGCGTAGCGCCAGGACGCCTCGATCTCGTCGGCGCGCAGGAAGAGCGTCGGATCTCCGAGCAGGGCGTCCTGCAGCAGCCGCTCGTAGGCATCGGGCGGCGCGGCGCCGAAGTGCTCGCGGTAGTCGAAGTCGAGGGTCGCTGGCGACATGACCAGGGCGCTGCCCGGCTGCTTCACGCCGAACGAGAGACGGATCGTCTCCCGAGGCTGGATGCCGAGGGTCAGCACGTTGGGGCGGATCTGACACAGCGAGCCGTCCCGCAGGCGCCGCCGGAACTCGGCGGCGTCCATGCCGTCGGGCCGGTTGAACAGCTGCAGGGGCGGCGTTCGGAACTGCACCTGCACTTCCGTGAAGCGCTGAGGCAGCCGCTTGCCGTGACGGAGCAGGAATGGCACCCCGCTCCAGCGCCAGCTGTCGATCTCCGCGCGCAGCGCCACGTAGGTCTCGGTCTGGGAGTCGGGATCGACGCCCTGCTCGTCGAGGTAGCCGACCACCTCCCGGTCGGCGGGGTCTCGTCCGGCGGCGTAGCGGGCGCGGACGCTCGAGGTGCCGACCTCGTCGTGGTCCGGACAGTGCAAACCGCGCAGGAGCTCGACCTTCTGGTTGCGGATCGCCTCGGGGTCGAGGGACGCCGGCGGCTCCATGGCCACCAGGGCCAGGATCTGCAGCATGTGGTTCTGCAGCATGTCCCGGAGCGCGCCGGTCCCGTCGTAGTAGGCGCCCCGGCCCTGCTCGACGCCGATGGACTCGGCCACGGTGATCTGCACCAGCTCGACGTGGTTGCGGTTCCACAGGGGCTCGAAGATGGCGTTGTGGAAGCGGAAGCCGAGCAGGTTCTGCACCGTCTCCTTGCCCAGGTAGTGATCGATCCGGTAGATCTGGTCCTCGCGCAGGGCTGCGTGGAGCGACGCGTTGAGCGAGCGCGCGCTCTGGAGGTCGTGGCCGAACGGCTTCTCGATCACCACCCGTCGCCAGGCCACCGGCTCGTCCTCGCGCATGTCCAGGAGCCCGGCCCGGGAGAGGTTCCCGACCGCCGCGCCGAAGAGGTCCGGCTTGAGGGACAGGTAGAACAGGCGGCCGGTCTCGCGTCCGCCCGGGAGCGCGTCCAGACGCTCTCCCAGCGATACGAGGGATTCGCAGCTCCCCACGTCGCCCGGGATGTAGTGGATCCGCGGCGCGAGCTCGTCGAAGCCCTTGCCCGCGTCTTCGGGCAGCGCCTCCCGGAGCTCGGCGCGAAACGCCTCGTCGTTCTTCCGCGAGCGGGACACGCCGATCACCGAGAGCGACCGGCCCACGCGATCGTCCGCGGCGAGCCGCGAGAGGGCCGGGATCAGCTTGCGGCGGGTGAGGTCGCCGCTGGCGCCGAAGATCACCACCTGGGCGGGCGGGGCGAGGCGCTCCATGCATGTCTCCTGTTGCGGCGAGAGCCGTCTTGAAGGATGCCCGGGTTTGCCACGCGTTTCGCGCCCGGGCGGTCCGCGCGTTTCGGGCGTTCCCGAAGGCGAAGGGTCGCTATCCGTGCGGCGCTGGCAAGGGATCGGCAGGGCGCCGGGGGTGGCGCGGTCCGGCTAGGCCCCGGACGGCCCGGCGCCCCAGTCCGTCGGCGCCGGCGGGACGGCGAGGCCCGCCGCCCGCAGGCGGTCGCCCACCCAGGCCTCCGCTTCGCCGAAGCTGCGGCAGGTGATGAAGGGGAAGGGCACCTGGGCCACCAGGTAGAAGGACGAGAACAGGAAGCGGATCAGGTCCGAGGGGATGACCGCGGCGGCCCCGACACACAGCTCTCCGGTCCGCTTCTCGTTGGCGGCCGACCACTTCCCGAAGCGCGTGGCGTGGGAGAAGTTGGCCGCGTAGTCGCGGATGTCGGTCACCAGGCCGAAGCGCTCCCCCCGCTCGTTGAGCGCGGCGAGCTGGTCGAGGTAGTGCTCCAGGTCGTCGTCGCTCTGCTTGCCGTCCATGACCGCCAGGACCATGGGAAAACGGCGGGTGTCGACGCGCATGGGACGCATGGGATCCCCTCCTGCGGCCCGCATCGGCGCCTCGTCGGGGCCACCTGAGCCGGCGGTGCGGCTAAGCTCCGGGGCCCGTGGCCCTCCACCAGCCCAGCGGTCGTTTCGCCCCCGGCCTCACCCTGGCGTCCAGCACCATGCTCCTGTGGGGGGTACTTCCCCTGGTGCTCCAGGGCGTGCTCGCGTCCCTCGATCCGGTCACCATCACCTGGTTTCGCTTTTCGTTCGCAGCCCTGGTGCTCGCCGGGTGGCTGCGGCAACGGGCCGAGCTGCCCCGCCTGGGCGGGCTGGGACCGCGACGGCTGGCGCTGCTCGGGGTCGCGACGGTGTTCCTGGCCGCCAACTACCTCACCTACCTGCTGGGGCTCGACCGTACCGATCCGCCCACCGCCCAGGTGCTGATCCAGGCCGCCCCGCTCCTGCTCGCGCTCAGCGGGATCGCGATCTTCCGGGAGCGCTTCACGTTCACCCAGTGGCTGGGTCTCGGTGTCCTGGTCCTCGGCATGGGCGGCTTCTTCGCCGGCCAGATCCGCGCGCTCGTCGAGGGTCTCGACCGCTACGTGGCCGGCGTCGGCTGGATCGGCGCCGCAGCGGTCACCTGGGCGATCTACGGCACCGCCCAGAAGCAGCTCCTGCTCTGGCTGGGATCGCAGGGCATCATGCTCTGCATCTTCGCCGGCAGCGCGCTCCTCTTCCTGCCCGGCGCCGACCCCGGCGCCCTGGCGGGGCTCGACTTGGCGGGCTGGGCCCTGCTGCTGCTGGCCTCGCTCAACACGCTGCTGGCCTACGGGAGCTTCGCCGCGGCCCTGGAGCACTGGGAGGCGTCGCGCGTCTCGGCCATCCTGGCCCTGACACCCCTGGCCACCCTCGGCTTCACCGCCCTCGCGGCCATGGTCTGGCCCGAGCACGTCGACGGCCGCTCGGTGTCGACCCCCGCCCTGCTCGGCGCTGCGACCGTGGTCGGCGGCTCGCTGCTGGTCTCCCTCGGCCAGAGCGCAGCCGACAGGCCGTAGCGAGAACCCCTCAAGCCTGCGAGCCGGCAGGCCGAATCCCAGACGGAACGACTGGTCGAGGGCCCCCCATGACCCGAGCCACCCCCGCGCAAGCCCGTCGGGGCGCGTACCTGCTGCTCGTCTGCCTGCTGCTGCCGGTCGCGCCCGCGGCGGCGGACACCTCGGCCGCCGCGGCAGAGTTCTGGGCCGCGGCCGACGCCTACGAGCGCCGTTCGAGCGACGCGGCCGACCGGGCCCAGGCGGCGCCCTCCGAGCGGCGACCGCTCTACGACCGTCTCGCCGACGTGTATGCGGAGATGGGCCTGATCAAGGTCCGCGCCGCGGAGCTGGCCGAGGCGGGACGCGGGGACGAGATCCGCTGGGGGCGCTACGAGGCGCTGGACCGGGAGCGCAGCCAGCTCGAGGAGGCGCTGTCGGGCCAGGGCGCCGAGGCCCGGACGCACGACGCGCCCTCGCCCGAGGTGAAGACCCTGCTCGAGGCCGCCCGGGTCTACCAGGCCCAGGCCCGGCGCGAGGAGAAGGCGGCGGCGAAGACCGACTACCCCGACCGGCCGGTCCACCGGGAGCTCAGCAATCTCTACTACGAGATGGCCGCCATCAAGCGCCGCGCGGCCGAGGCCGCCGACGCCGGCCAGCCCTTCGACTGGAGCCGCTACCGGCAGCTCACCGCCCGCCGGGACGCCCTCGAAGGCGCCCTGCAGGCAGCCGCCAAGCGCGCCGACTAGCGCCGGGCTCTGCCACGCAGCCCCGCCTCGCGGCCACTCCCTCGAGGAGGAGGCCGCATGCGGATCGTTCCCCGAACCTCCGGGCTGCTCCTGTCAGTCCTGGCCGCGCTGATCGCACAGCCCGCCTCGGCCACGCGCTACGTGCTCGATGCCTCCTCCACGGTGACGCCGTCCGGTGAGTCCTCCCAGACGCTGACCGGCACCTTCGCGCTCACCTTCGAGGGGCTCTGCTTCGCGCCCATCGACCCCGCCACCTGCGCCCGACTGGACTACGACTTCACGGAGCTCGACCTGGCCTGGGCCGGGGGCAACGTCACCCTGGGAGGCATCGTCCCGATTCCGGGATTCGACTTCCCCTCCCTCGCCGGCGACGTGCTGGTCGACCTTCCGGGCCCGGCCCAGGTGGACTCGTTCGTGTTCGAGCGCGACACCATCCCGCCCCGCTTCGCCATGGAGCAGCGCTTCCTCGAGCGCTCGATCCGCTCGGCCACTCCCAACACCGCCGCGACGCCGGTCTTCGCCCCGGGAGAGGTCCTCCCCCACGAGATCTTCCTCGCCCTGGAGGTGGTCGAGCGGGAGCGCCTGGTCGTGTTCCCCAGCGGCTCGGTGAGCACCGTGTCGAGCGACGTGGTGGCCACCCTGGACGTGCGGGCGCGGCTCCCGGAGCCCGGCGCGGCGGCCCTGTGGGCCTCCGGCGCCCTGGCGTTCGCCGTCCGGAGGTTCGCCGTCCGGAGGTTCGCGGTCCGGAGCCGCCCCACCTGCGGGGCGCCGACCGGTCCTACTCCAGCAGCTTGAACGACACGGCCGCGAAGAAGCCGGCCAGCGTGGCCAGCCCCACGCGACCGCCGGAGCCCGCGAGGTGCACGGCTTCGGGGATCATCGTGGCGGTGACCGCGGTGAGCGCGGCGCCGGCGGCGAGCCCTTCGATCGCCACCAGCAGGTCGTGGGAGACCGACGTCCCGAGACGCGAGCCCAGGGCCGTGGCCACGGCGGTGACCGCCAGCAGCAGCAGCCACATGGAGAGCACGCGCCCCACGCTCCAGCCCTGGGCCCGCATGCCCAGCGAGCTCGAGAGCGCCTCGGGGAAGTTCGAGAGGAACACACCGGCGACCAGCGTGTAGGGGATCACCGAGGCGAACGTCACCGCCTCGCCAGCCGCCGCCTGGGCGGCCAGCAGGGTCGCGAACCCCGCGCCGATCACCAGGCTCTCGGGCACTCCGTCGAGCAGCAGGCCCAGCCACACCGCCAGGGGCGAGCCCTCGTGCTGCTCCGCCGCCCGGCGCATCTCCAGGGGCGTCGGCACCATCGCGCCCGTGCGCAGCGCCTCGATGGCCCGCTCGCCCCAGCGCCGCTCCTCCTCGCCCTGCCGGGCGTCGCGCTCGCGGAGCTCCTCGAGGCGCCGGGTGGCGAGCTCGCGCAGGCCCGCGTCGAACTCCGGGCAGGTCTCCCGCCAGCGGGCCAGGTCCCGACAGCCGATGGCCAGCACCTCCACCGGGCCCCTTGCCACCGCGGTGAGGGCGTGGGGGAGGCCGGCCAGGATCGGGAGCTCGCCGAGGATGCCTCCCGCGCCGACGGTCTCCACCGGGCTGCCGCCCCGCCGCAGCGCCACTTCGCCCCGGCGGATGACGTAGAGCGCCTGAGGCGGGTCGCCCTCCCGAAAGAGCGCCTCCTCCGCCGCAAACGACAGCGGCCGGGCATCGCGGGTCAGCAGCGATACCTGCTCCACCGGAAGCTGGCGCAGGATCGGGCTCGCGCAGACCTCCTTCACCCAGCCCGCCTGCTCCGCGCGAAGGCGACCGGTGAACCAGCTGATCGACGTCGACGCCTTGCGCAGGAATCCGCCGCGCGCCGCGAGCAGCGCGTCCAGCAGCACGAACAGCACGCCCCCGGCGGCCGCGCCGGCCACGAGACCGAAGAAGCGACCGGGGCCGGCGCCGTGCTCGCCACGGGCGACCGCCTCCACCGTCGGCGCCACCAGCTCCACCGCCAGCGCCGCCACGATGGCGCCCGCGCCGAAGGCGGCCAGCAGCGCCGCCAGGGCGGGCGGGGGTCGCAGCACCAGCCCCGCAATGGAGCCCAGGGGAAGCGACACCGAGGCGAGAGCGCCGAGGGCCAGCGCCCAGAGGAAGGGATTCGGATCCATCGGGGTCCTCCTTGCGGCTCAGCGGCCCGCGCGCGCGTGCTCTTCCCGCGCAACGCGGGCGTGCTCGTCCCGGGCCTCCGCGTGGCCCCGGTCGCCCGCGTCCCCCGCGCGACGCACGTCCACGTCGCCGATGCGGAGACTGCGGCCGTAGACGATCAGCGTATCGCCGGCACGGATGCGGGTGTCGGGCCCCGGCGCGCCGATGAAGTGGTCGCCCGGGCAGCGCACGCCCAGGACCACCACGCCCTCGCGCCCGAGGTCGCCGAGCGCGCGGTCCGCCATCCAGTCGCCCTCCGCCACCGCGAGCTCGGCGATGCCGTAGTCGTCGCGCAGGTGCAGCAGGTGGGCGTAGTCCCGGGCTTCGAGCGCCGTGAAGCGCCGCAGGGCCCAGCTGATGAGCTGGGAGAGGCGGCGGTCCACCAGGCGACTGCGGGCGAGCCCGAACAGGAACGCGACACCGCCGACGAGCAGGGCCAGCTCGGCGAGGAACGCGTCGTCGCCCACCTCGAGGGCGGAGAGCAGGACCGACGCCAGGACCGCCGCGAGGCCCAGGTTCCCGACCAGCATCAGCGCCATCACGATGCGGCGGCGCACCGGATGGCTCACGACGCACTCGGCCTCGCTGGTGGTGAAGCCCACGCCGCTGAAGGCGGAGCGCGCCTGGAAGCGCGCCATCTCGTCGCTCATCCCGGTGTGCGTGAGCGCCACGGCGGCGACCCGCGTGATCAGCAGCGAGAGACACAGGACGAGGAGCAGGCCGAGGATCGGGATCACGGCGCCCTCAGATCAGCTCGGCGTCGGCCACGATCTCCACCAGGCTCGGCCCCGGCGCGGCGATCGCCTCGGCCAGGGCGGCGTCGAGCTTCTGCTTCTCGCGCACCTCGATGCCCAGGGCCCCGCAGACGCGCGCGTACTCGGCGAAGCTCGGGTTGTGCAGCGAGGTCTGCCAGACCTCCCAGCTCCCGGCCCGCTGCTCCTTGGTGATCTTGCCCAGCTGGTCGTTGTTGACGAGCACGTGGGTCACGTCGATCCCGTACTTCACCATGGTGAGCATCTCGGCCATGTACTGGCCGAAGCCCCCGTCGCCGGAGATCGAGACCACCTTGCGACCGCGGAAGCGCGGGTCCTCCTCCTGGCTGGCGGCCCAGGCGCCGAGGGCCGCGGGGAACGCGAAGCCGATCGAGCCCAGGTAGCCGGACATCAAGACCGCCTGGCGGGTGCACTCGAAGTAGCGCCCGAAGGAGTAGGTGTTGTTGCCGACGTCCACGCAGACGATGGCGTCCTCGGGCACCTGGCGGGTGAGCGCGGCGAAGATCGCGGCGGAGTTCAAACCGTGGCCCCGGTCGTCGGCCTCCCGGCTCTGCTTCTCCGCGCGCCAGATGGCCCAGCGCCGCGCGATCTCGGGCCGCTGGTCTTCGACCTCCACGCGCCCCGCCAGGCGCTCGCGCAGGAGCGCCACGGTGGCCGCGATCTCGCCCCAGACCGGCACGTCCACGGCGTGGAACTTGCCCAGGGTCATGGCGTCGTAGTCCACCTGGACCGTCGGCTTCTTCGGGGTGATGCCCGTGTGGTTGCTGAAGCTCGCGCCGAGCACGAGCAGGGCGTCGGACTCGTTCATGAAGTGGCTGGCGATGGGCGTTCCGCTGCGGCCCAGCACGCCGCAGCCGTGGGGATCGCGATCCGAGACGAGACCCTTGCCCTTGAAGGTGGTGATCACCGGGCAGCGGAGCAACGCCGCGAGCTCGAGCACCGCCGGCATGTCGAAGCGGGCGCCGTGGCCCACGATGATCGCCGGGCGCCGCGAGCGGCCCAGGAGCTCGCCGGCCGCGTCCACCGCCGCGGCCGGCGGCGCGATGGCGCGGGAGGCCACGCGACCCTCGGGAGCGCCGGGCTTCGCGCCCTGCGGCGCCGGCAGGGTCTGGACCTCGTCGGGGAAGATCAGGTGCGACACCCCCCGGTTCAGGATCGCGCTCTTGCAGGCCAGGTTGGCCAGCTCGGCGTGGCGGCTCGTGTGGAGCACCGGCTGGGTCCACTGGGCCACCTTGCCGAAGGCGGCCTGCAGGTCCACCTCCTGGAAGGCGCCCGGCCCGAGCACCTGGGTGTCCACCTGGCCCGTGAGAGCGAGCACCGGCGCGCGGTCGACGTGGGCGTCCCACAGGCCGGTCAGCAGATTGGTGGCGCCCGGGCCAGCGATGCCCAGGCAGGCGGCGGGGCGGCCCGTGAGCTTGCCGTAGGCCGAGGCCGCGAAGGCGGCCGCGCCCTCGTGGCGGATGCCGATGTAGCGGAGGCGACCGGCCTCCTCTTCTCGCCGCAGGGCGTCCGCCAGACCCAGGTTCGAGTGGCCGACCATGCCCAGGACGACCCGCACGCCCCAGGCGGTGAGCGTCCGGGCCATCAGGTCGGTCACCGTCGTCCCGTGGGCCTCGGGCTCGGGGATGGCCACGTAGATGCCGTCCTCGCGCTCCTCCACGGGGTAGGTCGCGACGCCGTCCTCGTAGCCGCCGGGCGAGCGCCCCGTGAGCGGATCGTAGTCCCAGCCGTGCCAGGGGCAGCGGAGCAGCCCCTTCTCGATCGAGCCCTCGCCGAGCGGCCCGCCCTGGTGGGGACACCGGTTGTCGAGGGCGCCGTAGCGCCCCTGGAAGCGGGTCATGCAGACGGTGGCGAGACCGCACGTGACGCTCTTCACGCGGCCCTCGGGCAGCTCGTCGCGATCCAGGACCTTGTACCAGCGGGATTCGGTCGTCATGGACTCCTCGGAGGTGTCATCTCTGGGTGTCGGGATGTGCAGCCCGTGGCGCTCAGCCTTCGAGGGCGCGTCGGCTCGCCGCCACGGCCGCGTCGAGGAACGCCTCGAGGCGCGCGCGCTGGCCGTCGGGATCGCCCGACACCAGCTCGCTCCCGGTGAGGATCGCCGCCGTGAATCCCTCCCGGTGCCAGCGACCTGCGGGCAGGGTCGCGAGGGGGTGATCGGCCGCGGGGTAGGGCCAGGGAGAGACGTACCAGTACGGATCGGCGTAGCTCCCGTCGCCGGGGGAGAGGCCGACGCCGACGGTCTTCGCCGGCTCTCCGCCCGCTCCCCGCTCGACGGCGATCAGGGTCGCGAGGTCGAAGTGATGGGGCCAGCAGCGCACCTCGGAGGCCTGCGGCTCGGCGCCGGCAAGGGCGTCGAGCACGCCCTGGGCGTTCGCGAACCAGCGGCCGAGCTCGACCGACGCCTCCACCTCCGGCGAGAACGCAGCGCCCGCAGACACCGGGTGCTCCGGCAGGTCGTAGCCTGGAGAGACGAGCCCCGCGGACAGCGGCCGGCCCGTGTGAACCTCGATCGCCGCGGCGAGCCAGGTGCGGGCCGAGGCGAGGGTCTCGCCGCCCAGCCTCCGAGGAGTGCCGACGGGTCCGTCCGCGCCGAGCAGGAGGAGCGCGAAGTCCGCCGGCCGCAGCGCCGCCCGGAAGGGCCGCTCACCCGGCACCGTGTGGCCCGCCAGCACGCCGAGCGCCGGCTCCCACCCGAGGTTCGGGTGGCTGTCGTCGGGCTGGGGCTCGAGCAGGGTCTTCCCTACCGACGCCGCCAGCTGCGCGGCGTGATGCAGCTGGAGACGGGTGTCCACCAGGTCTCGAGGGGCGGCCGCACCGAGCCGCTGCCAGCCGTCGGGTGTCCGGGGGGCGCTCATCAACTCCTCCGAGGGCCTCTGATGGTCGGCGCGCGGTCGGGGTTTCGGAGAACATGACCCGCGCGACGCGGCGCGCCAGGGGCGCCGTCCGCCCCCGCCGCCCTCTTGCCCGCCCGACGCGGGCTGTGTCATGCTCGGTATCGACAGTGCTGATGCCAGAATCGCCCTGCCGGCGAGGAGGCCCCATGCCCGAGCCCGCCCCCGGCCTCGACTTCCTCGTCCGGAAGAGCGACTGGCGGACGCACCGCTTCGACGAGGTCCCTACCCCCGAGCTGGCCGACGGGCAGGTGCTCTTCCGCGTGGACCGCTTCGCCTTCACCGCCAACAACATCTCCTACGCCCTCGCGGGCGACCTGCTCGGCTACTGGCGCTTGTTCCCGGCCCCGGACGGCTGGGGGCGGCTGCCCACCATGGGGTTCGGCGACGTGATCCACTCGCGACACCCGGCGGTGGCCGAGGGCGTCCGCTGCTTCGGCTTCTACCCGATGTCGCGCTACCTGGTGATCGAGCCCGGCGCCGCAGGGCCGGCCCAGATCGTGGACGGCGCCGCCCACCGGGCGGGCCTGGCTCCCGCCTACAACCAGTACGCCCCGGTCGGTCACGACGCCCTCTACGCCCCGGGTCACGAGGACACCCTGATGCTGCTCCGGGGCCTCTTCCTCACCGCCTTCCTGGCCGAGGACTTCCTCGCCGAGCACGACCACTACGGGGCCACCGCGGTGGTGATCTCGAGCGCCTCCAGCAAGACCGCCATCGCCCTGGCGCATCAGCTGAGCCGCGCCGGTCGGGTGCGGGCGGTGGGACTCACGTCGGCCCGCAACCGCGAGTTCGTGAACCGGCTCGGCTGCTACGACCAGGTGGTCGGCTACGACGAGGTCGCGTCGCTGGACGCGGAGGCTCCAGCGGTCTTCGTGGACATGGCCGGGAGCGGCCCGGTGCGGAGCGCGATCCACACCCACCTCGGCGCCGGGCTCCGGTACTCCTGCTCCGTGGGCGCCACCCACTGGGACGCCGGCGGCGACGACGCCGCCGCGCTCCCGGGCCCGAAGCCCGAGTTCTTCTTCGCCCCGGCCCGGATCCAGGAGCGGGCGGCCGAGTGGGGGCCCGTCGGCTACCAGGAGCGGCTCGCCAAGGCGTGGTCCGACTTCCGCGCGTTCTCCACGGGCTGGCTCCAGGTGCAGCGGGGCTCCGGACGCGAGGCCGTCGAGCGCGTCTACGGCGACACCCTGGAGGGACGCACCCGCCCCGAGGACGGTCACGTGCTCTCGCTCTGGGACGCCGCCGCTCCGACCGCGTCGGGCTGATCCCCGTGGCCGACGCGAACGGGAAGAATCCCCCGGCCAGCGACGGTCGCGCCCGCCGGGCCGAGCGCAGTCGCGAGGCGATCGCGGCCGCCCTCTACGCGCTGGTGGGCGAGGGCAACCCGGCGCCGACGGCCCAGCAGGTGGCCGAGCGCGCCGCGGTCGGGATCCGCAGCGTATTCCGGCACTTCTCGGACATGGAGGCCCTCTACGCCACCCTCGACGCCCGCCTGCTGGAGGAGGTGGCGCCCTTGCTGCGTCCGATCGCGGACGACGCGGGGCCCGAGGAGCGCGCGGCCGCCCTCGTGGACGAACGGGAAGCGATCTTCGAGCGCATCGCGCCCTTCAAGCGCGCCTGCGACCGCATGCGCTGGCGCTCGCCCTACCTCACCGGGACCCACCGCAAGCTGGTCCAGACGCTGCGGCTGCGGCTCCTGTGCTGGCTCCCCGAGCTCGCCGACGCGCCCGCCGACCTGCTCGAGGCCCTCGACCAGGCCACGTCTTTCGAGGCCTGGGACCGCCTGCGCACGGAGCAGCGACTGGGCCGGGCGCGGGCGCGGCGGGCCATGGGGCGCTCGGCTCGGGCGCTGGTGGACAGCCTGGACCGGCAGGGCTGAGGCGCGGCTGCGCCCACCGCAGCGCGCGGGTCAGGACCTCGCCGTCGGGGCGGACGGGAACAGGTGCTGGCGCGCCTCCTCGCAGATGGCCACGACGGCCGGGTGCCGCAGCCGGCGCTCGACGGAGATCGCGTAGAAGCGCTCCCGCACGACGTCGGTCCGCCCGACCAGCACCGTCCCGTACTGGCGCTTCACCTCCTGCTCGATCGCGCTCGGCGCCGGGAAGACGCCCGAGCCCGAGGCGCCGAAGACCTTCATGAGCGCCGAGTCGTCGAACGTGCCGACGATGCGCGGACGGATGCCGAGATCCTGGAACCAGTGCTCGAGCGAGGTTCGCAGGGCGGCTCCGGGGCTCGGCACCAGCATGGGAGCGCCGTCGAGGCTCTCGGGGAAGCCGCGCCGGTAGCGCGCGGCCTGCTCGCGCTGGGCGAAGAACGAGACGCCGCACTCGCCGAGCAGGTGGTTGTAGGCGCGCACGGCCACCTCCGAGCCGCGCGGGGCGTCGCTCAGCACCAGGTCCAGGCCGTAGGTCGCCAGGGCGCCGAGGAGGTTCTCGGTCTTGTCCTCGGTGCAGACGATCTCCGGCGCCTGGGGCAACGCCAGCGCCGGCTCGAGCACCCGGTGGGCGATCAGCTTGGGCACGACCATGGAGAGCCCGACCGTGAGCCGACCGCCCGGCTCGTCGGCGCCGTGACGCATGGACGTCTTGAGCTCCTCCCCCAGGTCGAAGATCTCGTCCGCGTAGCGGAGCACCATGTGTCCGGCGCTCGTGAGCACCAGACTGCGCCCCGTGCGCAGGAAGAGCTCCTCGCCCAGGCTCTCCTCGAGCTGGCGCACCTGGGCGCTGATGGTGGGCGGGCTCAGGCGAAGCTGTCGGGCCGCCCTCACGATCCCGCCCTCCCGGGCGACCGCCCGGAAGTACAGCAGGTGGTGGTAGTTGAGCGCGCCGAGGCCCATTCGGCCGAGCCTAACCAATCGTCTCGGATTTCGTAATTGCCTACTGGCCGGGGATCGGCCATGCTCAGTCTTTGGACCGAGCGCTGCGGGAGGTCGACGTGGGCCGGGATGTGGGCAGCTATCTGGACGGCATCGGGCGCTTCCAGCGGGACGTCTTCCCCGAGCTGAGCGAGAACTTCGAGGCGCTCGCGGGCGGCCAGAGGCCCGGCCTGCTGCTCGTCACCTGCTCCGACTCCCGCATCGACCCCGCGCTCGTGACCCAGACGCAGCCCGGCGAGCTGTTCGTGATCCGGAACGCCGGCAATATCGTGCCGGCCGCCGACGCCGGGCCCGGCGGCGAGGCGGGCACCGTGGAGTTCGCCATCGAGGGCCTGGGCATCCGCCACATCGCCGTCATGGGGCACAGCCGCTGCGGCGCGATGGCCGCGCTCGTCAACGAGGAGGCCACGGCCGAGCTTCCGGCCCTGCGCGGCTGGCTGGAGCACGCCCGCGGCGCTCTGGCGCGGGTCGACGCCATTCGGGGCCTCGAGGATCCCGCGCTGCGGGTGGTCGCCGCCAACGTCCTGGCCCAGATCGAGAACCTGCGCAGCCACCCGAGCGTGGCCTCGGCGCTGGAGCGGGGAGCGCTCGAGCTGCACGGCTGGATCTACCGCTTCGAGACGGGCGAGGTCCAGCGCGTCGCCCCCGACGGCCGGGTGGGCCCGCTGGTGGACGAGTCGGCGCCGGCGCGCGCATCCGCCTGAGACCCCGCTCCCGGACGCAGCATCCCGCGTCCCATGCGCGCATCCGGTCCACGCAGCCCGCAGAACCCCCGAGGTGCCGATGTCGACCCTGCTCCAGCCGCTTCGGAATGCCAGCGAGAACCTGAGGCGCCACGTACGCAACGACCTCATGGCCTCCGTGGTCGTCTTCCTGGTGGCCCTGCCCCTGTGCATGGGCATCGCGATCGCGTCGGGCGCGCCGCCCGCCGCCGGACTCATGACCGGCATCATCGGCGGCCTGGTCGTCGGCTTCCTCGCCGGCGCCCCGCTGCAGGTGAGCGGTCCGGCCGCGGGCCTGAGTGTCATCGTCTGGGACCTCATCCAGACCCACGGCTACGGCGCACTGGGATGGATCGTGCTGGTCGCCGGAATCGTCCAGATCGCCGCGGGCATGGGCGGCCTGGGCCAGTGGTTCCGCGCCGTCTCGCCGGCGGTCATCCACGGCATGCTGGCGGGGATCGGCGTGCTGATCTTCGCGAGCCAGTTCCACGTCATGGTCGACGACGCCCCTCGCGAGAGCGGCCTCGCCAACCTGATCGCGATCCCGGAGGCCGTCTGGAAGGGCTTCGCCCCCATGGACGGCTCGGTCCACTTTCAGGCCGCCATGATCGGACTGCTGACCCTGGGGGTGATGATCCTCTGGCGTCCCCTGGCACCCCGGGCGCTGCGGGTCCTGCCCGCGCCGCTCGTGGCCGTGGTCGCCGCTACGGCGGTCGCCGGCTTCGCGGGCCTGGGCGTGAGCCGCGTGGATGTCCCCGCCAACCTGCTCGACGCCCTGACCTTCCCGCAGCTCGCGGATCTGGGCGGCCTGGGCTGGGGCATCCTCACGGCGGGCCTCGCCCTCGCCTTCGTGGCCAGTGCCGAGACCCTGCTCTGCGCCACCGCCGTGGACAAGCTCCACGACGGGCCCCGGACCCGCTACGACCGCGAGCTCTGGGCCCAGGGCGTCGGAAACCTGCTGTGCGGGCTCGTGGGCGCGCTGCCCATGACCGGCGTCATCGTCCGCAGCAGCGCCAACGTCGAGGCCGGCGCCCGCGGCCGGGCCTCGGCCATCCTCCACGGGGCCTGGCTGCTGCTCTTCTGCGCCGGCCTCCCCTTCGTGCTCAGCCAGATCCCCACGGCCGTGCTCGCGGCGGTGCTCGTCTTCACCGGCTACAAGCTGGTGAACGTGGCGGCCATCCGTCAGCTGGCCGGCTACGGCCGCACCGAGGTGATGATCTACGCCGCCACCCTCATCGGCATCGTCGGGATCGACCTGCTGACGGGCGTCGTGGTGGGCGTCGGGCTTTCCCTTGCCAAGGTGCTCTACAGCGTCTCCCACTTGGAGGTGGAGCTGCGCGAGAACGGCGAGGACGAGCGCACCGAGCTCTTCCTGCGCGGCGCGGCCACGGTGGTCCGGCTGCCGAAGCTGGCGTCGACGCTCGAGCGCGTGCCCGCCAGCGCGGAGCTGCACGTCCACTTCGACGACCTCGACTACATCGACCACGCCTGCATCGACCTGTTGCTGAACTGGGAGAAGCAGCACACGGCCACGGGCGGCAAGCTCTTCATCGACTGGCACGACCTGCAGGCCCGCTTCCGCCGCCCGCAGGGCAACGGCGTCACGCCCCTGGACGCGTCGCGGCGCCCGGCCGCCTAGCCGCCCTCGGCGGTCCGGGCCGCTAGCCGGGCAGGCCCGACCAGTCCTTCGGGTTCTGGGGACCAGCCGCCGGCGTCACCTCGACGGGGACGCCCGTGAGATGGGCCATGCCCGAGACGGGCTCGATGGCCTCGGGACCATCCGCGGCCAGCAGGTTGACGTTGACCCCCGACGTGCGGCTGGCCACCGAGAGTCCGCGGGCGTGCTGATGCCCCCAGCCGTGGGGCAGCGCCACCGTCCCCGGCTGCAGATCCTCCAGGAGGTGCACCGGAACCCGCACCGTGGCCGTGGCGGAGCGGACGTCCACCAGGTCGCCGTGGGCAAGCCCGCGCTCCCCCGCGTCCGCCGGGTGCATGTAGAGGTAGTTGGTGTACCGCGCTCCGGCGACGAAGCCCGGCTCGTTGTGGGTCCACGAGTTGTGGGTCTTCACGTGCCGGCGGGTGATCAGCTTGAGCCGCGCCTGCCCGGACACCTCCTCGGCAAAGGCGGCCTCGAGGCGCGCGGCCTGCTCGACCAGCACCGGCGGCGCCAGGTCGACCCGCTTGTCCTCGCTCACGATGCGGCCGCCGAGGAAGGTGCCCGCCTCGTGGGGCGGCAGTCGGCGGCCGTGCTTCTCCCGATGGAGCGCGGCGAAGCCGCCGTTGCCCGTCAGACGCAGCACCAGGGAGAGGATCGCCTCCTGGGGCAGCGACGGCGGCCGCTCCGGGTGACGTCGGGAATGTCGCCGCTTCGCCCACTCGAGGCCCCGCTGGAGCACCCGTGACCCGAACAGGGGCGCGGCGCAGACCCGCGCCAGGTCCACGTAGATGGTGGCTTCGTCCCGCGACTCGCCCGCGGGCTCGACCACCGGGCGGGTCGCCTGGAGGTAGGGACGCGACTGCATCCCCATCAGCAGCGGGAAGGCGAAGGGCAGGTCGTAGCGCTCGAAGGGCGAGGTGGCCGGGAGCTGGTAGTGGGCCAGGTGGCCGGTCTCGGTCGGGAGGATGTCGAGGGTCACGAGCAGCTCGAGCTGCGCGAAGGCCTCCCGCAGCCGCGCCCCGTTGGCCATGGTGATCAGCGGATTGCCGCCGGTGACGAAGAGCGCCTTCACCTGGCGGTCGCCGGGGGTGAGGATCTCGTCCGCGAGCACCGCGCCCGGGAAGGCGTCGTTGACGGCGGGGTGGCCGCCGATGCGGGAGCGCTCCCGGGAGAGCCCGAAGCCGCTGCGCTTGCCGAGCTTGCCGAAGTCGATCACGCCGCGGCCCACGAGCAGCCCGCCCGCGCGGTCGAGGTTGCCCGAGACGGTGTTGATGGCCTCCTGGATCCAGAAGGCCAGGGCGCCGTGGCCGCCCATGTTCACGCCGGTGGAGCTGTAGAGGGCGGCGCCGCCGCCCTCGGGCGCGCTGGCCTCGCGGTAGGCCGTCACCATCTCCCGCAGGGCCTCCGGCGGCATGCGCGTGGCCTCGGCGGCGCGCTCCGGGGTCCAGGCGGCGGCGAGCTTCGCGAGCGCCTCGAAGCGCCGGGTGTGGCGGGCGACCCGCTCCCGATCGACGCCCCCCTGCTCGATCAGCTCGCGCAGGAAGGCCAGGTAGAAGAAGACGTCGGTGCCGGGGCGGATGGGGACGTGCCGGCCCGCGGCCCGGGCCGTCTCCGTGCGGCGCGGGTCGACGATGAAGAGCCGGCCGCCGCGGGCCTCGATCGCGCGCAGCCGCTTCATGGGGTTGGGCACCTGGAGGAAGCTCCACTTGGAAACCACCGGGTTGGCGCCGACGACGATCAGACACGCGGTCCGATCCACGTCCGGGAAAGGCTGGCTGAAGGGGAAGCCGTACATCTCCCGGGCCACCGCGAACTTGTTGGAGCAGTCCTGGGTGGCGGAGGCGTAGATGCTGCGCGAGCCGAGCCCGGTCATGAAGCCCTGGGCGAAGATCGGGTGCAGCAGGCTGAAGCCGGCCGCGGTGCCGACGTACATCGCCACCGCGTCGGGGCCGTGGTCGCGCACCAGGCGCCGCACCGTGGCGCCGATGTCGTCGAGCGCGGCGTCCCAGGCCATCGGCGCGAAGCCGCCGTCGGCGGTGCGCTTCAGGGGACGGGTCAATCGGTCGGGAGAGCCGAAGAGCTGGTGCTGCTTCAGGCCCTTCACGCAGGCGAAGCCCTCGGTGGCCACGTGCTGCGGGTCCGGACGGATCCCGACGACCCGGTCCCGCTCGACGTCCACCTCGAGGCCGCAGAGGGATTCGCAGATGCGACAGAAGGTGTGGCGGGTCTCCGTCACCCGGGGACGATAGCCCGTCCGCAGGGGTGTCAGACCGGACTCGAGGTAGTGGTCCGCCGTATCCGGAGATCTCCCCGGCCTGGGCGGCCGCCTCCTCGAGCAGGCACCCCACGCTCAGCACGTGAGCGCTGCTCCTGCATGCGTTTTCGGAGGTTCATGCGGCCTGGCGGGCGGAGGGAGCCCCGACGGGAGGCGGGCGGGAGTGACGGCGGTCGGACGGGCGCCCGCGGCCGCTGCCGCGGGCGCCCGCGAACGACCTAGCGGTAGCGGCCGCCGAAGTTGCGGCCGCCGCCGCCCCCTCCACCGCCGCCGCCGCGGCGATCCTGGGCCTCGTTGACCCGGATGCTCCGGCCTCCGAGGTCGGAGCCGTCGAGGGCGCGGATCGCGTCCTCGGCCTCGCTCGCCTCGCTCATCTCCACGAAGGCGAAACCTCGCGGGCGACCGGTCTCACGATCCGTGATCACGGCGACCGACTCGACACCGCCGTGACGCCCGAAGACGTCGCGCAGATCCTCCTCCGTGGCGGAGAAGGGGATGTTCCCTACATAAAGCTTCTTGCCCAAGTTGCGTTTTCCTCGTCGTGCCCCCGTTCGGGGCTGCGACCGGCTCCGGACTCCGGCCGGACTATCCGGTAGGGAGTGCCGTCGCGATGAATCGCCTTTGGAGCGCTCCCACGGAGCGTCTCGGAGGCATTGAAAGAGTTTCGATGGGGACAGGGCAGGCGGGTCAGCGCCAGGAGCTGCGTACACCGATCGGAAGCCTCTCAGCGTGGCAAGCTAGCACAGGGCCAAGCGGGTAGCATGCGGGCCATGGAACCCCGCCGCGACCGCCGCAGCTCCTTCCGCTACGTGGCCGGTGTCTACGCCGCGGCGCTGGTCGCGGCCGCGATCGCCTGGAACCTCGCCCCGCTCCACCCGCTGCTCGGCCTGCTGGCCGGGCTCGGCGCCGCCAGCGCCGTCACCTACGTCGCCATCCTCCGCAGCGACTGCGGCTCGGTCTTCGACCCCTGGTGGAGCGTGCTGCCCCCCTTCGCCGCGCTCTGGCTGACCTCCCTGTCCGAGGCCGACGGGCTGACCCCGCGCCAGCTCGCGGTGCACACGGTGGTCTGGTTCTGGGGCATCCGGCTGACCTGGAACTGGGCCCGGGGCTGGCCCGGGCTCCACCACGAGGACTGGCGCTACGTCGACCTGGCCGCCCGGTGGCCGCTCCCGAACTGGGCGGTGCGTGCCCTCGCCGTCGTGGGCTTCCCGACCCTCATTGTCTGGCTGGGCTGCCTGCCCCTTCATGCCGCCCTGGCGGGCGAGGGCACCGGCTTCGGGCTGCTGGACCTCCTCGCCCTGGCGCTCGGCCTCGCCGCCACGAGCCTCGAGCTGGTCGCGGACGAGCAGATGTGGTCGTTCTCGCGCACCAAGCAGCCCGGCGAGCTCATGGACCAGGGCCTCTGGGCGCTGGCGCGGCACCCGAACTACCTGGGCGAGATCTGTTTCTGGGTCTCGCTCTGGCTGTTCGGCGTGGCCGCCTCGCCGGCGGCCTGGTGGACCGGCGTCGGCGCCCTCGCCATGATCGCGATGTTCCGCTTCGCGAGCATCCCCATGCTCGACGAGCGCAGCGCCGCCCGGCGTCCGGCCTTCGCCGCCTACGCCGCGCGGACGCCGGCCCTGCTGCCGTGGCCCCGCCGGGCGGGGGCCGACGAGGGAAGCCCGTGACCGAGGCCGCCGACGCCGCGCCCGTGACCGAGGCCGCCGACGCCGCGCCCGCGGGGCCCAGCGCGCTCCAGAGCTTCATCCGCTACTGCGCCGTGGGCGTCTTCAACCTGGCGCTGAACCTCGGCCTGATGGCGTTCCTGCACGAGGTGCTCGGCGCCCCGGAGGAGCTCGCCTACGCCGTCAGCCTGATCACCATCTTCGTGATCAACTTCTTCGTCTCGCGCTTCTACGTGTACGAGGCGGCGGACGGCGGGGCGGCGGGACAGCTGGGGCGCTTCCTGGCGACCGCCGTCGTCTTCCGCAGCGCGGAGTACGCGGCCTTCCTCGCCCTCCACACCGGGCTCGGCGTCCAGTACCTGCTGGCGGCCTTCGGGATCCAGGTCACCTCGTTCCTGGTGAAGTTCCTGGCCTTCCGCTTCTTCGTCTTCGTGGGCGCGCCCGCCCGCGCGGAAGGGTCCGCCGAGCGCTAGCCGCGAACGCTCCCCGGGCCATTGCCGTTGCCCGCGCCCTGGCGGGTGCGCCGCTGGACGTCTTCCATGAGGCGGCGGTTGACGCTGATCAGGTCGGCCACCACCCCGAGGACGCACGTCTGGAAGCCCACGGTGATCAGGATCGCGGTCAGGATCAGGGACTGGATGTGGCCCTCGCCCTCGCCCATGGCGAAGTAGACCAGGAAGCGCAGGCCCAGCAGGGCGCCCACCCCGATGAGGGCGGCCCCCACGGTGACGAAGAAGCGCATGGGCCGGTAGGTCACCGCGATGCGGAAGAGCGTCACCATCGTGCGCCGGATGTAGCTCGGAATGCTGCTCACCAGGCGGGAGGGACGCAGGTCCTCGTTCACCCGCACGGGGACGCACTCCACCGCCATGCCGGCCTGGCCGGCCTGGACGATGGTCTCGATGGTGTAGGTGTAGGAGCTGAAGACGTTGAAGCGCGAGGCCGCCGCCCGGGTCATGGCCCGGAAGCCGCTCGGCGCATCCTCCACGTCGACGCCGCTGACCTTCCGCACCACCCAGCTGCCCAGGCGCTGGAGCTGCTTCTTGGTCGGGCTGAAGTGATCGATGTCCCGGATCGGCCGGGTGCCGATCACCAGCTCGGCGCGACCCGCGATCAGGGGCTCGAGGAGCTTGGGGATGTCGTCGGCGCAGTACTGGTTGTCGGCGTCGGTGTTGACGATCAGGTCGGCGCCGAGCTCCAGCGCCGTGGCGAGCCCGGTGGTGAAGGCGCGGGCCAGCCCCAGGTTCCGCGGGTGGCGGACCACGTGATCGACACCGAGCCGCACGGCCTCCTCGGCCGTGTCGTCGGCGCTGCCGTCGTCGATCACCAGCAGCTGGATCTCGTCGATGCCGTCGATCTTGCGCGGCAGCGCCCGGATCGTCGTCTCGAGGGTCGCCGCCTCGTTGTAGCAGGGAATCTGGATGATGAGTCGCATGCCCCCCCCAGGACCCGGGTCAAGGCCCGGCTTCGCGAATCTCGTCGACCTCGGCCTCGGCCCGGCTCGCCGTCTCGGTCCCCTCGAGCCCAAGGAACCGATAGACCTGAACGGCCGGCTTGTCCATCGCGGGCGGAAGCGGGAGCGTGGCCAGGTGCTCGAAGTGCGGCAGGGGCTCTCCCCGGGAGAAGGGCTCCGCCAGGTAGACCTTGTATTTGGTGTAGTAGTAGAGGTTCCGCTCGTAGTTGAGCGTCCCGGGCTCGGGCTTTCCCCGTCGGTACCAGTACACCACGTAGTCGACCTCGCGCTCTGCGATCTCCCGCACGAGCTCGTCGTGGGTCTCGGCCTTCAGATGACCGAAGCCCACGAGCTGCCGATCCGGATCGATGCCGGTGCGTCGGACGCCGAAGGTGCCGAAGGTGAGCGCCTTCTCGTCGGGCTCCAGATGCTCGTCGAGCCAGCGCAGGCCCACCCAGTACTGGTACTTCGAGTAGGAGGTCTTCCTGCGCGCTTTCACGTGGCGCTCCATGGCCTCCTCGAAGGAGCAGCTCACGAGGCCCGCCATGCCGGCCGCCAGGGGAAGCCCCAGCAGCGGCGCGGCGCCCCAGCGCCGGACGCCCAGGTAGAAGCCGACACCGAGGAGGGCCAGCAGGAGCAGGTAGTGGCCACCGTAGAACGCCTTCGGTGCCGATCCGGTGGTCCGGAAGACGTCGCGCACCTCGGGGACCAGGAATCCCAGGGCCGCCGCGGCCACGGCGCCCAGCAGCGCTGCCAGGGCGACCGGCGGAAGGCGCTCCCGCAGCGGGGCCACGCGCTCCAGGAGGTCGCGGCCCCCGACGGTCATGTAGAAGGCGGGCATCCACACCACCGGGTGCGCGTAGATGGACTTGGTCACCCCGAAGGCGACGTGGGCGGCGGTGTACAGCAGCAGGAAGCCCAGGATGGCCAGGCTGGGCAGCGGGAAGCGCCGCAGCGACACCACCACGCCCCAGACGAACAGGGGCACCGCGAACCAGTCGAGGTCACGGTCCATGTACGCGGCCCGGAAGATCTCGGGGACCATCGGCCACGCCAGCACCGGTCCGGAGTCCGCGCCTTCGGACATGTCGGAGATCTGGCTCAGGTAGGGATTGCCCCCGCTGTGGCTCATCAGGCTGAGCCCCATCCACAGCAGGAAGCCGCTCGAGGCGAGGGCGGCGGGCACCAGGTACCGGAGCGGGCGGCGGTCGCGCCAGGTATCGAGCACGAAGAACAGGGCGATCAGCCCCGAGGCCTCGTAGCGGGCGATCGCCGCCAGGCCGGCAGCCAGGTAGCACCAGCGGGAGCCGCGCGCGAACAGCAGCAGGGCGGCGGCGATCCCGAGCCCGAGGGTGGGCTCCACCAGGGGCTGGAGCGCCGAGTGGTGGAAGGCGTAGCTGCCGGCCATCGCCACCGCGGGAACCAGGGCGGCCACCCCGATCAGGCCGCGACCCAGCAGGAAGACGCACAGCAGCATGCCGAGGGAGAGGAGCAGGTTCAGGCTCAGCCCCGCGTGGATCAAGGGCCGGTCGACGGGCAGCAGCTGCGCGACGCCTCCCATGAGCAGCGGGAACAGGGGCATCCGTTTGAAATTGGAGGGGAGCTCTCCCGACCAGAGGGCCTCCGCCGCGCGCCGGAACGAGCCGAAATCCGAGTTGGGCAGCACGAAGCCGTGGTAGTGGGGCAGCCAGTGGATGAGGCAGCCGAGACACAGCAGTCCCAGGAGCGCCCACTCCCAGTGGGCGACCCGCTCGGAGATCGGACGGAGGTCGCGGTCTCGGGACACGGCTCGCGGTCAACGTAGCGTCCGCGCCCGGGCGCTGTAAACGCCGGGCGTGATAAGCTGCGCGCCATGACGGAGGGGGGAGCCGAGCGCGCGGAGTCGACCTACGAGAGTCGGCCCTCGACGGGGCCGCGCGGCCTGCTGCGCAACCCGACCCTGCGTCGAGCCCTGCTGCTCTGCATCCCGGCCCTGATCGCGGGCGCCTGGGTCCGCGTCGACCTGCTGAGCCGGGTTCCCGAGGCCTGGTTCAACACCGACATCCGCCAGGTGGTCTCGCTCGCCGAGCACTTCCTCGAGGAGGGCGAGATCCAGGTCCCCTGGCGGCGCACCTTCCTGCCCGCGCTCCAGCTCTCGGTCCCCATGTTCTTCGGCGCGTCGGCCCTGCGCTTCGCGGCGATCACCCAGCACCTGCTGGGGCTCGCCTTCATCGTGGTGGCCGGCCTCGCCACCGTGGCCTGGACCCGCCACTGGCGCTGGTGGATCGTGCCGGTGACGCTGGTCGCCGCGCTCCACCCGGTCTTCCTCTGGTTCGAACACCTCGCGCTGCCGGACATGATCCAGGCCACCTTCGTGCTGGCGACCAGCGTGGCGGGCTGGGCCTTCTTCCGCCGGCCGTCCCCGACCCGCTTCGGTCTGCTGCTCGCGGCCATCTTCCTGGCCGCCGGCGCCCGCCAGGAGGGGCGCTACTTCTGTGCCTTCGCCCTGGCCGCCGTGGTCTTCGTCCAGTGGCGCCAGCCCCGGCGACTGGCCGCGTACCTCGCCGTGGCCCTGGTGTTCTCCTTCCTCACCTTCCGCTGGACCGAGACGACCCAGAGCGGCCAGATGCTGCTGGCGTCCACCATCCACCTGATGCCCGACGAGCTCCGGGGCTACCCGGGCCTGTCCGAGCAGCTCGTTCCGCACCGGGAGGTGGCCCGCGAACGCTGGGAGGGCTACCCGACCCGCCACAACACCACTCGCAAGGCCGTCCGCAAGACGGTGCAGGCGTGGATCGAGGAGAACGAAGGCCTGCGCACCGGCGTGGCGAACTGGAGGGCGGACCCGCTCAGCAAGAGCCTCGGCGGCCAGATCGCCCTGCGCAACCTGCACCACGTCCCCTTCCTGGCGCTGGCGAAGTTCCTGGCGGGCTTCGAGCGCGAGCTCTTCCCCGGCTTCGACGAGCGCTACTTCCCGGAGTACTTCCTCAAGGACATCATCCTCGACGGCTTCGTCCCGGGTCACGACGGCTGGAGGATCGTCCCGGCGCTATACGGCCGCACCTTTCGCGACACCGAAGAGCTGGTGACCTACGTGCGGGAAACCTACCCGGCCCTGCCCCCGAGCTGGGTGGGCAATATGGGCGCCCGGCTCATGGCCGACGTGATGGCGGTGAAGCTCCCCGAGGTCCGTCTGGGGATGTACCGCTTCCACGGAGCGCCCCTGGTCTGGGCGCTGGCGGCGGTGGGGCTCGTGGCCACGGCCGCGCGCGAGCGCCGCCTCCTGGGCTTCCATCCACTGTGGCTGCTCAGCCTCTCGGCGGTGGCGGTGGCCATGTTCACCGCGGCGCCGATCCGCGAGCGCTACCGGCTGATGTTCCAGCCCTTCGTGGTGGTCGGCCTGGCCGCCTTCGCGGATCTGGTGGCGGTGGCGCTGCGGGCGGCCTGGGCCGGCCTGCGCTCGCCCGAGGAGGCCCGGACCCCGCCCGCCACCGGCGAGGCCCGGGCCCCGGGCAGCTAGCGCGCCTCCTCGGCCCTGGGCGCGAGGCTTCGGCGCGGCCGGCCGAAGAACGCGAGGCCCAGCAGGCCCGAGGCCACCAGGAACATGGGACCGGGCTCGGGCACCGAGATCGTGAAGGCGCTCGCCACGCTCTGGGACCCGAAGTCGAGGGCGAAGCCGCCGGTGTCGAGCAGGTCCAGGCTCGCGAAGGCCCAGCTCTCGTCGACCACGGCGAAGACGTCGATGTCGAAGCTCAGGCTCGCGCCCATGGTGCTCCAGAAGGTGCTGTCGAGGTCGAGCCCGACGAAGCCGAAGTCCCAGTCGCCCACCTCGGGCAAGTCGATGTCGAGCACCGAGGCCGAGGACAGGGCCAGCGCGGTGACGCCGCTCGTCCCGGTCGTCTGGTTGGTGTAGGTGAGCAGGCCCGTGAAGCCGTCCAGGCGCAGGTTGCTGGTCTGGGTGGCGTTCACGTTCGCCGTGGCGCTGGCGATGCTCCCGAAGGACGGACCCACCCCCGCGACGGACACCGAGTCGCTCCCGCTGCGGGTGACGCCGAAGCCGGGCGCCGCCGAGGAGCCCGTGTCGAGCTGCCAGTCCTGGCAGTAGAAGCAGAAGTCCCAGCGGCTGCCGAAGGGGATGTGATCCACGTAGCCGGTGATGTCGACCTGGGCGCCGAGGTCCGTGGAGAAGCCGCCGGAGGTCGGGTCGAAGTCGACGACGACCTGGGTGCGACCCGGCGCCGCGAGGAGGTCGTCGTAGGTCGCCGAGAGGCGGCCGTTCACGTTCGCCGAGACGGTGCCGCCGCTGGCGCTGAAGTCGTAGGCGCCGCCGATGGCGGGCGTGACCTGGACGCCGAAGGCCGTCGTCCGGGGGATGCCGGCCGAGCCGTCGGCCCCGAAGGAGCCGAGTCCCTTGCCGGGGCCCCACAAGCTGCGGCTGCCGGTCTGGAAGCTCAGGTCCTGGGTGAAGGAGGCGGCCGAGGCCGCGCCGGTCATGAGGAGGAGCAGGAGGGCGGCGCCCACGAGGCGGCCGCAGCGGAAGGGATGGGAAATCACGGTGTGTCTCCGAGGTGGGCGGGACCGCGGCATGCGATCCCGACGCGGCCGATCCTGCGCGTCAGAGGCGGCGCCGAACATCTCCCGCGCGGGGTATGCCATCCGGCAGAGGCGCGGAAAGTCGATTCGGGACGGGCGGATGGCGTGGTCGGGGGCCCTGGGACATGCTTGGCCGGACCGTGAGAATCCTCTCCTGCGAAGACCACGACCTGTTCCGGGAGGGTCTCCGCCACGTCCTCGCGGGCCTGCCCGGCGGCCCCGAGCTCGTCGAGGCCCGCAGCGCGGCCGAGGCCCGGCGCGCCCTCGCCCACGACCCCGAGATCGGACTCGTCCTGCTCGACCTGGCCCTGCCCGACGCCCAGGGCCTCGACCTCCTGGCGGAGCTCCGGCGCGACTTCCCGCTCACCGGCGTCGCCATCGTGAGCGCCTCCGAGCGCCCCGAGGACGTGCGGGCGGCCCTCGACGCGGGCGCCGTCGGCTACATCCCGAAGTCCTCCGAGCGCGAGGTCCTGCTGGGTGCCCTGTCGGTGGTGCTGGCGGGCGGGGTCTACATGCCGGCGCCGCTGCTCGACGCCGCCCGGCCCGCCACCCTGCCCGGCCTGACGGCCCGCCAGCAGGAGGTAGCGGCGCTGCTGGCCCGGGGCCTCACCAACAAGGAGATCGCCGGCGTGCTCGGGATCGGCGCGGGCACCGTGAAGACCCACGTGGCCGCCATCCTGCGCGAGCTCGACGTCACCAACCGCACCGAGGCGGTGATGGCGCTGTTCGAGCGGGGTCTCGTCGATGGGGACTGAGCCGTGGGCTCCGCCATCTGGCAGAGGCCGCGGCTGCTGTCCTCTGTCAGTGTCGCCGCATGAGGCGGAGGGCGGTCGTCGTCGCGCTGGGGGGTGTCTGGGCGCTGGCCTGGGTGCTGACTCTCGCCTCGCTGGACCGCGACATCGTGATCGTCCCCTTCTACGTGGCCGCCGCCGAGGACGCCGGCGCCCTGCCGGTGGTGACGCGCCTGCCGGCCTGGACCCGCGCCGCCCCCCAGCCCGAGCCGGCGCTGCAGCCCGGCGACGCCGTGGTCCGGGTGGGAGACGCCGCGATGCAGGGGGCCGGCGTGCTGCGGGTGGTCTCCCACGCCTGGGTGGCCATGGGGGAGGACGGCGTGGTGCCGCTCGAGGTGGAGCGCGACGGCGCGCGCCGGGCGACCGCCGTCGCCATCCCGCGCACGATCCCCAAGTGGCCGGTCGTGGTCGTGTCGCTGGTGTTCGGCGTCTTCGCCCTGGGCGCCGCGCTCCGCTTCGGGCAGCTGCCCATCGCCGCCCTCGCCTTCCTGCCGATGATCCTCCAGGCCCTCTGGCTGGGCACCCACTTCGGCCGCACGCCGACGGAGATGCTCGCGGCCACCGCGCTCCGGGGCCTGGCGGTGGCGGCGGTGATCCCGGCCTCGATCGGATTCTTCCGCCACTTCCCGGACGGCTGCGACGACGCCGTGCGCTGGGCCCGGGGCTGGCCCTGGCTGCTGGCGCTCCAGGGCGTCTTCTTCTTCGACGCGGAGCTCTTCGGACGCCTTCCCGGTCCCCTGCTCGAGCTGGGGCCGAAGCTCATCACCGCGGTCGCGGCCGGGCTCTACCTCACCCTCGGCACGCTCAACTACCGGCACGCCACGCCGGCGGGGCGACGGCGCTTCAAGTGGCTCCTCATCGGGGCCTACGTGGCGGCGCTTCCCCCGACCTTCGTCTCGGCGCTCTCCGCCGTGCGCCCGGAGCTCGGCGCCTGGTTCCTGCCGAGCCAGCTCGCCCAGCTCGCGATCCCGGCGGCGATCGCCATGGGCCTCTGGCGGCGCGAGCTCTTCGACGTGGACCGGCTCTGGAACGCCACCCTCGTCTGGCTGACCGCGGCCGCGGGCGTGGGGCTGGGCCTCGTCCTCGGCGTGCCCGCCTGGACGGCCTGGCTCGTCGAGCGGGGCCTCTCGCCCGACACCGCGGGGATCCTCGGCGCGGGCGGCCTGCTCGTCGTGGCGGCGCCCGCGGCCCTCGTCGTCCAGACGCGCCTCGACCGCTGGGTCCTGGCCGACCGGCGCGCGCGCGAGGGCCGGGCCGCCGCGCTGCAACACGCTCTCGCGTCGGCCCGGAAGCTCGAGGAGGTGGCGACCCGCCTCGCCGAGGGGCTCCCTGACGTGCTCGAGGCCGAGCGCGCCGCCGTCTACGCGGACCTGGGCGATGGCTTCGGCCTCGTCGCGGCCGAGCCCGTCGCCGGGGCCGGTCCGGCACCGCCCGCCGGGGGCGCGCTCCTGCGCGCGCGCGCCGCGGCGCGCGGGCCCGTCCTCGGCGACGCGCTGCGCGCGCCCGCTGGAGGCTGGCACCCGGACGAACGCGGGCTCGCGCAGCCCGGTGCCGCCCTCGTGCCGATTCGCGCGACCCGTCCGGGCGCGGCCGGCCGCCTCGCCGCCTTCGCCGTCGTGGGGCCCCGGCGCGACGGTCTTCCGCACGCGCCCGACGTACGCCCCCTGCTCGCGGCGCTGGGCGCCGAGGCGGGCGCCCTGCTCGCCGCCTTCGCCCACGACGCCACCCTCCGGGAGGCCCGCGCCCTGCACCGCGAGCTCGACCGCCGGCGCGAGGAGACCGAGCAGCGCAGCCGCGAGAAGACCTCGCTCCTGGCCGCCGCGAGCCACGACCTGCGCCAGCCGCTGCACGCCCTCGGGCTCTTCCTCGGCGCGCTCGAGGATCGCCTCGAGGACCCCCAGGGCCGCGCGCTGCTCGACCGCGCCCGCAGCTCGGCGCGGGCCATGCAGCAGATGTTCGAGTCGCTCCTCGACGTGAGCCAGATCGACGCGGGCGTGCTCGCGCCGCGCATCGAGGACGAGCTGCCGCTGGCGCCGCTGCTCGACGACGTGGCCCGCGATCTCGCCCCGGACGCGGCCCGCCGCGGACTCGACCTCCGCGTGCACCCGACGGCGCTATCGGTGCGAAGCGACCCGGCGCTGCTGCGCGCCATCGTCCAGAACCTGGCGGGCAACGCCCTGCGCTTCACCGAGCGCGGCGGGATCCTCCTCGGCGCGCGGCGCCGCGGCGAGCGCGTCCGCATCGAGGTCTGGGACACGGGCAGCGGCATCCCGAGCGAGATGCAGCAGCGCCTGTTCGGCGAGTGGCGCCGCGGCGGCGGCGCACCGCGGGGCCGCGAGGCCGGGGACGGCGGCTTCGGCCTCGGCCTCACCATCGTCCAGCGCCTGAGCCAGGTGCTCGGCCACGAGCTGGACCTGGCGTCGCGACCCGGGCGCGGCTCCGTCTTCTCCGTCTCCGTGGAGCGCGGACGCCCGGCGCCGGCAACCTCCGCGCGGGGAGCCCCGGCCGAGGACGCGCCGCCGCGGCGGCGCTTCGCCGGCCGGCGCGTGCTGGTGGTGGACGACGACGCCGACGCCCGCGCGGGCCTCGCGGCCCTCCTCACGGGCTGGGGCATCGCGGTCCGCGAGGCCGCCGACCCGAGCGGGGCGCGTCGGGCCGTCGCCGCCGAGCCGGTGGACGCCCTGCTGGTGGACCTCGATCTCGGTCCCGGCGCCCACGGGCTCGACGTGGTCGACGCCCTGCCCGACACCCCCGCGTGCGTGGTCAGCGGGGCCGGCGCCCCCGCCCTCGAGAAGGCCCGCCAGCGCGGGCTCCTCGTCCTGCGCAAGCCCGTCGAGCCCGTGCGTCTGCGCGCCGCCCTGGAGCACCTGCTCCGCCTCTAGACGGGATACCATCGGCGGCCACACGAGAGGAACCGCCGTGGAGTACCCCGTCCGCTTCGATACGCGCCAGGCCCTGGGCGCTCTGCCCTGGTTCGAGGAGGACGGCGACTCCCTGCGCCTGGCCGACCCGAGCATCGGACCGGTGGTCGACGTCCACACCCACTACGCGCTCCCGGCCGTGCGCGCGTCGGCCGACCTCTGGGCCGAGACCCCGGACTCCGATCTGCTGCTGGGCTCCTGCTGCGCCCATCACCTGGACGTGTATGCCAACGAGAACTTCTCCCCGAGCGAGCTGTGGGCGCTCAAGCGCGAGCTGGTCCTGGGCGGCTTCTGGGGGCGCGGCAAGCGGCTGCACCACACCGCCGTGAACATGGCGCGCGACATGCAGAGCATGGGCGTGGTGCACCAGATCGTCCTCGGCCTCGACATGAGCGTCCCCACCCGCCACGTGGCGCTCACGCTCGACACGGGCGCGCGTCGGGAGGACGCCACGCCCTACGGCTCGGTGCATCCCCGCCGCCGCAAGGCCCGCGAGCGCTTCGAGGAGCAGCTCCACCGGGGGGCCCGCGGGATCAAGATCCACCCGCCCATGATGACCACCCGACCCGACGACCCGCGCGCCATGGAGATCTACGGCTGGTGCGGCCAGGAGGGGCTGCCGGTCTTCTGGCACTGCGGGCCGGCGGGGATCGAGCCCCGGCGCCAGCAGGCCTGCGGCCAGGTCCGCCTCTACGAGCGTCCCCTGCGCGAGCACCCGGACACCACCTTCGTGCTCGGCCACGCCGGGGCCCAGCAGTGCCGTGAGGCGATCGCGCTGGCCCTGCGCTATCCCAACGCCATGCTCGACCTCTCGTGCATCTCCCTCGGCCAGATGCGCGAGGTGATCGACCGGGTGGATCCCGCCCGGCTGCTGTTCGGCTCGGACTGGCCCTTCTACCACCCGGTCCTGCCGCTGGCGAAGGTCCTGATCGCCACCGAAGGCCGGCCCGCGCTGCGCCGCCAGATCCTCTACGACAACGCCGCGCGGCTGCTCGGGCTGTGACGGCGCGGCCCATGTACCGGCTCTTCTCCTGGGAGCACAGCTACTTCTCCGGCAAGGCCCGCGCCTACCTGCGCTGGAAGCAGCACCACGGCGCGCTCGGCCCCGGCTTCGAGGACGTGCTGGCGACGCCGGAGCTGATGATGGGCCTGCTGGTGCCGAAGTCCGGCACGGGCGCCGTGCCCCAGCTCCAGGCCCCCGACGGCACCTGGATCCAGGACACGAGCGAGATCCTCGACTTCGTCGAGTGGCGCCACCCCGAGCGTCCGGTCGTGCCGGATCCCACGAGGGCGCCGCGGCAGGCGCTCGCCTCCTACCTGATCGAGCTGCTCGCCGACGAGTGGGTGATCGTCCCGGCCTTCTGGCAGCGCTGGTTCTTCTCGGAGGACGGGCGCGAGCCCTCGCACCGCGCCTTCAACGAGCAGCAGTGGGGGGCGGTCTTCGGGGCGGGGCGGCCCGGTCCGGCGCGCCGCGCGGCCGGGGCGGGCCTGTTCGAAAGGATGATGGGCATCTCCACCTCGCGCACGGCGCCCAGGGGCACCTACGCGGGCCTGGTCCACCTGGGGGTCGACGAGACCACCGAGCTCGCGTGGCAGGCGAGCCAGCACGCGCTGCTCCAGAAGCTCGAGGTGCACTTCGGCGCCCACGACTACGTGCTCGGCGGCCAGCCGAGCCTGGGCGACTTCGGGCTGATGGGCCCGCTCTACGCGCACCTGTACCGCGACGCGGTCCCGGGCTTCGCGCTGCGCGTGTACTTCCCGCTGGTGGCGGAGTGGGTCGAGCGCACCAACGCCGAGGGTGCGACGAACGCGCGCTGGTACGGACAGAAGCTCTACGCCCTCGATCCCGCGAGCGGCGAGCTCCTGGGCCGCCCCGCCACGAGCGACGGCGGCGACTGGCTCGCCGACGACGCGATCCCGGAGACGCTGATCCCGGTCCTCGCCACCTTCTTCGACGAGATGTGGCCGGTGCTCCGCGACGCGGTCCGCGTGCTGACCGCGTTCATCGCGAGCGACGCCCACGAGCCCGGCGCGGAGCTGCCCGGAAAGTCGTTCCTGGCGACGCCCGGGTTCGAGTCGCTCCAGACCGGCGGTGGCGCGCTCACCCACGCCTACCGCATCGGCGACGCCCGCGGCCGGCGCATGGTCGTCCCCTACCAGATCTGGATGCTCCAGCGCCTGGCCGCGGTGCTGGCCACCTGCACCGCGAGCGCCCCGGGCCGCGCCGCCGTCGAGGGGCTGCTCGACCGCTTCGCCGGCGGGCGCGAGCTGCTCGGGCTCGACTCCCTGCTCGCCGGCTGCCGGATCCGCAAGGAGGGCGGCCGGCTCTTCTCCGAGGTGGGCTGAGGCCGGGCTCGGGCTCGCTGGGGGAGATCACGTCGCCGCGCGGGAGCGGCCTCGTCCTGCCCGGCACCGTTCGGTACGCTCGGCGCACCCCCCTCCCGTCCCAGGCCGAGGAGCGCCGCGATCGCCACGCCGACGGACCGCGACCTGGAGTCCGCGCTCGCCCGCTTCGGGCACGGGCGCTTCCTGCCGGGGCAGCGCGAGGCCATCGAGACCCTGCTCGCCGGGGGGCGGCTCCTGCTGGTGGCGCCGACCGGCGGCGGGAAGAGCCTGACCTACCAGCTCCCGGCGAGCCTGCTCGCGGGGACGACCCTCGTGGTCTCGCCGCTGATCGCGCTGATGCACGATCAGGTGACCGCCCTCGAGGCGGTGGGCGTGCCCGCGACGTACCTCGCCTCGACCCTCCGGCCCGACGAGCTCGGGCGACGGCTGGCGGCGCTGGCGCGCGGGGCGTACGCGCTGGTCTACGTGGCGCCGGAGCGGCTGGCGCTGCCGGCCTTCCGCGCGCTGCTGCCGCGGCTCGCCTGCCCGCTCGTGGCCGTGGACGAGGCCCACTGCATCAGCGAGTGGGGCCACGACTTCCGGCCGGACTACCTCCAGCTCGGCGCCCTGCTCGAGGCGCTCCCCGAGGCGCGCGTCCTGGCCTGCACGGCCACCGCCACGCCCGTGGTTCGCGACGAGATCCTGGCGCGGCTCGGACTGCCGGCCGCCACCCCGCAGCTCGTCACGGGCTTCGCGCGGCCGAACCTCTCGCTGCGCGCCGCCGAGGTGAGGAGCCGCAAGGAGCGCAACGCGCGGGTGGAGGCGGCGCTGGCCGAGGCCCTGGGCGCACCCGGCTCGGGCGCCGGCAAGGCGATCGTCTACGCGCCGACTCGGCGCGGGGCCGAGGAGGAGGCCTACCGGCTGGCCGGCCAGGGCTGGCGGAGCGACGTCTACCACGCCGGGCTCCCCGCCGAGGATCGCGAGGAGGCGCAGCGACGCTTCACCGCCGGCGAGCTCGACCTGGTGGTGGCCACCAACGCCTTTGGCATGGGCATCGACGAGCCGGACGTGCGGGCCGTCGTACACCTGGGCCCGCCGGGCTCGCTCGAGGCCTACTACCAGGAGGTGGGTCGCGCCGGGCGCGACGGCCAGCCCGCCCTGGGCCTGCTCCTCCACAGCGGCCAGGACCTGCCGCTCCGCCGACGCCTGCTCGAGCTCCCGACCGACGGCGCCCTGCCGGCGCCCGAGGTCGTGGAGCACAAGTGGAGCCTCTTCCTCGAGCTCCTGCGCTGGGCCGAGGGCGGGAGCTGCCGGCACGACGCCATCCTGCGCTACTTCGGCGACGAGGCCGAGACCCTCGCGGGCTGCGGCGTCTGCGACGAGTGCCTGCGCCTGGCGGCCGATGGCGCGGGCGCGCACGATGCGGATTTCACCCCCGAGGAGACCACCCAGATCGCGCGCAAGGCCCTCTCCGCCGTGGCGCGGGTGCACGGCCGCCTGGGCCTCGGCGCCGCGGTGAAGCTGCTGCGCGGCGAGGCCGACGAGCGCCTGGCGCGCCACGACCTGGACCGGGTCCCCACCTTCGGCGTCCTGCGGGAGCGACGCGCCGACTGGCTCACCCGCGTCCTCCGCCGCAGCGTCACCGCGGGCTGGGTCGGCTTCCTTGGCGACGACCGCCCGGTGGTCGTCCTCACGGAGGCCGGCGCCCGCGTGATGCGCGGCGAGGTCCCGGCACGCATCACGCTCCCGCCCCTGCACCCCGGGACCCGCACCGCCGGCGCCACCCCGCCCGCGCGACGCACGACCGACGGCGCGCCTGCCGCCCCCGATCCGTCCGCGCTGGACGCCGACGAGCAGGCGCTCTTCGAGGCCCTGCGCGCCCACCGGCTGGAGGTGGCTCGGGCCCAGGGCGTCCCGCCCTACGTGGTCGCCCACGATCGCACCCTCCACGACCTGGTGTACCTGCGCCCGACCACCCCCGACGCCCTGCTCGCCGTCGACGGCATCGGCCCCAAGAAGGCCGCCCGCTACGGCGAAGGCTTCCTGGCGGTGATCCGCCAGGCCGCACCACCCGGCGAGCGCACCCCCGACCCCTAGCCGCCCGCCGCGACGGGTGGGCCCTCCTGGATTCGAACCAGGCGGGGAGGGGAAAAAGAAGAAGGGTTCCAGCTAGTTACAAACGCGGATCGGGCTTGGCGACAAGTTGGCGACAAACAGGGATGCGCGCGGAGCCTCCGGCAGCCCGCCTAGTACCAGCCCTTCATATCACTTGAGGCCCCTCTGAAACCGTCGAAGTACTGCCACAGCCGCCTCCCATCGTACGCGAGGAGAAACTGCCCAGGCTCAAGGAACCTCGTCATGCCGTACTTCTCCTTGTACATGGCCCGGAGCGAGCGCTTCGCACGGTCGCTGTAGTGAGATAGGTAGTTTCTGATCCTGTAGACCTCATCGATTCGCGCGGCGTGAGCCTTCGAGATCTGCAGGAAAGGGTTACTTGCTTCGGGAAGAACCCGTTTCGAGAAGCCCTTCAGGTCGCCGAAGCTACGAAAATCCCGATAGCTATCCCCGAAGAGAAGCGCCTGGCAGAGGTGCTTGCTGGGGTGGTTTGGAACGGAGACGCCGAAGAAGTCGCAGAGTTGAGAGGAGTCGCGGTTCACGCAATCGACTAGGTGTTCGTCAATGAACCGCTCCCAATTGGCACACAGGCGGAGCAGGACGGACTCGGCTAGGTCACGCTTTTCCTGTGCGTTCCCGATCACCTTCTTCGCCGCTATGACCTTTCGCATGAAAGCTTCGTAGCGATCGATGGCGGCGTCCAGCGGATCGTGGTTGCGCCGGAGATCGGACTTCCGCATTTCAGAGATGCTCTGTTCTGAAACTCATCCGATGGTCTCCGAGGCGAACGCAGCTAGCTGAAAGACTTTGCCCCTTCCTGTCGTCTCGGACTCCTAACAGGCCAGGGCGTCCGATGCCAGCAATCGCAGGGCAGCGGCTCCCACATACCGGAAGCTCTGCGGCGGCGGCTGTGTATCGGTCAAGCTTGAGAGCGGAAGGGGTTTCTGAAGTCTAAAGGTCCGCCCGATCCTGATTGCCACGCCCCGTCTGCACCCGTCGTAGTACGCCTCGAATGCGGATCGCGCGATCCCGCCGACGCTTGAATAGCGCTTCCAGAGACTCGCCGGGTCATCTAACTCGAGCGCCTCGACTTCGAAAAACCCGACGATCTTTTGCACCGGATTGCTGCTGTAAACGATCACGTGAGAAACCTTGTAGCGGAAGTAGGTCTTTCGGAACTCTACTCGCTTCTCGCCAGCCAGGATTCGCTCGGCGAACTCCGGCTGAATTGACATCAGGGCGACAGCTCGATCTGATCCCGCATCCATCGTAGTCCCTCCGCCTTGACCCGTGTTATCGATCGCGGTGCCGTAGTCAGCACCCCTTCCTCAAGCAGATCTCGCAACGGTAGGGGGTAGTTCAGCAGACCCGACGCCTGCCGAAAGAGGATCGCCAATACCGGCTCAACACACATCGCCTTAATCTCAGCCAAGCTATACACGGTTCGCTGGCCCACGAATCTCGCGACTCGATCCGGCTGGGACGCGACCAAAGTCTCCTCGACAACCCCAACACACCTGACCTGGCTGCTACCTCCCGACTCATAGAAGAGAAGAACGCTCCCCGGGGTGAGTTGCCGACTGGGGGAATGGCACAAGTAAGCCTTGAGAATACCGTTGCCAAAGGGACGCACCTGGCCGAAGAGTTCTGGCTGCACGGCGTGCTCAGGGAAGAGCATGTCGTGGTACTCGGGCCTGATTGGCACGACGAACACATCCTTGGCTTTCAGATACTTAGGCCCAAAGCGGATATGAAACTGCAGGGCGTCAAGAGTTTCAAACTCGCGCTGCGAGAAGGAAAGCGGCTTGCCTAGGACGATCTCACCCTTGAGGGTTCGCGCCGGCAGTTCTTGGAAGCCGAAGGTGTCCAGCAAATCAATCAGTTCTGAATACTTCGGGAACACCTCGACGTAGACGTGGTCATACCAGTTCTCGAACGCGAAGGTGAAAACGGCCTTGAGCAGGAGCTCTCCGTACCGAAAGCCGCGCGCATCATCGGACACCTTAAAACTGCAGAGCTTCAGCAGCCGACCCGGAAGACCGTGCTCGCGGTTCGTTTCGGCCTTGACGATGCACAGAGCAGCGAGCTGGCCATTGGCTGCTGGAATGATCCAGCTAATCCGGTGCTCTCGCTTGCACTTCCGGATCCACAGCTGGAAATCCGGGTAGTCCGATCGAAATGAGTCGAAGATCGGATCGGCGTCGTCCAGCTCATGAGCGTAGACCTGAGCAACCGCGGGCGGCGGCGTGGGGACAGTCTGAAAGAGGCGCCGTAGAGTGGCTACAGCATCAGCTGGCGTCAGCACCCGCGAAGCAAGATCCACCCTGCGGGCCCGCCGGACGATTCTGTGGTCGTCCGTGACTAAGTAGTCGACCGCGTCTGCCGAGACCGCCGCCAAGAGAAGGTGATCTACCCGATCGTGGCTGCTGGGATCCGGACGCCCCAGAATTGCCTCAAGCGCCAACGGCACGACCGGCGGCGACGGCAACTCCGGATACTTCCTGACCAACGTTTCGCGCAGCGACCGGCGTGTTTCCTCCCTGTCACCCCGAAGCTCCTCAAGGGATGCGGGATGCAGGTAGGCCTGATGGGAGCCCTTCGCGATGAGCCGAAGGAACTCGATCGCGATCGGCGTGCCCGCCTCGACGTCTGCGGGGCTCGTCGGCTCGGCGCGGATGACGATATTGGTGTCTACCAAGAACTTCATCGCAGAAGCCAGCCAGCGAATTGTGGAATTAAGGTACACCTCACGGTTGCGTCCCCTCCGCGAGCAAACTCACGTAGCGATGGTATCCGAAGAGCCGGTTCCTACGCTTTCCTGTGAGCTCGCGGACGATCTCCAGGCGCTCGAGCATCCGCAGCGCAGCGCTGACGGTGGGGGCCGAGAGATCGGTGGCTTGGACGAGGAGTGGGATCGAGGCTACGGGGCGTTGCTGGAGTGCGTGATGTACGCGGAGGGCTGACCCCACCGCCCGCTGGTGGCCTTGGATCTTTCGGCGATCCTGCTCGAAGAGATCGACGATCTTGCGAGCGGTGACCACGGCGCCTTCGGCCGTTTCCCGGACCCCGTCCGCAAAGAACTGGAGCCAGCCTTCCCATTCTCCCTCCAATCGAACGCGCTGCAAGAGGTCGTAGTAGGCCGAACGATGGGCCTTGAGATACAGGCTCAGGTAGAGGAGCGGCTCGCGGAGGACGCCCTCGGACCAGAGCAGAAGGCTGACGAGCAGCCTCCCCACGCGCCCGTTGCCATCGAGGAATGGATGGATCGTTTCGAACTGAACGTGAGCGAGGGCCGTCTTGACGAGTACGGGAACCTGCTCTGCCGGCTGGTGAAGGAAACGCTCGAGTTCACCCATGCAGTCGGGCACGTGTTCGGGGGGCGGCGGGACATAGGTGGCGAGGCCAGGGCGCGGCCCGCCGATCCAGTTCTGTGAAGTCCTGAACTCCCCGGGCTGCTTCTCCGCCCCTCGCCCGCGCGCGAGCAGCTGGCCGTGGATCTCGCGGATCAGGCGATTCGAGAGCGGGAACCCTTCCCGGAGGCGCTTGAGCCCGTGCTCCAAGGCCGCCACGTAGCAGGACACCTCTTCGACGTCAGCCAGGGGCACACCGGGCGCTTCGTCGAGCTCGAAGAGCAGCAGATCCGAGAGGGACGACTGGGTTCCCTCGATCTGCGACGAGAGCACCGCTTCCTTCCGGACGTACATGAACAGGAAGAGAGCAGTGTCAGGAAGCAAGGTCGTGACGCTGTCCAAGCGTCCCAGGGCAAGCAGCGCCTCATCGAGCGAGCTTCGAAGGGTGCCTTCGATCTGAATGGGCACCGCCGGGGGCAGCGGCTTCGGCAGAAAGGCCCGGACCGGTTCCCCTACGGTGGAGACGGTCACCCAATCGCCCGTGGCGCCTCTCTTCATGGGTGTGCCCAGCCTCTGGAAAGCATCCTTTCGCAAGCCTAGCCGCTAAGAAAGAAAAACGCTTTAACCTTTCTTTACGCCCCGAAGGCTGCAGCTGGCTCTATATATTGTCCATTGACTTAATAAGTTACATTGTGACTATATATGGGCGAGCAAGGAGGAGTCATGGGCATGCCGGTAATGCGAATCTCGGAAGACACCTGGAAGCGGCTTCAGTCCTGGGCGGTGCCCTTGGAGGACAGCCCGGACGATGCGTTGCGGCGAGTCTTGGACGCAGCTGAGGCGCAGCGACAGAAGAAGGCAGGCGGGAAGCCGGGTCCGGAGCCCGCCCCGCCCCAGGTCGCCACGGCGCCTCCCCAGCGCCGGAAGAGGCGTGGCCGGGTCCAGAAGCTGGCCCAGGACGCCTATCGCGGGCCCATCCTGTTGGCGCTGCGCGAGCTAGGCGGGAGCGGCTCGATGGCCGAGGTCCTGGATCGGGTCTTCGAGACGGTTAAGGGTCGACTCACGGATGCTGACCGCGAGAGACTGCCCTCGGGAACCGACGTCCGCTGGCGGAATACGGCGGCCTGGGAGCGATTCAAGATGGTGGAGGACGGCCTCCTTGCGTCTGACTCGCCGCGCGGAACCTGGGAGCTGACGGAGTCCGGCGCCGCCGCGGCGGAGGCCGAGGCGAACGAGTAGCGGTGGCCTCGATTGGCGTAGGCTTCGAGACTGACAGCCAGAGCGGGGAGCCATGAGTCCTGAATCCAAGGGCCGCGATCTCTTCATCGTGGACAACAGCGTGTCCGGCTGGACGGCGCTGCGGTACCTCGAAGAGTGGTCCGGGATCGCCAAGTCGTTCGACATCGCCACCGGCTACTTCGAGATCGGGGCCCTGCTGGCACTCGACCAGAAGTGGCAGCCGCTCGACAAGATCCGGATCCTGATGGGCGCCGAGACGACGCAGCGAACAAGGAAGGCGCTCCTCGAAGCCGTCCGTTCGCGAGCGGTTCAAGTCCTCGACCAGAGCCTCGAAGAGGACAAGGATGCGAATCCGTTCCTCCACGGCGTTCCGGCGATCCTCGAGGCGCTGCGATCCGGACAGATCGAGTGCCGTGTCTACGACAAGGACAAGTTCCACGCCAAGACCTACATCACCCACGCCAAGCTCGAGGTCGTGGGATCCCAGGCGCTGGTGGGGTCGAGCAACTTCACGCGTCCGGGCCTCACCAAGAACATCGAGCTGAACATCCAGGTACAGAGCGCGCGCGAGGTGGCGCAGCTCCAGGAGTGGTTCGAGGCGCATTGGAACGAAGCGAGCGAGGTGACGGATGCAGTCATCGAGACGATCTCTCGTCAGACTCACCTCTACACGCCGTTCGACGTTTATGCGAAGGCACTCCAGGAGTTCTTCAGCGGTCACGAACTCACGGCGACAGAGTGGGACGAGACTCGCTCCAGGATGTTCCCCAGTCTCGACCGCTATCAGAAGGAGGCCTACTGGGCTCTCATGAAGATCGCGCGCCAGCATGGGGGCGCGTTCCTCTGCGATGGCGTCGGCCTCGGCAAGACCTTCGTCGGACTGATGCTGATCGAGCGGTTGGTGCTCCACGAGGGCAAGCGGGTCGTCTTGCTGGCGCCGAAGGCCACGAAGGAAGGCGTGTGGGAGCCTCACCTCCGCGAGTGGCTTCCCCACATCGGTGGCGTGGGCGGAGGCGCGGACTTCAGCAACCTCGCCGTGTTCAGCCATACGGATCTGGGCCGCAAGGGGGACTTCCCGGAACGCTTCGAGCGAATCGCCGAGCTGGCGGACGTGGTCGTGATCGACGAGGCCCACCACTTCCGCAACCCAGGGCGCCAGGGGAATCCCGACGAGGAGATCGAGCCCTCGCGCTACTGGCGCCTCTACGAGCTCCTGAACCCCGAAGCGCGGCCAAAAGCCCTCTTCATGCTCACCGCCACGCCCATCAACAATCGGCTGAGCGACTTCCGCCACCTGGTCGAACTGTTCACGCGGCGCGACGAGCCCTACTTCGCCCGCACCCTGGGGGTCAACAATCTCCGCGCGCACTTCAACCAGATGGAGAAGGACTTGCGCGACCGCGTCGGGCACGTGGCTGCGGACGTCGCCGAGCACATCAGCGAGGCCGGAGAGATCCTCGAGACCGACGAGATCTTCCGGCACCTCGTCGTGCAGCGCAGTCGGGCCTACGCACGAGAGAGCCAGATCCGGGAGACTGGACAGGCCGCCGCCTTCCCCGACCGCAGGGCGCCCCAGGTCGCCGAGTACTCGATCCGCAAGACCTACGGCGAGCTTCTCGACAAGTTCGAGAAGGCCTTCCGCCGCAAGAATCCGCTGTTTACGCTCCCAATGTACTACCCGCTGTTCTGGTACAAGGGCCCGGACGAGACGATCGACAAGTTCGAAGAAGGCCGCCAGGAGCAGGTCGTCGGCCTCATCCGCACCAACTTCCTCAAGCGCTTCGAGAGCTCCGTGGCCGCCTTCGAGCTTTCGTGCGAGCGGCTGCTCCAGAAGCTGCTCGCCTTCCTCGAAGTCCACAGCGAGACCGAGGCGGAGAAGAAGCGCCTGGAGCGTTGGAAGGGCCAAAACGCCGAGGTGCTCGGCTATGCGGCGCAACGGCAGCTCGCGCTCTGGGGGGAGGAACCGGACGAGGACCAGGACGAGGACATCGTGCCCCAGGAGATGCTCGACGCGGTCAGGCGGCTGGATCGGGAGGAGTTCGAGGTCGCCGAGATGATGCAGGAGACGTTCCTCGACCTGGATCAGATCGTCCAGTTCCTCGACGAGGCCCGGAAGTTCGAGCCCAAGCACGACGACAAGCTCAAGAAACTGATCCGGCTGCTCAAGTCGAAGGAGCTCACCGGTCAGAAGGTGCTCATTTTCACCGAGTTCGCGGATACGGCCCGCTACCTGCGAGGCCAGCTCGAGAAGGCAGGGATCGAGGGCGTCTCCCAGGTCGACAGCGCCACCAAGCGCAACCGGGCGGACGTCATCCAGCGCTTCTCACCCTACTACAACGGCCTGTCCTCCCCGGAGCTTGCCGAGCAGGGCCGCGACGAGATCCGCGTCCTGATCTCCACCGACGTCCTCTCCGAGGGCCTGAACCTCCAGGATGCCTCGCGGATGATCAATTACGACATCCACTGGAACCCCGTCCGCCTGATGCAGCGCATCGGCCGCGTCGATCGGCGCATGAACCCCGAGGTGGAGAAGCGCCTCGTCGCGGATCATCCGGAGATCGCCTCCTCCCGCGGCAAGGTGAGCTTCTGGAACTTCCTGCCGCCCGCGGAGCTGAACGCAATCCTCACGCTCTACACGCGGGTCACCCAGAAAACCCTGCTCATCTCCAGGACCCTGGGCATCGAGGGGCGGAAGCTACTAACGCCCGAGGACGACTACGAGGCCCTCAAGGAGTTCAACCAGGCCTACGAAGGCACGCGCACGGCGGTCGAGGACATGCATCTCGAGTACCAGGCGCTCCTCCAGGCCGACGCGGGGCTGGAGGCGCGGCTGCGAGGCCTGCCGGGCGCAATCTTCAGCGGCCGCAAGCGTCCCGCGAAGGGTCTTCGCGGCGTGTTCTTCTGCTACGCGCTCCCGGCCCTCGACAAGGAGGCGGGCGAGTTCACGGAGGAGGCAGGGACCACGCGCTGGTACTTCTATGATCTCGATCGTGAGGCCGTCCTCGAGGAGCCCGGTGAGATCGTCGGCAGCATCCGGTCGAAGCCCGAGACGCCGCGGAAGTGCACCACAGACGAGGAGGCTCTGGTGGAGGCGCGCAAGGCGATCGAGAAGCACATCAAGAACACCTACTTGAAGCGGGTCGATGCGCCGCTTGGCGTTCGGGCGAGGCTCCGCTGCTGGATGGAGCTGAACGAGGTCTGAGCCGATGCCGACCGACCACCGCGCGACGCTCGCGACGATCCGCCGCTTCGACCAGCTCGTCGCCTATCTGCGCGACGAGATGGGCTGGCCCATCGCCAACGGAGAGGACTTCGAGGAGCTGACCTTCGAGTACACACCCGAGGAACTCGGGATCGATGCGAAGAACGCGGCCAAGATCCAGGAGATCAAGCGCCTGCGGCCGCTCACGCCGAGCCAGCCCTGGGGCATCTTCTTCGTCAAATTCGAGCCCAAGCGCCTGCCGGTGGTGGCGCTGCGGCGCATCCTCGGGCAGGTGGCGCTCAAGAAGCGCGCCTCGGCCAACAAGTCCGAGCGGCAGGCCTGGGCCGCGGACGACCTCCTATTCGTCTCGAACTACGGCGAAGGCGATGAGCGCCGTATCAGCTTCGCGCACTTCTCGAGCCCGGTGGACGGCGCTGACCTCCCCACCCTCAAGGTGCTGGGCTGGGACAATCTCGACACGCCGCTCCACCTGGACGACGTGGCCGAGAGGCTGACCAGCGATCTCGCCTGGCCCCATGACGCGGACGACGCCCACGCCTGGCGCGAGCGCTGGCGCGCGGCCTTCATCCTCCGCCACCGCGAGGTCATCACCACCTCGAAGACGCTTTCCGAGCACCTCGCGGAGCTGGCCCGCGCGATCCGCGACCGCATCAAGACGGCGCTCGCAATCGAGACCGAGACCGGCCCCCTCACCAAGCTCATGAAGGCATTCCAGACGGCGCTAGTCCACGACCTGGACGAGGCCGGCTTCGCCGACATGTACGCGCAAACCATCGCCTACGGCCTGCTCTCGGCCCGCATCACGGATCCGACGCGGCGCACCGCCGATGACTTTGCAGCGCACATGCGGACGAACCCATTCCTGCGGGAGCTGATGGAGACCTTCCTCCATGTGGGCGGTCGCCGCGGCAAGGCTGGGGGACCGGGCATCGATTTCGACGAGCTCGGCGTCTCCGATGTCCTGGACCTCCTCGACCAGGCCAACATGGAGGCAGTCGTTCGCGACTTCGGCGACCGGAACCCGCAAGAGGACCCGGTCCTCCACTTCTACGAGCACTTCCTCGCCGCCTACGACAAGAGGCAGAAGGTCAGCCGCGGCGTCTTCTACACGCCGCGCCCGGTGGTCTCCTACATCGTGCGCTCGGTGGACGAGCTGCTGCGCACCGAGTTCGGCCTCGAGGACGGCCTCGCCGACGTCACCACCTGGGGCGAGATGGCGGAGCAGAACCGGGAGCTGAAGGTCCCCGATGGCACGCCACGCGACCAGACCTTCGTTCAGATCCTCGACCCCGCCACGGGCACCGGCACCTTCCTCGTCGAGGTGATCGACCTCATCCACGAGACGATGGTCGCAAAGTGGAAGGCTCAGGGGCACGGCGAGAAGAAGATCCGGGTGCTCTGGAACGAATACGTCGCAGAACACCTGCTGCCCCGCTTGCACGGCTACGAGCTCCTGATGGCGCCCTACGCCATCGCGCATCTGAAGATCGGCCTCAAGCTCTACGAGACCGGATATCGGTTCGGGAGCGATGAGCGAGCGCGGGTGTACCTGACGAACGCGCTGGAGCCAGCAAGCAGCAAGCAGCTCGCGCTCGACTTCCTGCCGGCTCTGGCGCACGAGGCCGAAGCGGTCAACGAGATCAAACGCAGGCAGCGGTTCACGGTGGTGGTCGGGAATCCGCCTTACTCGGGTCTCTCGTCGAACATGAGCCCGTGGATCGACGGCCTTCTAAAGGGCCGCCTTCCGGATGGGACGGCGACCGCGAGCTACTACCACGTCGACGGTGAGCCGCTTGGCGAGCGGAAGGTGTGGCTCCAGGACGACTACGTGAAGTTCACCCGCCTCTCGCAGTGGCTGCTCGACGGCACAGGTGCGGGCGTTCACGGCTACATCAGCAACCACGGCTACCTCGACAACCCCACGTTCCGGGGAATGCGCTGGTCGCTCATGCAGTCATTCCGGAACATCCGCGTGCTCGATCTCCACGGGAACCTCAAGAAGAAGGAGACTCCTCCCGGGGGTGGCCGGGATGTGAACGTGTTCGACATCCAACAGGGGGTGGCCATCGGGCTCTTCACGAAGCCTGGTGCAGCCAGATCTGTCTGCCATGCCGATCTCTGGGGCGAGCGCCAAAGCAAGTACAAGTGGCTAGCAGAGCACGGCTCTGCCGACACCGAATGGGCGGAGCTGGAACCAACCACTCCGTTCTATCTGTTCGAGCCCTTCGACGGTGCCGGTGCGGACTACTACTCTGACTGGCCTGCGATCAACTCGGTCATGCCCGTAAACGTGACCGGGATCGTCACGGCGCGCGACGATTTCGTTGTCGACTTCGACCGGGGGACACTTAGAAGCAGGATCGAGGACCTGCGCTCGAAGTCGTTGTCGGACGATGCAATCCGGAAGAAGTACTTTGCCGGCAAGGGCTCCAAGAAGTATCCACCCGGGGACTCCCGCGGATGGAAGCTCCCTGCGGCGAGGCGAAAGATCCAGGCAGACGATCGATGGGATGAGCGCTACGCGCCTGTGCTGTATCGCCCGTTCGACATCCGGGAGCTGTACTACGTCACCTGGATGGTAGACTGGCCCCGGACCGAGGCCATGCCGCATTTGCTCGCGGGCGAGAACGTCGGCCTGATGGCGTGTCGGCAGTCAATAGGATCGGGCTGGTGCCACGCTTTTCCGTCGCGATCGATTGCCGACGATTCAATGGTGTCGAATCGCACGCGAGAGCGAGGATACCTCTTTCCGCTCTACCTCTATCCGAGAGTGGGCAAGGCCGACGGGTCGTTGTTCAATCGCTGGCCGCAGGGGAAGGGCGGCCGCACGCCGAATCTGGACTCAGGTTTCGTCGACCAAGTCGGTGCTGCTGTAGGGCTGCGCTTTGTCAGCGACGGCCGCGGAGACCTGCGCGCGACCTTCGGCCCTGAGGATGTCCTCGCCTACATCTACGCGGTGTTCCACAGTCCCGGCTACCGTGAACGCTACGAGGCGCAGCTCAAGCTCGACTTCCCTCGCGTGCCACTACCCGGAGATGTCGACCTCCTACGGGAGCTGGCGGCGCGCGGCCATGACCTTCTGGTCCTCCATTTGCTCGAGTCGCCGCAACTTGACAACGTCATCACCACCTACGCCGGTCCCAAGAACCCCGAAGTCGGTCGCGCGGGCTGGTCGGACGACACCGCGTGGCTCGACGCCGGCAAGACCAACGCGCGCGAGGGCCACCGGGCGACCAAGCCCGGCACTGTCGGCTTCAAGGGCGTGCCCGAGGAGGTCTGGGACTTCCAGATCGGTGGCTACCAAGTCTGCCACAAGTGGCTCAAGGACCGGAAGGGACGCACGCTCTCGGACGAGGAGATCGCCCACTACCAGAAGATCGTCGTCGCCCTGAACGAGACCATCCGCATCATGGCCGAGATCGACGAGGCGATCGATGCCCAAGGCGGATGGCCCGGGGCCTTCCAGCCCGCAGATCGAGTCCCGGCGGGCGACGCCCCGCTCGCCAAGGTGGCCGAAGACGCCCCCTCGTACGTCTCCGGCGGAGAACGTGAAGACGGGGGATGAGGCGCCCCGCCCAGGGGGGCGCGTCGCCTGCCGCCCTATCGCGCTTCCCTGGCGCATCCACCGTAGAGGCACACGGCGCCCACTCCGGCGACGGCCGCGCACCGGTATCAGGAGCCGCCCGCTCCCTTCTTGGGCACGTTCCATACGCTGTGAGCCAGTCTGCGAATCATCTCCTGGCGCCGCCTGACGGCCTCTTCGTTCCAATTCTGAAAGTGCTCGAGCTCGCGGACCGCCTTGTCGATCTTCGTGTTGCTTCCTATCTCGAGCTTGTCTGACACAACTCGGGCGAGCAGCAATTGGGACTTCGGGTACACGCCCCTCTTCTCCGAGAACGGAGCATTCCCAAGCGAAGCGTTGATTGACTTCTCGACCAGAACGAGGTTGCCGAGACGCTCCGCTACGTCGGGGTCTTCGAATGCCCCGAACTCCTGCGAGGCTGCTTCCGAGGGCGTCTGCGGATAGATGTGCTCGATCTCGAAGCCTCCGCTCGTATAGCGGCCGAGCCAACGCGTCCCCTCCGACTCGCCGAACGCCTGGAGCTCCACGTACTGGGTGAGCTTCGCCAGGATGTACTTCATCCGGTACTGCTGAACGGACGTCCGGTAGAGGCGGCGGAATGCATCGTCGAAGCGTTCCGCAAGCTCCATCTTCGAGGGTGCGAGCCGTTTCGCGACGAAGGCGTCGAGCTCGCTCTCTGACTTCGCCTTCCGGAGCTCATTCGCCCAGCGCGCGAAGTTCCTCTCGAAGTCGCGGGTTGCCTCTCGGGTGATGACGTAAGCGAAGAAAAGGTTCTCGACCTCCTGGGCCAGCCGATCAAACAGCGGTCCCGAGAGATGACGACCCGCCAGCAGTAGTACCAGGTGCTGCCGCGCCGATTTTCCGCCCAGCAGCCGCAGGTTCTCGAGCGAAGGACTAGGCGAGCCGTCCTCACCCTTTCCATCCAGGAAGCTTGTGTAGGCACGGGCCGCGCTCAAGAGCTCGTTGGCGAACCCGACCGGCTCGGATCCGTAGCCGCAATCTGGCTCGTGCCTGGCGAACCAGGAGTAGATCTCGTCCTCTCGGAGTTGATCTACGTCGTAGCGGCTGAGAATGAAATAGCGGAGGAACCGGAGCGGCTTCTCTCCAGCCCCGTAGATAGTGTCCTGAAGCTCCTTCCAGATCTTCTTCAGCTTCTCGAAATCGCTTCGGCTGGCCTTCATGAACAGCAGGTTCTTGAGCAGATCCATCGCATCGAGGCCGACACCGCGATCGTTGATCGTCTCGAAGATCTTGAGCGCCTTGGCGACGTCGTCGGTGACGATCCGAATCAGCTTCACCTTGTTCGTGAGATATCCGTAGTAGGCTCGTAGCCCATCCTCATCCTCTGCGAACTCTCGGCGCAGGAAAGCGGCGATTGCTTCGTAGGCATTGAGGATGTTCTCGATTGAGCGGGTGTCTCGCTCCTGCTCGTCGAATCTCTCCTCAGCGATGTGCTTCAGCACGTCACCGCTGTCTTCGTACTGCAAGACGAGTCGGTATCGGAACCGATCCCGGCCTGACGCGTCGGTCGAAGTCGCGGCAATTTGTGGCCCGAGCGCGCCCGGCGGCGTGCGACCGAGCTCCTTGAAATGATCGCGGATGGCGCACAAGACGAGGAACAGCGTTGTCATACGCTGCTGCCCGTCGATGAGATCGAGAACGCCTTGAGCACCCGGGCAGACGACGACGCTGCCAATGAAATACTCGGGCGCATTGGCCGGGTCGTGCCCTGCCAACTCGTCGCGGATATCGGTCAACAGCTGCTCGACCTGATCCGTCTCCCAGACGTACTCGCGCTGGTAGTCGGGGACCACGTAGAAGGCCTGAAAGACCTCCGCGACCTTGATGTCCTGGCTCTGGATAGTCTGCTCGCTCACCGCAGATGGCCTCCAACTCCGAGCTCGACCCATTCGGCTTTCAAAGCGACGCTCCGCCACTGGACCGCGATAGGCCAGCGCTTGGCCCAGTTCGATTCTAACCCGATCCCAGCGCGCGGTTGAACACGGGGCCGCGCTCACATGGAGTTGCCCCGCTTCCGTGGACGGTTGAACGCTGAGGTGCTCAGGCTCCCACGGCCTGCTGCCTTTCGTACTCGATGGGCGAGCGGTAGGCCAGCCCGGAGTGCCTGCGCTGCGGGTTGTACCAGCCCTCGATGAAGTCGAAGACCGCCATACGGGCTTCAGTCTGGGTCCGGAAGCGCTTGCGATCGAGCAGCTCGCACTCGAGCGTCGCGAAGAAGCTCTCACACATCGCGTTGTCGTAGCAGTCGGCGACGGATCCCATCGACGGACGGACGCCGGCCTCCTTGCAGCGAAGCCCGAAGGCGATCGAGGTGTACTGGCAGCCCTGGTCGGAGTGATGCACGACCTGCTCCGGCTTCCGCTGCCAGAGCGCCATGTTGAGCGCGTCGAGGACGAGCTCGGTCCGCAGGTGGTTCGCCATCGCCCAGCCTACGACCCGACGGCTCCAGGCATCGAGGACGACGGCCAGGTAGAGGAAGCCGGCCCAGGTCGGGATGTAGGTGATGTCCGCGACCCAGAGACGATCGGGTCCTTCAGACGAGAAGTCCCGCTCGACCAGGTCGGGAGCCGGTCGTGCATCGCGCGCCCGCGTCGTCGTCCAGGCCCGCTTGCGCCGGCTCGCGCCCTCGAGCCTGGCCCGCCGCATCAGTCGAGCCACCCGCTTGCGACCGATACGTCTCCCCTGGGCCCGGAGCTCAGCGTGGACCCGCGGGACGCCATAGGTCCTGCGCGAGTGCTCGTGGATGGCCTCGATCTCGGCTTGGAGCATCGCATCGGTCCTCGCGCGCTCCGACGGCTCCCGACCACACCACGCGTAGTACCCACTGGGGGAGACCTCCAGCATCCGGCACATCGCGGCGAGGGGGTAGTCGGCCCGGTGCTGGCTCATGAACTCGAACGCCCTTTGGGCGTCGAGCCGGTCTCCTGAGCGAACCAGGCCGCGGCTTTTTTCAGGATCTCCTTCTCCTCGCGGAGAACCCGATTCTCACGCCGCAGCCGGCGCAGCTCTTCCTTCTCGTCGGTCGTAAGGCCGTCCTGGCGGACGCCCCCGTCCCGCTCGGCCTGGCGCACCCAGTTCCAGATCGACTGCGCCGAGGGTTCGAACTCCCGGGACAGCTCCTCGGGCGTCCGGCCCGCATGGACCAGCTCCACCATCCGGCGCCGGAACTCCGGCGGGTACGGCGGGTGACTCTTCGGCATCGTGAACTCCCTCCTCCCAAGTGGTGAGGCATCCACGAAACCGGGTCAACTCCAACAGGCCTGGCCGTCCAGAACTCTCTGTAGCCTCAGTGGTCGGCTCCCCTAGACGAGAGCCGGGCTCAGCCCAGGTACGCCTGCTCGTTGTGCCAACGAAGGAACTCGGCCGACGGCCGCTGGCTGCGATCCGTCGGCTCTCTGACCCGCTCCCCGTGCAGGGCGTAGTAGTGCCGGCCGTTCTCGAAGTCCTCGCGGATGCGGCGGCTCACCTCCAGGTCGAGCGTCGGCGTGACGGTCACGTAGCCGCGGTCGAAGAGCGTGTGGAGGTCGCTGCGGAGGAGCAGGCCGTTGTCCACGCGGTGCTCACCACCGCTGGCGTAGGGGCGGATGTGGGCCGCCTCCAGAACAGGCAGGACGCGCTCGCCCGTGACGGCGCAGCGCCGCTCGTAGGCGTCGGTGACGAGGATCCGGAAGCTGCCCTGGCCGAGCCGCGGTCGCACGAGGGTCGGCTCGCCGTAGCGCGGCTGGCCGGGCTCGCGCCACTCGGCGGGCCATTCCTGCGCCGCACCTCGCGCCCGGATGGCCGCCTCGACCTGGTCCCACAGCGCCCGACCCACCTCCGCCTGCAGGTCGTAGGTCTTGCCCTGGACGATGTTCGGGTGCCAATCGGGCGGCGGGGGGATCCAGAGGTCTTCGGGCAGGAAGAAAGGCTGCTCGAGCAGAATGCAGCCGATCGTGTAGTCCTCGTGAGGCTGGGCGGGAGTCTTCCGGTACTTCTCGATGCGGGCCCGCATCTCGGTGAGCGAGGTCGCCCCGTTCGCCTCGCCAAAGGCCTCCCAGGCGAGGCTCACCGGAAGCCGGGTCGCGTGGGCGAAGAACCCACCGCCAACCAGGGAGTGGCGCGGGGCGTGGAGCTTGAACAGGAAGAGCTCACCCGGCTGCAGTGCGCGGAAGATGCGGCTGCCGCCGGGCTGCCAGAAGTTCAGCTCGTCGAGCTGCGGACGGCTCGCCAGGAGCTGGTACCACTCGTAGTCCGTGATTCCGACGTAAGCCTGCATCGAGCGTCCCAGCGGAGCGGCCTCGGCGCCCACCCGGGCACACCGGTTCCCACCCGCGGGGTAGAATAATCGCATGCCCGGCGGGGATTTGGACATGCGGATCCGGCTATCGGCCTTCGACTATCTGGCCGAGCTGGCCCGCATCCACGGCGAGGTCCTACCCGCCGGGGCTCTCCGACAAGGCTTCGAGTTCCAGGGACAGCGCGTCCCGTTGAAGGGGATCCAGGGCATCTTCAAGCCCGCCGCGCTGCCGGAGCTGCCGCTTTCCATCACTACAGCGCCACCGGACCCTCGCCGGCCAGCGCCATATGACGACGGATTCACAGCTGATGGCTCGCTGCTCCTGTACCGCTACCGGGGCACCGATCCTCAGCACCACGAGAACGTCGGCCTGCGGCGGGCCATGCAGGCGCGCCGACCCCTCGTCTACTTCCACGGGGTGGTGAAGGGGGAGTACTTCGCGGCCTGGCCGGTGTATGTGGTGGGCGACGAGCCGGGGGCCCTGCGGTTCCAGGTGGCAGTGGATGACGCCCACTACCTGAGCGAGGGCTTGGAGGTGGTCGCCGAGGGTGGGGAGGAAGCCCGCAGGGAATACATCACGGTCACGACCCGGCAGCGGCTCCATCAGCGCTCCTTCCGGCTACGGGTCCTGCGGGCGTATCGCGAGCGCTGCGCTCTCTGTCGGCTGCAGCATCAGCAGCTTCTCGATGCAGCCCACATCATGCCGGATGTCGACCCTCTTGGAGCCCCGGTTGTCCCCAACGGCCTGGCTCTCTGCAAGCTGCACCACGCCGCGTTCGACCAGAACTTCATCGGGATCCGGCCCGATCTGGTTGTCAAGGTGCGCCAGGACATCCTCGACGAGGAAGACGGCCCCATGCTGATCCATGGCCTACAGGGTTTCCACGAACGTCGGATTCTCGTCCCCCGGCGCGCAGAGGAGCGCCCGCAACCGCAACTGCTCGAGGAGCGCTACCGCAGGTTTCTGGCTGCCTCTCCCGGCTAGGGCGACGCCAACGCGGGCAAGAACCGAAGTCAACGGGGCGTAGGCAGACCGCGTCTCGGCCGAGATTGGAAGTAAGTCAGTCGCAAGTTGCCGCCAGCGGAACCATTCGACGAAAGCCAAGCGGAATCGCAGGCTTCGCGCGAATCCAAGTCGCTCTTATCTTGCTGAATGCCGATCCCGGGAGGGGTCTGGGGCTACGGCAAGATAAGAGTGGCCCAACGGGCGGCGAAGTCCTTGACCCCGCGTTGGATTGCGTGGGCCGCTCGCTGCGGAGTGGGCCACTTCGGCCCACACGCGGAACGCGCCCGAATCGCGCTTCTCGTTACAGTCGAACCGCAGAGAGGGCGCCAGTAGAACCGCGCCATCGCAGCCAATCGACATGCGGTTGGCATCTATCGCTGCCGCACGACGGCAAGCTCGCGTGCAGCACTCGGCACCGATCTTGTGTGGCGGGTATGCACTGGTGGTCGCTGGCTCCCGACAGAGAGCCAGTCGAGCGCGCCGCCACTACGGCGGCTCAGCGGTAGCCGCGACGGCACGAGCACTTGCGCGGCAAGCGCCCGACTGACAGCAACGGCACGGCTCTTGCTCTCTACTTCCACACCTCCCCCGGATGCGGGGGAAGTGTGGAGGCAGCAGCCAGCAAGCAGCGAGGGGACGCCTAAGGTGGCGTCGGCCGCCATGCTGCTCTCCAGCCGGAAGGGCGTCTCGCCTGCGGTACGATGGCAGCTCGTGGCGAAGCTCGGGCGCATTCGGAGCCGCAAGCGCGGCAAGGACGGGGCGCGGGAGTTCTACCTGGACTTCCGGCCGGTCGGGCGCGTGTGGACGAACCACGGGGTCCGGATGACGGACGAGGCCACGGCGCGGCGGCTGCTCGAGAAGATCCGCGACCAGGTGGCCGAGGACGTCTCGCTCGAGGAGGTGCTGGCGCGCTACCAGCCGGCCAGTGCGCCCGCGAACCTCGTGCCGACCTGGCTCCAGCGGTGGATCGATCTTCGACGGCGTGAGATGCAGGCCGGCTCGCTCTCGCCGAACTTCGTGCGGGAGCTCGAGCGCTTGGCGGCGCCCGGCGGGCACTTCTCGTTCTTCGACCGGGTGTCGATCCACGAGGTGACCTACGGCCTGCTCGAGGACTGGAGCCTGTGGCTCGCGGACCGCGGGCAGAGCCCGAAGTCGCGCCGGAACTACCTGGGCTACCTGCGCTCCTTCCTGCGCTGGCTGGAGCTGCGGGAGGAGATCCCGAAGGCGCCCCGCCTACCGTCGGTGCGCGTCGAGGAGCACGAGCCCCGCATCCTCTCCGTCGCCGACCAGGACCTGGTGCTGGCGCACATCCCCGAGGCCGAGCGCGGGATCTTCCTCGCCCTGGCGCACCTGGGTCTCCGGCCCGGCGAGGCGCGGGCGCTCCAGGTGGCCGACTACCGGGACGGCTGGCTGCATGTGGACAAGGCCGCCAAGTCGAAGTCGGTGAGCGCGGAGATCCGCGGAACCAAGACGGGCAAGCCGAAGCGGCTACCGGTGAGTGAGGAGCTCGACGACTGGATCGAGCGACACGTCGATCCCGCCGGCCGCTTCTCCGCCGCGCCCCTCTTCCCGAACCCGCGCACCGGTCGGATGTGGCCGCACAAGGCGCTCGGGCGCGTCTGGAGCCGGGCCCTGGCGGCGGCCGAGCTGCCGCACGTCTCGCTCTACGAGGGCACGAAGCACTCGATGGCCACCGACGCGATCCGCCGCGGCGTCCCCGAGCGCGCCCTCCAGCGCTTCCTCGGCCATGCGTCGGTGCAGTCCACCCGTCGCTACGCGCGGCTCGCCGACAACGCGCTCATCGAGGTCCTGCGCCCCGGGACCCGGCGCGACGACCGACTTGGCGACAAGTTGGCGACAAGGATTCCGGAACCGAAACCGAGGCGCGGCGGGGACTTCGGGGTGGGCCCTCCTGGATTCGAACCGGGAAGCGGCCGAAAAAGAAAAGATAGATCGGATACTTACAGAGCCGCTTCTGCGCGAGCGACAAACGAGCGACAAGTTTCTGGGCTGTGATCTCGGCTAGGACAGCTTCTGCCTATGCCGTTCCCTCCGCCACGAGGAGCCGGTAGGGGAGCGGCTGGCCACCGACGACG